>NZ_JBFTRB010000010.1:0-146550 GCF_056399305.1 Arthrobacter sp. 01N444
CGTCCCGGGTCCTCGGCGGAGAAGCTCGCCGGGCTCAAGACCGTGTTCCGGACCGGGAACGGCACCGTCACGGCCGGGAACGCGTCCCCGCTCTCCGACGGCGCGTCCGCGGCGTGGCTGGGCAGTGAAAAGGCCGCCGGGATCCTGGGCCTGGAGCCGTTGGCCCGGATCGCCGGGCGCGGCGCGCACGCCAACGACCCGCAGTACTTCGGCTACGCCCCGGTCGAGGCCGCGAACAAGGCCCTCGCGAAAGCGGGCATCGGCTGGGACCAGGTCGGCGCCGTCGAACTGAACGAGGCGTTCGCCGCGCAGTCCCTGGCCTGCATCAACGCCTGGGGCATCGATGCGGGAATCGTGAACCGGCACGGCGGCGCGATCGCCATGGGCCACCCGCTCGGCGCCTCCGGCGGGCGGATCCTGGGCACCCTGGCCCGGTCCCTGCAGGCCTCCGGGCAGCGCTGGGGCGTCGCCGCGATCTGCATCGGCGTCGGCCAGGGCCTCGCCGTCGTGCTCGAAAACGTCACCACCGCGCAGGCTTAACCCGTGGCATAACCCGTCGGCACAACCAGTAGCGGGCTGAGGGAATGCAGCACTGGCGGTCGGACACCGGGAGGTCCAAGCTTTAATCATTCGACGCGGGCCAAGTGTGGGCGTCCCGGCCTCCCTGGACTGCACGGCGAGGGTGACGGCACGGCGGGTGCGAGGAGAGTGACGATGGTTGACACGGCAGCGCAGACTCTTCGGGCCGGTGCGCGGAACGACCTTGTGACGCAACTGCTGGGCATCTGGCTCCTCCTGGCTGTGTTCCTCGACGGCTGGGCCCACCTGCACGTTCCCGGGCTTGAAACCTTCTTCACCCCCTGGCACGCGGCACTCTATTCGGGCCTCGTGGCCACCGCCGCGTGGACGGCAAGTGTGATCTGGTGGAACCGCCAGCCCGGGCGGCCATTGACGCGGTCGGTGCCGGCCGGCTACCGGGGCACGGTCATCGGACTGGTCCTGTTCGCCGTCGCGGGTGTCCTGGATCTGGCCTGGCACGAGATCCTGGGCATCGAAGTCTCCCTCGATGCGCTGGTGAGCCCCACCCACTTGCTGCTGGGGTTCAGCCTCTTCCTCATCCTCGGCACTGGTATCCGCAGTGCACGGGCCGCCGGCGGTGCAGAAGCCTTCTCATGGACGCCGGCTGCATTGTTGTCTCTCGCCCTGATGACCGGATTGGGAGCCTTCTTCCTCATTTACTGCTCGGCGTTCGTCCGGACCCCGCCGGCCGTCCCCTATCTGCAGACGCCGATCGGGAGCCCCGGGCACACCCAGGCGGAGCTGCCCCCGGCCCTCGGACTGGCCAGCTATTTGGTGACCACAGCGCTGATTATCGCCCCCTTCCTCTACACCTTCTCCGGAGCCCGAAGGCCGCCTTTCGGTATTGCCACCATCCTGGTCGCCGTGGTGGCGTGGCTGCCGCTGGCCATGTCGGGGCTGCGCCCGGTCGCGGTCGCCGGTGCGGCCGGAGCCACGATCATCGCGGCAGCGGCGGATCTGCTGCTTGCCCGACAGCGGGGCCTGTGGCTAAGGCGCAGGTTGCCGGCGGTCACCGCCGTGCTGGCGGCACTCATCTGGACCGGCCAACTGGCTGGGATCGCCCTGGCGGCATCGATTCAATGGCCAGTGTCGATGTGGCTGGGAGCCGTCGTGCTGAGTGCCGGACTGGCAGCGGCCCTCGCCTTCTTCAGCTCGTTGAACACCAGGAGCGTCCCGGGGCCGGCAGCGCCACAATGACCGTCAAATCCCCACTGTTCCCGGCGCCCGGAGTGGGCTAATTTGGGGATAAGGGGAGTGCCCAGTGCCCGATTCGTTGACGGCGTCCGGCCTCGCCATCGAGTAAGGAACCCACCGTGGCCTACAACGTGGCCCAAAAGCTCATCACATCCCATCTGGTGGCCGGGGAGATGATTCCCGGCCGTGAGATTGGCCTGCGTATCGATCAGACCCTCACCCAGGACGCGACCGGGACGCTGGTCATGCTCGAGCTGGAGGCCATCGGGCTCGATCGGGCACAAACTGAAGTATCCGTGCAGTACGTGGACCACAACTTGTTGCAGGCCGACAGCAGGAACGCTGAAGACCATGATTTTCTCCGCTCGGCCTGCCGCCGGTTTGGTCTGTGGTTCTCGAAGGCCGGAAACGGGGTGTCCCATCCGACCCACATGCAGCGGTTTGGCCGTCCGGGCACGACCATGGTCGGTTCCGACAGTCACACCCCGGCCGCTGGGTCGCTGGGGATGCTGGCAATCGGGGTCGGCGGCACCGAGGTAGCCCTGGCCATCGCGGGCGAGCCGCTCTACCTGAAGATGCCGGAGATCTGGGGCGTGCGGCTTACCGGCAAGCTGCCAGCGTGGACCAGTGCCAAGGACGTCATCCTCGAAATGCTTCGCCGGCACGGCGTGAAGGGCGGCAAGGACCGGATCATCGAGTACTACGGTCCCGGCCTCGCCACACTGAGCGCGATGGACCGGCACGTGATTGCCAATATGGGGGCCGAACTCGGTGCGACGAGCACGGTCTTCCCGGCCGACGACCAGGTGCGGGCCTTCCTGCGCTCCGAACAGCGCGAGGACGATTTCACCGAACTCCTCGCCGATTCCGGTGCCACCTACGACGTGACCGACGAGATCGACCTGGCCACGATCGAGCCGCTCATCGCCCTGCCCAGCTCGCCCGGCAACGTCGTTCCGGTGCGGGAGGTCACTGGCAGGCCGGTGGCGCAGGTCGTGATTGGGTCCTCAGCGAACCCGGGCCTGCGCGACTTCGCAATGGTCGCCGCCATCACGAAGGGACGGCAGTGCCACCCTGGACTGTCTTTCGACGTCAACCCGAGTTCCCGGCAGATCCTGCAAGACCTCACCAGGATGGGGGCCACGTTTGATCTGATCAGCGCCGGAGCCCGACTGCATCAGACCGGATGCATGGGCTGTATCGGGATGGGACAGGCCCCCGCGAACGGAAGCAACAGCCTGCGCACGATGCCCCGCAACTTTCCCGGCCGTTCGGGCACGAAGGAGGACTCGGTCTACCTGTGCTCGCCGGAGACGGCTGCGGCTGCTGCGCTCACCGGAATTATCACCGACCCGCGGGACCTGACGGAGCTTTTCGACCTTGAGTATCCCGAGATCGAACTTCCCGCGGTGTCGAGCGTGAACGTGGCAATGCTGGAGGAGCCGTTGGCGCCGGAGGAAGCCGGCAAAGTAGCGCTGGTCAAGGGCGAAAACATCTCCTCGCTTCCGGTCTTCGGCCCACTCGCCGACCGCATCGAGGCACCAGTGGCCTTGGTGGTGGGCAACGATGTCTCGACGGACGAGATTCTGCCAGCCGGTGCGCGCGTTCTGCCCTACCGCAGCAACATCCCCAAACTCGCCGAATTCACCTTCGACCAGCTCGACCCCACCTACGCCGCCCGCGCCGCCCAAACCCGCGACTCCACCGGGCACATCCTGGTCGGCGGCACGAACTACGGCCAGGGATCCTCACGGGAACACGCAGCTATCACCCCGCGCTTCCTCGGGCTGCGCGCAGTGGTGGCCGTCTCGTTCGCGCGGATCCACTGGCAGAACCTGGCCAATTTCGGCGTCCTCGCAGTCGAGTTCACAAATGCGGCCGATCATGACCGCATCGAACAGGACGATGTGCTCGCGCTGACAGGAATACACGACGCCCTGCTCACAGGCAAGGAGATCCTCGTGGAGAACCGGACCCGAGACGAGGTCTACCCTGTGCGGCACAGTCTCTCCAGCCGTCAGGTGGACATGCTCCTGGCAGGTGGCCTCATCCCTTGGCTGCGCGAACGGAGAGCGCGGGAATGAACTACCGATCACCGCTGAAGAGGATGGGTGTGCCGCGGTGAGCGGATGGCCGCGGCCGGACGAGCCCTCCGGCGAAATCAGCCTCGTACTCGACCAGCGCAGCACCCTGGATCCGAAGGCTGACCTGCGCGACGGGTTGTCCGCGGTCGCCCGGCAGGGTTCCCACCTTTGGGTCGCCAATGACGAGACGACCAGCCTCGAACGGCTCACCCTGGAGGCCGGCGACCAGGCCCGCACCCACCGCAGCTTCGATCTCACCCACCTCCTTGAGCTGCCCGGGGACAGGGGTGAGATGGACATCGAGGGCCTCGATGTCGAGGATGAAACGTTGTGGCTGCTTGGATCGCACAGCTCGGCCCGCAAACAGGTCAAGAACAACGTCACGCCCGCAGAAGCGCAGGATTCCCTGGCGACAGTGGAGGTCAGCCAGCGCCGTCGGGTGTTGGCCCGGCTTTCGACTAAGGACCTCCTCGATCCGGGCGGCGGCCGGACGGGACAGCAGCAGCGCCCCGCCGTGCTGGGCCTCGGCCGGGGCACGGACCTGGTGGATCTGCTGGCCGATGACCCACATCTTGGTAGCTTCATCCAGTCCTCGACGACCGGTCGCCCGATCCCGGGCAAGGACAACGGCATTGACTGCGAGGGCCTCGCCGTAGCGGGCGACCGGGTGTTCATCGGTCTGCGCGGGCCGGTGCTGCGTGGGTGGGCGATGATCATAGAGCTCCAGGTTGGTGGCGGGCCCGGCTTGGAGCCGCAGCCGATCGGTCCCGGGAATCGTCGCTACCGCAAGCACTTCCTTCGCCTGCATGGTTTGGGCGTGCGGGATCTGTGCCGTCACGGAAATGACCTGCTCGTCCTGGCGGGACCCACCATGGAACTCGACGGGCGTGCGGCCGTGTTTCGCTGGCGGGGCGCGCTGACGTCGCAGGCCGAGGCCGTCCTGCCGAAAGACGACTTGCATTGCGAATTTGACGCGCCGTTCGGTGAGGACGAGGACCATGCCGAGGGGATCACCGTTCTCGACGATGACCGGTCGGCCTTGGTGTTGTATGGGACGCCGTCGGGGAAGCGCAAGACCGGACGCCACGCGATCAAAGCCGACGTTTTCCGCCTCAGCACATAGGAACCGGCGCCGCGACAGTCCCGGGGAGATGTTCCTATTGCTGCCGGCCCACTTTTCCCAGCCAGGCCTGCAGGAGAGGAACGACGACGTCGCTGTGCATCGCGCCCAGGTGATCGAGTGCGGGGAGTACTTGGGAATAGCCGTAGTTCACTTCGGAACGCCCTGGCGCCATGGCGGCCCGATGTCCCTGCTCTGGCGCACACCGGCGCAGGGGGCGAGAATGGGGTCGTGCTCGCCCTGATCGAACCCCACGGGAAGGACTTTCATGACGCTGTATCAGCCTGAACCGGTCGAAATCTCAACGAGGATGCGGCCGGGGGAGTGGACCGAGGAAAGCCTGGAGATGCTCGTCGCGTCATATCGCGAGCAGCTGTCGCGCATGGGGGCGGCCGCCTCCGAGATCGACGTCGTGATCGACCGCGACGACGGAGGCGGAGTCAGCGTGGTGGCGTCCTGGCTCAAGCCTGACGTGGCGCAGGAACTGACAGAGGTGAAGGACGACGCCGGGCTCGTGGCGATGGATCCCGACGCCGGGTCAGTGCGGCCGGCGCACGACGATTCCGCGCCCCGATAGAACTTCTGGGCCCGCCATGCCCTCCGGTAGGGTGATGTTTCCCGAAGCAACCCTTCGATCAGAGTGGAGCATTCATGGCACCGCAGATTTCCGGAAAAATCGATAAGAAATTGTTCGGGCTCTACCTCTCGGACCACCTCGCGGGAGCCACAGCGGGGCAGGGCCGCATAGAGCGCATGGCGCGCGACTTCACGGACACCCCCTTCCACGCCGAACTTGCAGCACTTGCCACCCAAATCAGGCAGGAGCGGGAGTACCTGCGCGGACTAGTGGGGGATTTTGGCCTGCCACGGCGAACTCCGCGGCGGGTGGCGGCGTGGGTTGCGGAGCGTGCCGGCCGACTCAAGCTCAACGGGCGGGTGGTGAGCCGCTCGCCGATGACGCTGGTGCTGGAGTCCGAGGTCATGCGGTCGGCGGTGATGGGAAAACTAGGGCTGTGGCAGACGCTGCAGGATCTCTCCGGCGATCTGGGACTGGACGGTTCCAGGTTCGACGGACTGGCCACCAAGGCACGCGACCAGATCGCCACCCTGGACCGGGTCCATGAGTACGCCCGCCGGCGGTCGTTCTACACGAACCAGGGCAGCTGAGCAGACCGGGCATCGTCGGCTCGACCGTTCGCGTCCTGCCCTGCGCCTGGTGTGCACTGGCGCGTGCCGGCAGCGGAGACGAGAATGGGCTCGTGCTCCCTCCTCGCCCTGGCGGGGACGGCGACGCGATGAACGCCGCCGCCCGAAAGATTCAGCGCATCTATTTGACGTTGACGCTGGGCAATACCCTTGCGGCCTCGTTCATCTGGGGGATCAACACCCTTTTCCTGCTCGACGCCGGTCTCAGCAACTTCGAGGCGTTTGCCGCGAATGCCTTCTTCACGGCCGGCATGGTGCTGTTCGAGGTGCCCACCGGGGTGGTTGCCGACGGGTGGGGCCGGCGCGTCTCGTTCCTGCTCGGAACCGTGACCCTCGCCGTCTCGACCTACTTCTACTACCTGCTCTGGCAGTTCTCCGCCCCGTTCTGGTGGTGGGCGGTGGTGTCGGTCCTGCTCGGCCTGGGCTTCACCTTCTTCTCCGGAGCGGTGGAGGCCTGGCTCGTCGATGCACTGCGCTTCTCGGGGTTCGAGGGCGGGATGGAAGCGGTGCTCGGGCGGGGCCAGATGGTCGCCGGAGTCGCGATGCTCGCCGGCTCTGTTGCCGGCGGCGTGATCGCGCAGGCCACCAACCTGGGCGTGCCGTTCCTGATGCGCGTGGGCGTGCTGCTGGCCATGTTCGCGGTGGCCTTTGGGCTCATGCGCGACGTCGGGTTCACCCCCGAACGTTCGACCCATCCCCTCCAGGCGACCCGGGCTGTACTTGCCGCCTCGATCGAGAACGGCTTGAAGAATCCGCCCGTACGTTACGTGATGCTGGCCGCGCCGTTCACTTTCGGCGTCGGGATCTATGTGTTTTACGCCCTGCAGCCATACCTGCTCGAGCTCTATGGGGACCCCCGCGCGTATTCCGTCGCGGGCCTGGCGGCGGCCATCGTGGCCGCGGCGCAGGTGCTCGGCGGCTGGATGGCTCCCCGCATCCGGCACCTTGTCCGTCGGCGCACCACCGTGTTGATCCTGAGCAGCGTCGTGGACACGGTGATCCTGGTGGTGCTCGGGTTCACCCACGTGTTCTGGGTGGCCTTGGTGCTGTTGGCGCTCTGGGCAGTGGTGTCCTCGGCGGGCATACCGGTGCGGCAGGCGTACTTGAATGACATGATCGCCTCGAAGCAGCGCGCCACAGTGCTCAGCTTCGATTCACTGATGGGCTCAAGCGGTGGCGTGGTGGTCCAGCCGCTGCTCGGACGGGCGGCAGATGTGTACGGCTACGCGGCGTCGCTGGCGATCGGCGGCCTGATCGAGTTGATCGCGGTGCCGTTCCTGCTGGCGAGCCGCCGGCAACGCCACCAGGCCGATCAGTCCAGCGCCCCGAACAGCACCAACACCGGAAGCCAGCCGGAATAACACTTCGGCCATGCTCCTTACTTGGCGGGGCCTTCGGGGCCTACAGTGGGCGTGTAGAACCGTCGACAGGAGCGCCCCAGTGATTACCCTGCAGATCGAACACCAGGTCCGGGATTTTGACATGTGGCGGAGGGCTTTCGACAGCGATCCGCTGGACCGCGCTGCGTCGGGCGTGCGGTCATTCCGGATCTCGCGCCCGCTTGACCAGCAGGATTACGTGATGCTGGAGATGGACTTCGATACGCAGGCGGCGGCGGTGGACTTCCTGGGCCGGCTGCAGAACGATACGTGGAAAACGGGTGTGACGGCGCCGGCGCTGGTTGGTGAGCCATCGACCAGAATCATCGAAACGGTCGCCGTCGAGAACGTGGCAGCCGCTGACCGCGACCTTCGGTAGAACGTCTGCGCCGACGCGGGGATCACAAGAAACTCGCGTCATGCGTTTCGCTGTTGCCCCTGCTGTCCCTGGACGGGGTCGTGCGCGCTCCGCGGAGACACCGTGAGGGTGGCGACGCGTTCCAGCCTCGGATGCAGGTGGTCGCCGTCGTCCACCACCCCGGTCTGCCACCACAATTTCAGCCCTTCCGGTACCACCTCCAGATAGGCCACGTTGTTTTGGAACCAGGGCCCCCGGATGCCGGACCAGTGGAATGGCGGGTCCGGCACCTTGGCGGAGCGCGCGACCAAGGCGCCCACCGGGGTGGCCAGGCCGTAGGACATGATGGCCGCGAAGGACCTCATCAGGCGGGGCAACGGGTTGCGGATGGGGGAGCAGACGGCCTGCAGGATCCGGCTGCCCGAGGCACGCTCCACCTCCGCAACGTAGGAGTAGTGGACGTCCCCGGAGAGGAAGGTGATTGTTTCCGGTGCCGGGCCGCGTTTGCCGTCGGCGACTTCGCTGGCCATGGCCGCCAGTTCCCGGAAGCTGTTTTGGAATGCGCCCCAGTGTTCCAGGTCCAGCGCCTGGCGCAGCTTCTCGCCGGCCCAGGCGGCACGGTTACCCCACGCGCCCTCAGAGACGGCCTCATTCCACGACTCGACGTAGTGCAGGCCCATCGGCAACAGGAAAGGCAGGGACGTCGCCACGAGCAGGTGGCGGAAGCCGCCTTGCATCCGGTCGTCCAGCCACGCCATTTCCACCGCATCGACCAGCGCCCGGTCGTCCGGCGTCAGGTCCCGGGCTGCGCGGGAGTCGACCACGATCAGCCGGGTGTCGCCGAAGTCGCGGCAGTAGCTCCACCGGTAGGATTTGGGGTCCCGATCAGCCCGCTCCGCGAAGCTGTCCAGCTCGGCGCCCACATCGAGCTCATCCCCGCCTGTGTGCCCGATGATCCGCTGCCACACGGCATCCTCAGCCCGTTCCTGCGGTGACAGGTTCCCCAGATGCTGGTAGACCCAGTACGAGGCCAGTCCCGCGACGATCCGCCCACGCCACCACGAGGTCGCCTCCATCTTCTTCTTCCAGCTCAGCGACGTATTCCAGTCGTCGCGGATGTCGTGGTCATCGAAGATCATGGCGCTGGGCAGGGTCGACAGCAGCCATCGGTTCGCGGGGTCTGACCAGGCCAGAAAGTACAGGTGGGCGTATTCCTCGTAGTCCTTGAGCTCTTCGCCGGGGGGTGCCTTGATGTCGCGCCGGCCGCGGATGAACTCCTGCATTTGTTCACTGGTCAGGTCGGCGTACACCTGGTCTCCGAGGAAGGCCAGCAGATCCGGCCACGGCAGGTCTCCGCCGGAGGCCATCTTCAGCGCATAGGCGCGCAGTGAGTCGACGCCATGGGACCGGTTGCCGGATGCATCGTGCGGGACGCTGGTCCTGCAGGAGCCGAAGGCCATCCGCAGCGGCTTGCCGGTGGCCAGTGTGGCGATCATGGACGGCGGAAACCCGGATGAGGGGTCGGGCCAGGCCTGCGTTCCGTTGATATCGAGGGCGTACGGCGTCACCGTGCCGGACTCCAGCCCGTCCAATTCCACCAGCGCGTAGTGGTGGCCGTGAACTGCGAATGTGCGGGCCTCCCAGCCCCGGCCGCCGGCACGGATGGAAACCCGGGCAGCGGTTTGGGTCTCCACCCAGACACTCGCCGACGTCTCATCCACGTACCGCACCATAGGGCCGAGCACCAGGGAAGGGGTGGTCATGAATCAGTTGTACCTGCTCCGGCCGGCTGCGGCCATGGCGTCAGGAAAGTCCAAGCGTACGCAGGCAGCGTCAATGCCCCTGAGGCGGTTCCTTGGGTGTCCCTCCGAGGGCCGGGGTACTGCCGGAATCGCCCGGTCCCTGGGCCAGCTGGTCATGGAGCCTGCTGATCTGGGCCACGAGGCGGGCACGTTCTTCGCTGCCGATGCCTTCGTCCGACCGCCTCCGCAGATTGGTTGCTGCCGTCACACTTTCAACTAGCCAGGAGGACACCACCGCCGTGACCATGCTCAGGACTGCAAACCCGCCGACCATCAGCGTGGCCGCAGCCCACCGGCCCGGAACGGTTACGGGGTAGTAGTCGCCATAGCCGATCGTTGTGATGGTGACAATTGCCCACCACAACGAGTCGCCCATCGAGGTGATATTCGCGTTCGGTGCGCCCTTTTCGAAATTGAAGACGCTCAAGGCGACCGTGTAGAGCAGGAGGACCGCGGAGACAATGACGTAGGCCAGGACGCGGGTCCTGATGGCGGTGCCCGGGGCCCGTTCCATGACCCGGCGCAAGGTGAACGGACGCAGGAGCCGCAACGGCCGCGCAACGGGGAGCACCACCATGAGCAGGTCCAAGGGGTGGCGGACGAACCACCGGCCCCGTTGGGGCGCCAGGAGCAACTTCACAATGTAGTCGGCGCCGAAGGCGACCCACGTTGACCCCACGACGATTCCGAGAAGGTCGGCGTAGGGCTGCGGCGGTTCTGCAATGACGAGGATGGAGTAGGCCGCCAGAAAAACAAAAGCCGCACCGACGAGGGGCCACTCGGAATACTTTTGCCAGGTTTCTTGCCTCATGGCTGAATGCTAGGACTTTGTCCCTCGGATGTCCTTACGAAATTGCCACACTGACCCTAAGCGAGCCACCCGCTGGCAGCGAGCCACCCGCGGAGCGCTGACAACTGTCGCCGTCAGCGGTACATTGGCCTTCTGAGGTGGCAGACCGAGGCTGGGCACGGCAGACCACATGGCCAGAACCTGCGGAGGCGGACAGCCATGGCGGCAAATCAGGACAAAGACGGCGCTCGCCGGGACCACGCGCATCACGACGTCATACCCAACATACTTGAAATAGTGGAGCAAAGCGTCCTGCAGCGTATTGAGGACTTTAATGATCCGCGCCAGGAATGGCGGCGCCTGTTCTCGGAGTTATACGGCACGTTCCTGCTCGTGGTCGTCGCGGCCGGCGGCGGCATGATGGGCCAGGCGTTCCCCGGCGTCATCAGCCGCACGGCGGCAGTGGTGGCTCCGGGTCTGATGGTCATGGGCATCATCTTGTTCATGGGCAAGATCTCGGGCGCGCATCTGAACCCTGCGGTCAGCATTGCGTTCGCGCTCCGCGGTGACTTCCCGTGGCGCCGGGTGCCGGCCTACATCGTCGTTCAGCTCCTTGGCGCGACGCTCGCCTGTCTGCTGCTGCAGGGCGTGATCGGCGTGTCCGCCACCTACGGTTCAAACTATCCGGCGGCGGGCTATACGGCCGGCGCCGCGTTCCTGATGGAGGCACTGCTGACGATGGTGTTGGTCAGCGTCATCCTGGGAACCGCCTCCGGGGCCCAGAACGTCGGACTGTTTGGGGCGTTCGGGGTCGGCGCGTACATTGCCTTGGCAGGCCTGTGGGGCAGCCCCATCTCCGGCACTTCGATGAATCCGGCACGAACGTTCGGGCCGGATCTCGCCAGCGGAAACTTCAGCGACTACTGGGTATATGTCGCCGGGCCGCTGGTCGGCGCGGCGGCCGCCGTCGGTATCGCATTCATCCTGCGCGGAGCGGGCGGCGGGAGGTCGGGCTCGGGAGCCGCGCAGGGTGCCCTCTTCACCGAGGCCGCCGAGGAAGATAAGCCGTAGCGGGCCGTGAACGTGACCCGCAGAAGGAGAGCGCCGTGAGAAGGGCCGCACCGTCTCATCCGCTGGATCCGCTGGGCGAGGACGAGTTCCGTGCAGCTGCGTCCTTGCTCGCCAGCGCACAGGGCGTCACGTTTCCGGCGTGGCGGCTTGCCGCAATCGAGCTGATCGAACCGGAAAAGGCTGCCGTCGCCGCCTTCGAAGCCGCTGCCGGCGCGCCGGCTCCGGAACGGATCGTCGGCGTGAACTGCTTCGAACGGTCCTCCAACAAGACCTACCAGGCGCGGTTATCGCTGACCCACGGGGTTGTCCTCTCCTTCACCCATATCCCTGGCGTTCAGGCGAACATGACCGTCGACGAGTGGGAAGAAGCTGACGCAGCGCTGCGCAGCCACCCGCAGGTGATCGCTGCGCTTGCCATGCGCGGCATCACTGATCTGTCCTTGGTCTTCATGGACGTGTGGACCTATGGCCTGTCAATGATCCCGGAGAAGCACCAGGGGCGCCGGATCGGCTGGTCCGACACGTGGGTCCGTGCCGGTGCGGGCGCCAACCCGTATGCGGGGCCGGTCAACGGGTTCCACTGCGTCATTGACCTGGCTTCCATGGAGCTGCTGGACATCGAGGACACTTTTGCGGTGGACCGTCCCGAGATCATGGGCGAATATGTCCCGGCGCTGATCCCGGACCGGCTCCGCGACGCAAGCACCCGCGAACCGCTCAAGCCGCTGGACATTGTCCAGCCCGAAGGCGTTTCCTTTCAGATGGACGGCAACAGGATCAGCTGGCAGAACTGGTCCCTGCGCGTCGGGTTCAACTACCGCGAAGGTCTGACGCTGCACCGGGTCAGCTATCGCGACGGCGGCCGCGAACGGCCGATCGCGAACCGCCTGTCCTTCGCCGAAATGGCCGTTCCCTACCGGGATCCCAGCGATGACCACTACCGGCGCACCGCGTTCGACGTCGGCGAATGGGGTCTGGGATTCATGACGACGTCGCTGGAACTGGGCTGCGACTGCCTCGGGGAAATCCGGTATTTGGATGCGGTCATGCACAATTCTGCGGGGGAGCCCTACACCATCAGGAACGCCATCTGCATCCACGAAGAGGACGGGGCGGTGTTGTGGAAGCACATCGACCACGACGGCGGCATGGAAGTGCGCCGGATACGTCGACTGGTGATTTCTTTCCATGTCACCGTCGCCAACTATGAATACCTGGTGTACTGGCGCTTCTATCAGGACGGGAACATTGAGTGCGAGGTGAGGGCCACCGGCATCATGGTGGTCAGCCATTTCGGCGAGGGCCAGCAGCATCCGAGCGGAACGCTGGTGGACAACCGGACCTACGCACCCTTCCACCAGCATTTCCTTGTGGCCCGGCTCGACCTGGACATCGACGGCACCGCAAATACCGTTTACCGTTCGGAAACCGCGATGGTCCCGATGGGTCCGGACAATCCGTACGGGCTCGCCCTGCATCAGAACAAGACCCCCATCACGACCGAGGGGCACGACGACTACTCCTGGGAGACCCAGCGGGCCTGGACGGTGACGAACGACAACTCGGTCAACGGGCTCGGGACCCCGGTGTCGTACAAGCTGGTGCCCGGCGCAGCTTTCCCGTCGTTCTTTGACCCGGCATCTCCGGTTTTCCAGCGTGCGGAGGTCATTGGGCACACAGTATGGGTGACGCCCAACGATGCCGCGGAGCGCTGGCCGGCCGGCGAGTTCGTGAACCAGGGCACAGGGGGGCTGGGAATGCCCGAATGGGTGCGGCAGGGGCGGTCCGTGGAAAACACCGACGTCGTCCTTTGGTACGTTTTCGGCATTCACCACATCCCACGGCCGGAGGAGTGGCCGGTCATGCCGGTGGACACAGTCGCGTTCTGGCTCAAGCCGGCCGGCTTCTTCGACCGGAACCCGGCGCTGGACGTCTAGGCGGCCCGGGCCAGGGCGTGCCGCCAGAGGCACGTCACTCCAGTAGGCACGTCAGTCCAGTAGATTTGTCGGAGTCGAGGCAGAATTTTGGGACCGAAGAACAGGGGATACGTGTGAGCAGGCTGAGCGGAAGATCGGACGGAACCGATGCGGACTTCGCGGCAACGCCCCTCACGGCGCCGGCGTATCCGCAACTGCGGCTCAACAGCGCTTCCCTCGAGAACAACATCCGGGTCATGGCGGCGTGGTGCCGGGAGCGGGGCGTGGATCTCGCGCCGCACGTCAAGACAACGATGTCGGCACCAATCATCGAGCGGCAGTTGGCGGCCGGCGCCGTCGGTGTCACCGTCGCCACCGTGGATCAAGTCGCCTCGGCACTGCGCTGGGGTCATCAGCGCGTCCTCGTCGCCAACGAGATCGTCGACAGGTCCGGGCTAACGCGTGTCCGTGCCTGGCTGGAGGAAGATCCCGCCCGGGAAATCCGCTGCTTCGTCGATTCGGCAGCAGGGGTGAAGGTGGCTGCCGAGATCTTCGACGGCGCGGCGGCCGACCTGGAGGTGCTGATCGACGTCGGAACTCCCGGCGGGCGCACCGGCATCCGCAGCCTGTCCGAGGGTCTGCGGCTGGCCGGGCTGGTCCGTGCCACGCCGGGACTGAGGCTGGTGGGTGTTGCCGGGTATGAAGGCGTCGTGCCCAACAGCAGGGCCGAGGATAACGTCACAGCGGTTGACCGGCACTGCCGGCTGGTGCGGGACGTCTATCTGGAAGCGGCGGAGTTCTTTGAGACCGCCACTCCCATCTACTCTATGGGTGGGTCGGCCTTCCCGGACCGCGTGGTCGAGTTCCTTCCCGACCGCGGCCAGGTGCCCGGAACGCGAATTCTTCTCCGATCGGGCTGCTACGTCACCCACGACCACGGCACCTATGCCGCCGTCAGCCCCGTTCCGGGACTGATTCCGGCGCTGTCGGTTCGCGCGATCGTCCTGTCCACGCCCGAAGCCGGGTTGGCCGTCGTCGGTGCCGGCAAGCGGGACCTTCCCTACGACGCCGGACTGCCCAGCGTCCTCTCGGTCCGGACCGCGGACGGAGCCCTCAAGCCCGGCGCAACCGCAGCGGTGCGCAATCTCTTCGACCATCACACGGTGCTCTCCGGGGTGTCCGGAGTGGATGTCACCGACACGCTGGATTTCGGGATTTCCCATCCTTGTTCCGCGTTTGACCGCTGGCCCGACTACGTCCTCACCGACGCCGACGGGCAGGACATGGATGTGTGGCAGACCGACTTCCGCCGGTCGTCCCTGGCCCCTGGCTACGCCCCGTCCTGACGATCAGTCCTTGAGCTGCCTGGTCAGCACTTCGAATTCCTCCACGCCCAGGATCTGCATGTGCTGCTCGGCGCTGGTTTCGGTGCGGATTTTGGCTGCGGCCTCCTGGCTGCCGGCGAGGGCCTGCTCGTCCGCCCACAGCGTGATTGACAGTGATTTGCTGTCCTTCCCCAGCAGGTAGTAGATGCCCAGGCATCCCGGCAGCTGGAGCACCCGGTTCACGGTGTCCTCCGACGGTGCCCCGGAGCTGTCCGGGCCGGGCTGATACGTGCTGACGCGAGCGAACATGTCCATCCTCCTAGATCCAGGTTCGACGGTTGGAGCGCCTGCCGCCCCAACCGTTGAACCGGGAGCTGGATCCTTGCGATGTCGCACCCTGGTGGCGGGCGGCCTGGTCTCCTCCCACCAGTAAGGACCCGCGGGCACAGAAGCACAAGGCTCCTGTGCCGGTCTATCCGCCCTAGTCCGCCGGCCGCTACTCAGCCGCCGGCCGCTACTCAGCCGCCGGCCGCTACTCAGCCGCCGGCGCCGATGGCCGCACGGGCGTTCCTCTTGAGCTCGGCGAGTTCCTTGCGCGCCACAAGGGCCTCGTCCAGGCTGATTGCCACGAACCTGGTGGATGTGCCGGGGGCGGCCCGGGCCACCAGATCCATGTCGGCGCTGATGACCGTGCCCACCATGGCGTAACCGCCGCCGGAGACGGCATCGCGGTGCAGGATGATCGGTTGGGTGCCGCCGGGAATCTGGATGGAGCCGACAGCGTATCCGGCATCAACAATGTTGGACGGGTCGGAACCGGCGCCGAATGGCTGCTCCCGCTCCTTCCACTGCACCCCGGGACCTGAGTACCTCAGCCCCATCCGGTCAGCCACCGGGGTCACCTTCCACTCGCTGTGGAGGAGATTGTCCAGTCCTTCGTCGGTGAGCCGGTGGTCGTAAAGGCCCAGGACGATCCGGACGGCCTGTTCCTTGGCGAATAGGGGACGGAATTCCTCCGGAACTGTATCGGCGTCGGGCAGGGCTCCGGCGTTGAGCGGGGCGCCCACCGGAATCTGGTCACCGGCCTCCAGCTTGCGGCCCTGGAACCCGCCGATCGCGCCCAGGCTGTAGGTGGACCGGCTGCCGAGCACCTCAGGAACATCGATGCCGCCCTGGACGGCGATGTAGTAGCGCGTGCCGCCCTGGATGACCCCGAAGCTGAGTTCGTCGCCAGCCTTCAGCTTCAGCCGGGTCCACTGGGGCCGGGCTTCGCCGTTGACCTTGACTTCAACCGGTGCCCCGGTGACGGCGATGAGGGCATCCTGGTCGGTGGACAGTACCGGGCCCAGGTAAGTGCATTCCAGGACCGCTTCCTTGGCGGTGTTGCCCACCAGGGCATTGCCGAGTTCGGCCGAGTATTGGTCCAGGGAACCGCTCTGCGGGATGCCCACGTTGTAGTGGCCGGTGCGTCCCTGGTCCTGGACTGTGGTGGCCAGGCCGGGGTTCTTGATGTCAAACGCCATTGAGGGCCTCCATGAGTTCCTGGTTGTAGCCCGCGGGATTCGCCAGCGCCCTGGACAGATCAAATGTCACGGGCACCTGCCGGTAGCGGAACGTTCCGGCGGAGATCTCAGACTGGATGGTGTTGTATTCGGCCTCGGTGACGGGCCTGAACTTCACGATGTCGCCCGGCTTGAAGAACACCATGAAGTCCTTGAAATCGGCCAGGGACTGGGCAGGATCGAAGATGGGCGCGGCAGCGACCCCGAACATCTGGTAGCCGCCGGCACCGCGCACGGAGTAAATGCAGCCGAAGCAGCCGCCGTGGCCCACGGTCAGTTTGGGGGTGTCGGTGCGCGGACTCAGATACTTGGGTACTTCGAGTTGCTTTTCCTGCTCCACCAGCTGGAAGAGGAACGGGAGGCCTGCGACGAAGCCAACCATGGAGACAAGCCATGGTTGCTCATGGTGACGCTGAATGAATTCGGCGGCGTCCTTGAGGTTGTTGACCTTGGCTGCGTAGTCAATGTCGGTGCCGCCGGGCTCCTGATGGAATCCTTCGCGGAATCGCTCGGCCACTTCCGCCGTGAACGGGTCTTCGTACCAGACCGGGACCTCGACGATCCGGGTTTCCAGCGAATGGTCGTGATGGTGCGCCAGATCCCCTTCAATGGTCCGGACGGTCTCTTCAAGGGTCGACGGCGGCAGGACATCGGGATCGAACCGCACCAGCAGCGAGGCGTTGGCGGGACAGATGTCCACGATGCCGGGCAGCTGCATGGCCGAAAGCTTCGCTGCTATGGACATCACCCTGAAGTTGGCGGCCAAACTCATGGACTCCGCGACCTCAACGAACAGGAATTCGTCTCCGCCCCAGGTGTAGCGGGCCTCCAACACGGCGGGTTCCGGGCTGCTCATTGTGCCTCCATCAGATCGGGGACGGTTTCAAGGAATTTCGAGTGGTGGGTGACGGCCGCAAATTCGGGCCGGCTCAGCAGTTTCTTGTGCACCGGGATGGTGGTTTTGACGCCTTCGATGCGGGTCTCATCCAGGGCCGTCAGCATCGCCTCAATGGCCGCTTCGCGGGTGTCCGCATGCACAATCAGCTTGGCCATCAGGGAGTCGTAGTACGGAGTGACCGTGGAACCGGTCTCCACCCCGGTGTCCACCCTGACGCCTGCGCCGGCGGGCCAGTCCATGGCCGTGATGAGGCCAGGGCTGGGGAAGAAGTGGTGGTCGGGGTCCTCGGCATTTATACGGCATTCGATGGAGTGGCCATTGAATGCGATGTCGTCCTGGCGGAGGGACATCGCCCCGGTGAACGCGATCTGCAGCTGTTCGCGGATCAGATCGACGCCCGTGATTTGCTCGGTGATCGGGTGCTCAACCTGGATACGGGTGTTCATTTCGATGAACGCCGCTTCATGGTTGACCGGGTCATAGAGGAATTCGACCGTTCCGGCGCCGCTGTAGCCGCACTCGCGGGCGAGTTCCACGGAGGAATCCCGGATCCTCTGGCGGACGTGGTCCGGGAGGTCCGGCGCCGGTGCTTCTTCAATGACCTTCTGGGAGCGCCGTTGCATGGAGCAGTCGCGGTCACCGAGATGGATGAAGTTTGTTCCATCGCCGAGGACCTGTACCTCCACGTGACGGGCATGCTGGACAAAGCGTTCCAGGTAAACGGTGGGATCGCCGAAGACAGCAGCCGCTTCGCCGCGTGTCTGCTCAATGGATTCCAGAAGCTTGCCTTCGCTGTGCACAAAGCGGATGCCCCGGCCGCCGCCGCCGGCGGAAGCCTTGATCACGAGCGGGTAGCCGATGCCGCGGGCGATTTCTACGGCGTCGGCCGCAGGATCGAGGGGGCCGTCCGAGCCACGGAGCACGGGGACACCAGCCTTCCGGGCCGATTCCCTCGCCAAGGACTTATTGCCCATCATGGCGATGGCGTCCGCACGCGGCCCCACCCAGATCAGGCCCGCATCAGCGACCTTCCGGGCGAAGTCCGCATTCTCGGAGAGGAACCCGTAGCCCGGGTGGACGGCATCGCAGCCGTTGTCCACGGCCGCGGCGACGATGGCGTCCTGGTTTAGGTAGCTGGCGGTGGCAGGCGCCGGACCCACCACGACGACGTGGTCAGCGGACCGGGCAGCCAAGGATTCGACGTCGGCTTCGCTGGCCACCACGAATGTTTCGATGCCCATTTCACGGGCGGTCCGGGCGATGCGAACGGCAATCTCGCCGCGGTTGGCGATGAGCAGTTTCTTCATGGCTATCCTTCCCGGACGACGACGATTGCGTCGCCTGGGTTGACCATGTCGCCCTCATTGACCTCAAACGACTCCAGGGTGCCGGCCACATCGGACTGGATTTCGGTGAACTGCTTCATGATTTCGATAATGCCGAGGGTCTGTCCGACCTCGATGGCGTCGCCTTCATTGGCGAAAGGCGGCTTGCCAGGGCCGGGCTTGCGGTAAAAGACGCCGGGGAGCGGGGAAACGATGGTTGCCACGGGATGCTCTCTTTCAGATGGTTTGGATAGATCGGTTCAGCCCAGGACCGCACGCACTGCGGTGGCCACTGCGACAGAATTGGGTGCGTCGGAGTGGACGCAGATGCTTTGGAACTGGATGTCCAGTTCGGTGCCGTCAACGGCGAGGACGGGCTTGCCGGCCAGCGCCCTGCTGACACGCTCGGCGGCGGCGTCGGGATCGGTGGGCGCCGGGCGGCGCTGGATCAGCAGCTCACCGGCCGGGCCGTAGTTGAGGTCAACATAGAGTTCGGGCACGAAATCCACCCCCATGGACCGGCACACGCTTTCGTGGGCGGTACCCGCGAGCCCGAAAAACGGAACGCCGAACTGCAAGGCTGTGCCGGCGGCGGCCTGCATCAGTTCCTCGTCGCCGGCCAGCATGCCGTAGAGGGAACCGTGGGGTTTGATGTGGTTCAGTTCCAGCCGGTGCTTTGCGAGGAACGCCGTCAGGGCGCCGGTCTGATACAAGATGATCGATTCGACCTCGGCCGGGGTGAGAACCATTCGGCGGCGTCCGAACCCCACAATGTCCGGCAGGCCGGGGTGCGCTCCGACCGCCACGCCATGCTCAGCAGCCAACGCCACGGTCCGTTCCATGACGTCGGGATCGCCGGCGTGATACCCACAGGCCACGTTGGCGACGTCGATGATGCGCATGAGTTCTTCGTCGTTGCCGAACTCGTGGAGGCCAAGGCCTTCGCCCATATCGGAGTTCAAGAGCACCCTCCGTTGTGCGGGGGGAGCGCTGAAAGGAGAGGCGGGGGGAGCGCTGAAGGGAGAGGCGTGGGCTGAGGTGCCTGAAGAAGTGTCGGGAGTCACATTGGGTTGCATGGGTGCAACGCTACTCAGCAATTCACGTGCCCGATATTGTGCAGGTCGCTGAATCTGCGGGCATCAATTATGGTTATTGCACTGTCCGGTGGGGGACGCCCGCCGTAGTGGGAGGGCCCCGTGCGAATTTCTGATTTAGCAGACAACGCCGATCTCAACATCCGGCTTCGGGTTGCGGGCGGCGAGGGCCGACTGGCCCGGCCCATCACCTGGTGCGCTCCCACCGAACACATGGACCCCACGCCCTTCCTCAGCGTGAACGCCCTGGTGCTGACCAACGGCATGGGCTTGAACGTCAAGGACTTCAGGACCTGGGACGCCTACGTGGAACGGCTGGTTTCCGTCCCCGTCTCAGGGCTGGCGTTCGGCTTGGGCGCGGCGCACAGCGAGCTGCCGGCCGGGCTGCTCCGTGCCTGCGAGGTGCACGGCCTGCCGCTGCTGGAGCTCGCGCCGCAGGTGCCCTTTGTGTTGGTCATGCGGCACGTGGAGCGGGTCATCGCTGCCGAGCGCTATGAGGAGTTGCGGAAGGGCTGGGAACTGGCGGACCAATGCACCCGGTTGGCGGCCGACGGGCATTCCCTGGCGGAGGTCCTGGAGAGGGTGGCGGATGCCATCGATGCGAGGGTGGCCGTGATCGACCAGAACGCCTTCGAGCTTGTTTCCGCGGGAGCGGCTCACGGCGGGACCGCGCGGACCGCGTTGCGCCTTCCCAGCGGCGAGTCCGAGCAGTTTAGGCTTGCCATTGAGGGGATCGGGAGCAACATTGTGCTGCAGCCCATTCTGGGCCCGGTGGCCGCCGTCATCGCTATGCAGCTTAGCTATACCCTCGGGTCCCATTCGCCCTTACATTCCCGGGAAGCCGCACGCTTCATGGAGGCCCTTTATGAGGACCGCGGCGAGCCGTCCACGCCGCTGCGCCGCTACGCCCTCGAGTCCGGCTTCGATCCTGACAGCGACTGGGGTGCGGTGCTGATCGGCAGCTCAGAAGAGGTGGCCCCCGCAAAGCTGCGCGCCATCGCATGGCGCGCCCGGGTGGGTCTACAGGCCGGTTTCGGCACTGTGCGGTTCATGGAAGAGGCCGGACTCACGACTCTCCTGTTGCAGCACCGGCACTCGGCGGCCGACTTACTGGATGCTGCGCGCGGATTCTTTACGGACGCCCCGGAACTGTCCGTCATCGTCTCGGAATCCGCGGGCCTCAGCGAACTGCCGCTGGCGCTTCAGCTTGCCCGCCGTCATGTGGGACGGCCCGGGGTGCACCAGGCGCCGCTGGCAGATCTCGCCGGCATTGTGCAGGGACTGCCCAGTCCGGGTCTGGTTGCGATGTGCCAACGGCTGCTGGCGCCCCTGGCCTCCGACGGCGGCAGCTCGCTGCGGGAGACTTTCGGCGCGTACCTGCGCCACAGCGGGAACTCCGCGAAGATCTGCGATGAACTCTTCATCCACCGGAATACGCTCAGCTACCGGCTGCGGAAAATCGAGGAGCTGCTGAAACTGGACCTGTCCGATGGCGAAGTCCGCGCCACGTGCATGCTCGCCCTCGGCATCGTTGCGGCCGCCCGCTAACGGGACTGGGCAGTTTGCACTAAAAGTCGCTCCAATCTTGGGCGAACCTCCGATAGGACGCTGTGACCCGGGTCACTACTCTCAAGTCATGGGCTCCTCAACTCATGGGCGTGGAGCCTGCACGGTTGGGCTATGGATTGACGGACGGCGCGTGCCCGCATGGCCTCCCGATTCCACTCACTGATTCGACTGACTGGAGGATTCCCGTGCCGTGTCACACCGCGATGCCGAAGCCGCTGCTTTCCCGCACGCACAGGACCGGCTCCAGCCTGACCGATTCGACCTTCCGGCCGTCCAGGACGCCTTTGAGGAGCTGCACCGCAGTCCGCCCGATATCCAGCATGGGCGAGCGGACCGAAGAGAGTGGGATGGGAAGTTCCGCGGCCAGAGAGGTGTCATTGAACCCCACCACGGCCACGTCGCGGCCGACGCCGAGTCCATGGGACCGCAGGGCTCCCATTGCGCCTATGGCCGCGAAGTCGTTGACGGCGAACAGTGCAGTCGGGCGGGGGTTGCAGTGAGCCAGAATGGTCTCGGCCGCTTCCCGTCCGCCGGCGGTATCAAAACGGGACCACACCACGGCATTCCGGGGTATGTTCCCGCCCAGCGCACGCCAGCGGTCCACGAAGCCGGCCGTCCGGTCGACGGCCGTGCTGGCATAGGGCTCGCCGGCGATCACGGCGACGTTACGGTGCCCCGTGCTCCACAGGTGGTCGGCCACAAGCTCGCCGCCAAGGACGTCGTCGCAGGTGGCCGACGGGAAGTCCGGGGCGCGGCGGTTCATGAGCACGAACGGCACCTTCCGGGCGGCCAGCTCCCGCAGCAGGCCGTTGTCCAGGTGTGCGTCGCCGATGATCAGCCCGTCCACGCGTCGGGCCAGCATGGAGTCCGTCTTGCGGCGCTGTTCCTCCGGATCGTCGCGGGAGTTCATGACAAACGTGGAGTAGCCGAGTTCCGCCGCTGCCTCGTCAATGCCCTCGTACATGATCGCCAGAACGAGGTCCGAAAGCCGGGGCACGATCACGCCCATGAGGTGCGTGCGCCGCGTCCGCAGCCCGGCGGCCTGCGGGTCGGGGGAGTAGCCGCGCTTCCGCGCCAGCTCGCGCACGCGTTCGGCGGTAGCTACAGAGGCTGCCCCGCGCGCCACTTCGGAGCCCGAGTGCAGGATCCTGGATACGGTCGAGGGGTGGATTCCGAGCTCGCTCGCGAGATCCTTCAGCGTGATGGTGCGGCCATCGGCCGTGCTCTCTTCCATTCAGTCCCCTGCCTCAGCTCAAAAGGTCGTCATCACCAAGAGTGCCTGATAATGCCCGGATCTCTGGTCCAGGCACTCTTGACGTGTCCCACCTCACATTCTATAGTCAATCAAACGGCGTACCCAATCGATTGGGTAGACGGAATCCCGGGAGCCGGCGGCGAAGTATTTACCCCCCTGAAACTTCCGGGAGCATCTGCAGGAAACATGGCAGGAATAACTTTTAACCACCAACCCAATCGATTGGGTAAGCGTGCGGAAACAGTTACAGAACAAACGGAGTGGACATGACCGTCACAGATTTAGTTGGCCCCCACGTGGTCCTGCTGGCCACGGGAGGAACGATTTCTTCACGTGCGTCCGAGGCCGGCGGAGCCGCGGTGGCGTCCGACACGGGGGAGCAGGTGTTTGCCAGCATGGGCGTGCCAGCGGCCCATCCGGTCCGCGTGTTCGACGTTGTCCGGAAGGGCTCGTACCTGCTGACAGTCGAGGACATGATCGCCATCTGCGCCACGATCCGGGAAGCATTGGCCGATCCGCAGGTTCTGGGCGTCGTGGTCACCCACGGGACGGACACGATGGAGGAAACGGCCTATCTCGTTGACCTCACCCACGATGATCCCCGCCCGGTCGTATTCACCGGAGCGCAGCAGGCTGCCGACGCCGACTCCCCGGACGGTCCTGGCAATCTGTCCCGCGCGATCGCCGTCGCCGGTTCTCCGCGGGCACGCGGAACCGGTGTGTTGTTGGCCTTTGCCGGGACCATCTTCCCTGCGGCCGGAGTGCGCAAGCGCCACACAACCAGCCTCGAGGCCTTCGCCAACCCGGACTTCGGAACCGTCGGATCGGTGTCCGACTCCGGCGAGGTCGAGATCCAGCCGGTACGACCAGGCCTTCCCCCGTTGCCCCTGCCGGGCGCGGACGCCGGTTCGCCGCGCGTGGACCTCATTGCTGCCTACCCCGGAGCCGACGCCACCCTCCTGCGGGCTGCCCTCCAGGCCGGGGCGGCAGGGATCGTGCTTCAGGGGACGGGAACGGGCAACGCTAACCGCGTGCTGTGCCAGGAAGTCGCGCGCGCCACCGCTGCCGGCGTCGTGGTGGTGACGAGCACCCGCGTGGAAGCCGGTGCTGTAGTGCCCCGCTACGGCGACGGCGGCGGCGAGGACCTGCGCGCTGCCGGTGCCATCCCCGCCGGGCTGCTCAAGCCATCCCAATCGCTTGTCCTGCTGAGCCTTCTGCTCAGGCTCGGCACTCCCGCCGCCGGGATCGCTGAGGCCTTCGCCCGGAGGGGCACGCTTCCTGACTAGTTGCCGCCCAACATCCGAGCCTCACCAACAAACCTCAGCCCAAAGACAAACCTCAACAAGAAGCCAAACCTCAACAAAAGCGCAGTGAAAGGTTGATCTCATGACTAAGGACATCCAAGTCGCGTTCGGCGTGGACGTGGACGCAGTTGCCGGAATGCTCGGCTCCTACGGGGGCGAGGACTCGCCCTGCGATATCTCCCGCGGCTTGTTCAGCGGCGAGGTCGGCGGCCCTCGGCTCATCCGGCTTTTCGAGAAGTACAGCCTGCCCGCCACCTGGTTCGTGCCGGGCCACTCGATCGAGACCTTCCCGGACCTGACGCGGATGATCGTCGACGCCGGGCACGAAATCGGCGTGCACGGGTACTCGCATGAAAACCCCATCGCCATGACCCGCGAGCAGGAGACGGCCATCCTGGACCGGTCGATCGAACTCATCGAGAAAGTCTCCGGCCGTCGGCCCACGGGCTACGTTGCTCCCTGGTGGGAATTTTCCCCGGTCACCAACGAGATCCTGCTCGAACGCGGGATCAAATACGACCACTCCCTGATGCACAAGGACTTCGAGCCCTACTACGTCCGGGTCGGCGACAGCTGGAAGAAGATCGACTACACCAAGGCCGCGGAAACCTGGATGGAGCCGCTGGTCAGGGGCACCGAAACCGACCTCGTCGAGATCCCGGCCAACTGGTACCTGGACGACCTGCCTCCCATGATGTTCATCAAGGCGGCCCCGAACTCCCACGGATTCGTCAGTCCCCGGGACGTCGAACAAATGTGGCGCGACCAGTTCGACTGGGTGTACCGGGAAATGGATCAGGCCGTCTTCACCATGACCATCCATCCGGATGTCTCGGGCCGCCCCCAAGTGCTGCTCATGCTCGAGCGCCTCATCGAACACATCAATTCCCACGAAGGCGTCAGCTGGCTGAAGTTCGACCAGATCGCGGACTCCTTCCTCGCCCGCAGCCCCCGAAAGGAAAACCAGTAATGACCATCCAGCAGCCCGCCGTCGATCTGACGCAACCCGGACCGGACGAAAAACGCCGCTTCCCGGTATTCTCTAAGCACCACACAACCGTCGCCACCGTCCTGGCGCTCTGTGCCTGGACGGTCGCCGTGTTCGACTTCGGACTTTTCGGCACCCTCCTGCCGGCCATGCAGCAGGAGTTCGGCTGGACCGCGACCGAAGCGTACGCAATCAACACCTGGATCGCCGTCGGCACCGCGATCGTCTGCTTCGGAATCGGCCCGGTCATTGACCGGCTCGGCCGCCGCAAGGGCATGATGACCACTATCGGCGGGACCGCCATTGTCTCGGGCCTGACGGCCCTGATTCCGACCGGGATCCCGTTCCTCAGCAACGGCCTGCTGGTGCTGGTCCGTTCCTTCGGCGGGCTCGGGTTCTCGGAGCAGGCCGTCAACGCCACCTACATGAACGAGGTCTACCAGGTCACCGAAGTCGCGGATAAGCGCAAGCGCCCCGGCTTCCACTACTCCTTCATCCAGGGTGGCTGGCCGCTGGGCTTCCTGCTTGCGAGCGCCCTCGCCCTCGTCTTCCTCCCGTCCCTCGGCTGGCGCGCCCTGTACCTGATGGCGACCGTTCCGGCCGCGATCATCGTGTGGGTCATCGCAAAGAAACTGAAGGAGACGCCGCAGTTCGAACTGCACCACAAGCTGACCCAACTCGAGAAGAGCGGCAAGACCGAGGAAGCCCATTCCCTGGCCCACGCCTTCGGCGTCGAGCACTCCTCCGCGGCCCCGCTCAAGCGCATCTGGGAGCCGCACCTGCGCCGGAATACGATCGTCTTGTCGCTGGCCTGGATCTTCAACTTCTTCGGCATCCTTATTTTCAGCATTCTCGGCAGTTCTGTCCTGAAGAACGCCAAGGGTGTGGAACTTTCTGACGCCTTCTGGATGCTGATCGTCATCAACGGGCTGGCGTACTTCGGCTATGTCTTCCACGGGTGGCTCGGTGACAAGATCGGCCGCAAGCGGACCATCATCGGAGGCTGGATTATCTCCGGCATCTCCTTCGCCATCATGCTCAGCCCCCTTGCCACGGACCCCTTCATGATCATCGTCACCTACGGCGCCGGACTGTTCTTCCTGGTCGGACCGTACGCCGCGATCCAGTACTTCATGGCGGAGTGCTACCCCGTCAGCTGCCGTGCCACCGGCACAGCCTTTATCGGCGCAATGAGCCAGCCCGGCACCATTCTCGGTGGTTTCCTGTTCACGCTAGCGGCCGCCAGCGTAGGAACCGGTGCTGCAGCCTTGTGGGTCGGCGCGGCCGGAACCCTTTTCTCCGGCCTGCTGATGATCGCCGCGAAGCCGCCGGTCGAAGCCCTGCTCGAGGACCACCCCCATGACGCCTGAGAACAGGGTGGCCGTGATCACCGGAGCGGCCAGCGGCATTGGACGGGCCCTCGCGGTCCACTACGCCCACCGCGGCGTGCATTCTGTCATCGGAACCTTTCCCGGCGACCCGCACGACCCGGAGGAAACCCTTCGCCTCGTGAAGGACGCGGGCGGCCAGGGGGTCATCCACGAAGTGGACGTCCGCAGTACCGCGTCAGTCGATGCCTTCGCCGACCGCGCCATACAGGAATACGGCCGCCTGGACTACGCCGTGGCCAACGCCGGAATCCTGCGCAACTCGCCCCTGGCGGAGATGACCGACCAGCGCTGGCACGACATGCTCGACGTCGACCTCACCGGCGTGATGCGGACCCTGCGCGCCGGTTCCGCGAAGATGACCGACGGCGGATCGCTGGTTGCCGTATCCTCCATTGCCGGCGGCGTCTACGGCTGGGAGGAACATGCCCACTACGCAGCCGCCAAGGCCGGCGTGCTCGGCCTGATCCGCAGTGTGGCCGCCGAGTTGGGGCCGCGCGGCATCCGCGCCAACGCCGTTATCCCCGGACTGATCGAAACTCCCCAGTCCCTGGATCCGGTGAATTCCCTCGGGCCCGAGGGCCTGCAGCGCGCCGGTCTGGAAATCCCCTGGGGCCGCGTCGGACGGCCCCAGGAAGTTGCCAGCGTGATCGGCTTCCTGACCTCCGATGACGCTGTCTACGTCACGGGCCAGTCCCTGATTGTTGACGGCGGCCTCACCATCAAGATGCGTGCCTGAAAAGCCTCGGAAGGACAAACATGAACAACCCTGACGCCTCCCGAACCACGGAGGGCCGCGCCGTTGTGGTCACGGGCGGAGCCAGCGGCATCGGCAAGGCCATCGCCGAGGCCTTCACCGCCAACGGCGACAGAGTCGCCATCCTGGACCGGTCGGGCGCGGCGGGAAGCATCGCCGTCGACGTCTCAGACGAGGCGAGCGTGAAGGCGGCCTTTGCCGCAGCACGGTCCCGGCTCGGCAGCATCGACATTCTTGTGAACAGTGCCGGCCTGCTGACGGAATCGCCGCTGGAAGACATGACACTTGCCATGTGGAACGAGACGATTGCCGTTGACCTGACCGGTGTCTTCCTCTGCTGCCGGGAGGTGGTGGGGGAGATGCGGCAGCAGAAGTGGGGCCGGATCATCAACATCGCCTCCCAGCTGGCCATCAAGGGCGGCACCGGGCTCAGCCACTACAGTGCCGCCAAAGCCGGAGTCGTGGGGCTGACCAAGGCGCTGGCCCTGGAAACTGCCGCCGACAACGTGCTGGTCAACAACATTGCCCCGGGACCCATCGAAACGCCCCTGGTTGACGGCATCTCGGAGGAGTGGAAAGCGGCGAAGCGTGCCGGGCTGCCGCTGCTGCGCTTCGGGCTGGCGGCCGAAGTTGCCCCGACGGCGCTGCTCCTGGCCAGCGATCCCGGCGGCAACCTGTATGTCGGGCAGACACTCGGGCCCAATTCCGGCGACGTCATGCCCTAGGAGGGACGCTCACATGTGCGGTGCGTGCGGACGAAGTGTGGTGAGCGATCCCGTCCTGGGCCCGACCAGGACGCTGCGGCAGCACCTGATCGTCGCCCAAACGATCAACGAGGCCTGCCAATCGTGGCCGGGAGCCCCGAAAGTGGCCGCGACCAGCAGCGGCTGGCTGGTCGCGGGACCGAAGGGAGCCGCGGAAGCCGTGTCGACCGTGCAGGCGCTGTGGTCCGTTGTCCTGCTGGGCAGGCCGGGGCTGCAGCGGCAGGACCTGCGTGCCGCCGGGATCCCGGGAGCGGGTGAACTGGGCATGGGGGCGCTGGGCGCCGGGGAACCGGACCCGGGAGAGTTGGCGCGCCGGGTGATGAACCTCGGCCACGAGATGGCACAGGATTCCGCTACGGAAACGGACACGTGACACGCCACAGGTCAGGCGCTACGGGGATCCCCCTAGCGCCTGACCTTTTCCGCGGCGCCGGCCCGAATTCGTAGCGAAAACCTAGCGAAACGGCCGGGCCGGGGCATTGAGAGTGTGCTCCGGCAGCCCCCGGCCGGCCCAGGCCCAGGTGCCGGGGTCAGCCATCAGCCATCAGGATGCAGGCGTAGTCGGGGGCCCGGCCGGGGAGTCGGAGTGCGGGCAGCGAATCTGCTCGCGGCCCTCACGTGCGTTCTCGACGTCCGCGGCGCTTGCCAGGTCACCGCGGGCCCGCAGCCCGGCCACCACACCGTCAACATCGGCGTCGGGCCGGTTCTGGCTGAGTTTGTGCTTCGCCTCGATCCGCGTGATGAGAAGCTCGACGCCGACGATCGCGCGCAGCTGGCCGGCAATGTAGCGCTCCGGGGCATCCTCGACAGTCCAGGGCCGCTCGGAGCCGGCCTCGTTGTGGTTGCTCAGCCGCCTCACATGGCTGGCGAGCCAGGCGGGATCGTCGTGGATGACCAGGGTGCCGTACACGTGGGCCGTGGAGTAGTTCCAGGTGGGAACCACGCGTCCGTGCTCCGCCTTGGACGCGTACCACCGCGGCGAGATGTAGGCGTCCGCGCCCTGGATAATGGCGAGCGATTCGCCGAGGGCGGGTTCAGCCCATTGGGGGTTGTTGCGGGCCAGATGCGCGTGCAGGGCGCCGTGCTCACCGGCCGAGGGGTCGAAGACGAAGGGCAACAGCGTGGCAAGCATGCCCTTCGCGGTGGCGGTGACCAGGTTGGCCGCGGACGGGCGCGTGAGCAGATGCCGGACTGCATCGGGGCCGGCGGCGAAATGTGCGGGGATGTACACGGAACTTCCATTCGGATTGCGGATCGGTCTGGGGCTGGGCGGCTTCGGGGGCGGGGCAGGTGATCAGATCAGCCGGATTGTTTCACTGTCACAGCGTCCCTCGCGTTGTCCTTCGGGCTGTCCTTGGGGCTGTCCAGCACGTCCGCTTTGCTTCCCGCCGCCTTCGCCGCACTTGGCCGGGAGCGGACGGCCAGGCCGGCACAGAGGATGACCGCCGTGCCGCCGATGATGGTCGCCCAGGTCAAGTCTTCGCCCAGTATGAGCCCGGCCCAGCAGATGCTCAAGACCGGCTGGACGAGTTGGATCTGGCTGACCTGCGCCATGGGTCCGATGGCCAGGCCGCGGTACCAGGCGAAGAAGCCGAAAAACATGCTCACGACGCCCAAGTATGCGAAGGCCGCCCACTGCACGGGAGTAGCAGAGGGAGGCTGGCTGGCCATAGCGAACGCCGCGATGCCGGCCATGAGCGGCGAGGACAGAACGAGGGCCCAGGAGACGGTCTGCCACGAGCCGAGTTCGCGGGCCAGCAGTCCGCCTTCGGCGTAGCCGATTGCCGCCGAGAGGACGGCGCCGAACAGCAGCAGGTCGGCCAATTGCAGTTGCCCGATGCCGCCGGACTGCGCAGAGGCGAAACCAATCGCCGCCACTGCGCCCGCGCCGGTGATCACCCAGAAAGACCTGGGCGGCCGTTCATGGCCGCGGATGACCGCCATCGTTGCGGTCGCCGCGGGGAGTAGCGCAATAACAACCGCGCCGTGGCTGGCGGGAACCGAGGTGAGGGCGAAGGAGGTCAGCAGCGGGAATCCGACCACCACCCCGCCGGCGACCACCGCAATACGCGCCCACTGGGCGCCCCGGGGCAGGCGCTGCCGGGTCAAAGTGAGGGCGAACGCGGCGAGAACGGTCGCAACAACAGCCCGGCCCGATCCGATGAACAACGGAGACAACCCCGCAACCGCCACCCGGGTGAACGGCAGAGTGAAGGAGAATGCGGCGACGCCGACGAATCCCCACCACAGTCCGGCTGCCGGCCGGGACGATAACGGTTGATCGATTCCCTGAGTAGCGCTACTATTGTCTTTCATGTCTTACGATAGCACTTCGCGGATGGCGGCGCGGCTCCGGGAATGGATTGCGGCCGCCGCGCCGGGCGCGCGGCTGCCTTCCACGCGTTCCCTGGTCGCCGAGTACCAGGCCAGCCCCGTGACCGTGCAAAAGGTCCTGCGGACCCTCTCCGCGCAGGGCCTGATCGAGAGCCGCCCCGGCGTCGGGACGTTCGTGCGGGCCGTTCGAACAGCCCGGCCCGCGGACTACGGCTGGCAGACGACGGCGCTGGGATCGCCCCGGGCGCCGCTCCGCCCCGTCTCCACTGCGATGCGCAGCGCCCCAAATGATGTCATCGCCTTCCATTCAGGCTATCCGGACCGGGAACTGCTGCCCGAGCGGCTGGTCAGGGCGGCCCTGACCCGGGCTGCCCGGGGTGAGGCTGCCCTGTCACGTCCGCCTGCAGCGGGCCTGCCCGACCTGCAATCCTGGTTCGCGCACGAGCTCCGGGCTGCCACTGGGGCCGGCGTCGCCCCGCCAACGCCGCGCGACGTGATCGTACTCCCGGGGAGCCAGGGCGGGCTCAGTTCCGTGTTCCGGGCGCTGGTCGGCAGCGGGCAGCCGCTGCTGGTGGAATCCCCGACCTACTGGGGGGCGCTCCAGGCTGCGGCGCAGTCCGGTGTCCGGGTTGTTCCGGTACCCAGCGGTCCCGAAGGCCCGGACCCCGAGGACCTGGCCCGCGCCTTTGGCGAGACCGGCGCGCGGCTGTTCTACGCACAGCCGAACTATGCCAATCCCACTGGCGCGCAATGGCCTGCCCGCCTGCGCGAGCAGGTGCTCGACGTGGTGCGCGAACACGGTGCATTCCTGGTGGAGGATGACTGGGCCCATGACTTCGGCATCACCACGGATTCCGTGCCCGTCGCCAGCCTCGACGATTCCGGCCATGTTGTTTATCTCCGTTCGCTGACCAAGAGCGTGTCCCCGGCCCTACGCATTGCCGCGGTGATCGCCCGCGGCCCGGCACGTGATCGCATCCTGGCCGACCGGGGCGCCGAGTCCATGTATGTCAGCGGCGTTCTCCAGGCGGCCGCCCTCGACGTCGTGACGCAGCCGGGATGGCAGACGCACCTGCGCGGACTGCGGCTGCAGCTCCAGTCCCGCCGTGATCTCATGCTCAGCAGCCTGCGGGAACATGCCCCGCTGGCCCACGTGGAGCACGTGCCCACGGGCGGACTCAATCTCTGGGCCCGCCTTCCCGACGGGACCGACGTCGACCAGTTCGTCGGGGACTGCGAGGCCGCGGGGGTCATCATTGCGGCCGGTGCCGAGTGGTTCCCGGCCGAACCGGCCGGACCGTTCATCCGGCTGAACTTCGCCGGACCCAATCCGGGTGCTTTCCGGGAAGGCACGCGGATCCTCGGCCAGGTGCTCGAACGCACCGCCGGGCGGTAGCCGGCCGCCGCCCTACGCCGGCGTGAGCAGCGCCGCAGGTGCCGCGAGCGTCACGAGGCCCTGCACGGAGCGGGCGAGCCCGGCGTCGAGCGTCACAAAGGCGTCTGCCTGAAGCCGGGCCAGGGCCACGTATTCGGCGTCGATGGTGTCATCCCAGCCAAGTTCCTCGGCGAGGCTCCACGCGGTGCGTTGCAGGACGCGGTCGCCGAGGAGCCGGATGCGAAGGCCCCGGATGTAGTCGAGCTGACGATTGGCATCGGCCCGCGTCACGTCGCCGCGCCGGACTGACTGGTACAGGAGCGAGAGCACCTGCGAGCGGAGGAGCGTCGGGGCCACCAGCTGGTGATCGTCTGAAACCGCCGGCCTTTCGAGGGCAAGATGAAGGGCAACGTCCGGGCCAATCACGAATCGGGTCATGGTTACTGGATCCTTTCCTGGGGACAGCAGCGGTCATCCGGCCTCGCGGGGCGCGAACATGATGACGGCGACCCCGAACAGGCAGATCACCGAACCCAGGACGTCCCACCGGTCGGGCCGGAAGCCGTCGAAGATCATGCCCCAGGCCAGTGAACCGGCCACGAACACGCCGCCGTACGCGGCGAGAATACGCCCGAAGTGTGCGTCCGGCTGCAAGGTCGCGGCAAAGCCGTAGATGCCCAGCGCCACGACACCCAGCCCGGCCCACCACCAGGCCCGGCCCTCGCGGACGGACTGCCAGACGAGCCAGGCCCCACCTATTTCGGCAACGGCGGCGAGGACGAACAACAGGATGGTTTTCGGGATAGTCACGCCCTCATGATGGCACCGGCTGGTTGCCAATCCGGGCCGGTGCGCGCCGACGCGCCCGCCCGGCCGTCATGCGGGGTCATCGCTTGCATCACCTGCCACCCGGGCCTATAACTTTAAGGTTCAAGTAAACGTGGCCGGAAAGACCGTGTCGCTCGAAGCCGACTGGCATGACGGCTCCGCCCCGCCAACAGCAGCACCTGTGGCCCAATACCTGAGGACCCGAGATGACCCTTGCGCCAGAAACCACTGCAACGCCGAAGGCCGCAGCACCTTCGGCCGCCGTGCGCAGCCGCGTCTTCGTGCCGCTGCGCTTCCCGGACGGGTTCGAAGCCGTTGCCGAAGTGCTGACCTTTAGCGGGCTCGCCGACGGCAAGGAGCACCTGCTGCTGGCCCTCGGCGAGTGGGAGGAGGCGCTGCAGGGCGCGGCGCGAGGCGGTGCCGGACCGCTGGTGCGGCTGCACAGCGAGTGCCTCACCGGCGACGTATTCGGGAGCCAGCGGTGCGATTGTGGCCCGCAGCTGCGGGAGGCCGTGGAGCGGATTGCCGCCGAGGGGGGCTTCCTGCTCTACCTCCGCCAGGAAGGCCGCGGCATCGGCCTGTATTCGAAGCTTGACGCCTACGCACTGCAGGATGGCGGCCTGGACACCTACGCCGCGAATCTGGCCCTGGGCCACGGCGAAGACGAGCGGGACTACACGGCGGCGGCCCAGATGCTGGGGGCAATGGGTACCGGCACGCTGCGGCTGCTCAGCAACAACCCGGACAAGGCAGCCCAGCTGACCGGCCTCGGCCTCGAAGTGTCCGGGCAGGTCGCCACCGGCGTCCATGCCTCGGCGGCCAATCTTCGGTACCTGGCCGCAAAACGCGACCATACCGGCCACACGCTCGTGCTCCCGTCCGACGCCGGACCCGTCGCCGGTGCGCCCGGCGGTGCCCCTGGCGACGTCGGGGCTGCGTCCCGGGCCGGTGCCCGGGCGGCGGCGGCCGTCCCGAACCATGACGACATGCTCGCCCGGGTCCAGGGGCTCGTGCCCGGCCTGCGCGAGCGGGCCGCGGAAACCGAGGAGCTCCGGCGCATTCCGGACGCCACCATGGAGGAGCTGCACGCGGCCGAAATCTTCCACATGCTTTCCCCGAAGGGGGTCGGCGGATTCGGCATGGGCCTGGAAACCTATGTGGAGGTGGTGCGCCGGCTTGCCCGGGGGTGCGCCTCCACGGCGTGGAGTGCCGGCCATCTGATCGAACATGTCTGGATGCTCGCGCGGTGGCCGCGGGAGGCGCAGGACGAGGTCTTTGCGAACGGACCGGCTCCCTTGGCGGCCGCTACCGGGGCGCCGGCTGGAGTGGCCAGGAAAGTGCCGGGAGGCTATTCCATCTCGGGCCGGTGGACCTTTGCCTCCGGGGTCATGCATGCCCAGTGGGCGCTGCTCACCGCGCAGCACGGCGACGTGCGCCTCCAGTGCCTGGTGCCGCTGGCCGACGTCGAGCTCCTCGACGTGTGGCAGACGGCCGGCCTGAGGGGTACCGGGAGCAACGACATTCGGGCAGGGAACCTGTTCGTCCCGGAGCATCGAACTCTGGACTGGGAACTCCTGGGCGCGGAAACCAATCCGGGGAGCCTGCTCCACGCGGATCCGCTGATCCATACCCCCATGGGCGCGCTGCTGAACATGGTGGCCCCGGCCGCTGCCCTGGGGTCTGCCGAATACGCGCTCGACCTGTTCCGCGAGCTGGTTCTGGTCCGGAAGGTCAAGCACACCGTGGAGAGCCGCCAGGCGGACTCCCCGCTCGCGCAAGTCCGGTATGCGCACGCCTTCGGGCTGGTGGCCACCGCGCGGCTGCACTGGCAGGAGGCGGTCCGGGTGGTCTCTGCCGCCCATGCGCGCGGGCCTTCGACCATGACGGAGCCGGACCGCGGGCAGTATCGGCTGTCCCTCGCCCTGAGCGGCGAGGCGTCGGCCGAGGCGGTTCGGGTGATCATGCTGGGATCCGGCGGGAGCGTGCACCGGCTGTCGCATCCGCTCCAGCGGATCCAGCGCGACGTCAATGTCCTGATGAACCATGCGGCGCTGACGCGGGATCCGGTTCTCGAGCAGGCGGGCCGGGGCCTTCTGGGTCTGGGGTTCAGTGTGCCCTCGTTCTGACCGAAAGCTTGAAGCTTCAATCAAAATGGATTAGGATGATCCCATGACTCAGACCACTGACCGCCCCCCGGTTCTCTTCCTCAGCCATGGCGCACCGCCGCTGGCCGACGACTCCACGTGGACCCGCGAACTCCACGACTGGTCCGGCACCTTCGGCAAGCCCCGGGACATCCTCATGGTCTCCGCCCACTGGGAAAACGCCCCCGTGACGCTCAGTGCAACCGGGCGGGATCCGGGCCTGGTCTACGACTTCGGCGGTTTCCCGCAAAAGTACTACGAGGTGGCCTATGACGCCCCGCAGGCGCCCGAGCTGGCTGCCGAAGTCGAGAAGCTCGTCGCCGGCCACGGCCACCACGTGGAGCGCGATGAAAGCCGCGGGCTGGACCATGGCGCCTACGTTCCGCTGAAGGAGATGTACCCCGACGCCGACGTGCCGGTCGTGCAGATGTCCATGCCGACGCTTGATCCTCAGGGGTTGTTCGACCTCGGCATGTCGCTGGGGCCCTTGCGGGAGCGGGGCACGCTGATTGTCGGATCGGGATTCACGACGCACAACCTGCGCTGGTTCAATCCCGTCGGGGGACCGGACTCCGCCCCTCCCGCGGCCTCCAGTGAATTCGACCACTGGGCGGAGGAGGCCATGGCCCGCGGCGATGTCGACTCCATCCTCGACTTCCTGAACAAGGCACCCGCCGCCCGGGAAGCGCACCCCCGCAGCGAGCATTGGGCTCCGCTCTATGTTGCCCTCGGGGCTGCGTGCGGCTCGGGAGACATCCAGGCCAGGACAGCAATCGACGGGTTCTGGTTCGGGTTGTCCAAGCGGTCGTGGACCCTGACGTAGCGGTCGCACAACGTAACAAGGGGAATGAACCGGACCGGGGTCCGGTTATGCCCGCCAGCGCCGGATCGCCGGCGAACCAGAACGTGACGTGGCTTGACCACTGATGAGGAGCGCAACATGACGATTGCAGTAACGGGTGCGACAGGACAGCTGGGCAGGCTGGTCCTCGATGAACTGCTCACCAGCCAGGAACCGGATTCGCTGGTGGCCATCGTGCGCGACGCCGCGAAAGCCCGGGAGCTGGTTGCACGTGGCGTCCAGGTGCGCGTCGCGGACTATTCCGATCCCGCGGCTCTCGAGGCTGCGCTTACGGGCGTTGACAGGCTCCTGCTGGTTTCCGGAAGCGAGGTGGGCTCCCGGGTGGCGCAGCACGGCAACGTCATCGACGCTGCCAGGGCCGCCGGCGTCGGGTTCATCGCCTACACATCCGTCCTGGCCGCGGACACCACCGAACTGATCCTGGCGCCCGAGCACAAGGCAACAGAGGAGCTCATCCGCGCGTCGGGACTCGACAACACCATCCTGCGCAACGGCTGGTACACCGAGAACTACGCCCAGACCGTGGCGACGGCCAAGCAGACGGGCGCCGTCGTGGCCGCTGCCGGTGACGGCAGGGTGGCCAGCGCGACGCGGGCTGACTACGCGGCCGCGGCCGCGGCGGTGCTCAGCTCCGCCGGGCACGAGGGCCGCACGTACGAACTCTCCGGCGACTACGCCTGGAACTTCAAGGAACTGGCGACGGCGATCACCCGGATCACGGGCCGGGAAGTTGTCTACCAGCCCGTCTCCGCCCCGGAACTGGTTGAGGTCCTGACCGCGGCCGGCCTCGACGCGGGCACCGCGGGATTCCTCGCAGCCCTGGACGCGGACACCGAGGCGGGCCTGCTGGCCCCCGTCACGGGCGAGCTGTCCCGGCTGATCGGGCGGCCGACGACGCCGCTGTTGCAGGCTCTGACGTCCGCCGCCGCGAGCTAATCCGCACTCCCCAGGGAGGCCGCGAGACCGGAAGGCCGGGAGTGGGCATAATGAAGGCGTGGATTCCCGCTGCGCCCGCAAGGCATAGACATCCTGCGGGTGCGCGCCTCGACTGACAGGACCCATGGAAACTCCCGGTGATTTTCAGCAGGCCGGGGCCGGCGAATGGTCGGACGGCCCGCTGGTTGTCGGTGTGCCGTGGGAATTCGACGGGCGCCTGGTACGGGCCGCCGCCGGGCTCGCCGCGATCATGGGAGTGCACCTGATTTGCGCGTTCGTGGACCCGGCGAGCTACCTCACGGAGTGGGAGCCCGCCGGAGTCCTGGATGGCACCTCACTGGATCCCGCCCCGAATGTCGAAGCCGAATACCCGGCCTCACAGCTGCTCAGCTGCCTTGAGGGCATTCTCGGTCCTCCCGGCGGGGCATGGTCCTTCCGGGTGCTGAACGGCGAAGTTGCCCACGCCCTGGACCGGCTGGCGCAGAGCGCGGACGCGGCTGCGCTGATTGTCGGCGGGCAGCGGCCTGGGCGGATTGCCCAGATGGGCCGGCTCCTGGAGGGCTCGGTCAGCGTTTCCCTGACCCGTCTGCAGGGCCGGCCCGTACTGGTCGTTCCGCACGCGGGTCAGTGACGCACGCGCCGGCCGTGCGTTCCGTCCACCGAAGGCGGGCCAACAGCGGGCCAACAGCGCGCCAGCAGCGCGCCAACAAACCTGAGGCCGGCGGCGCGGGTTCATCCGTTCCGGGTGACGGCCCCGGGCCGCCGCGGCCATAGCGTTGGAGTACCGCCGGTGTGCGAGCGCCCGGGATGCGAAAGATTGCTGGAGCACGAGGGGCTGACGCTGACGGCGGAACTGCACGAGCAGTCAACGCCAGCGAATCGAAGTGAGTGATGGTAAACCCGAACAAGCCAGCAGCCGTCACGTCAGAGGCGCGGGCGCTCTTCGTCGGCAGCGCCGCCTTCCTCGTCCTGGGCGGCATCGCTTTTCTGCTGATCGGGCGGGAACCGGTCCCGTTGTCCGGACGGGGTTCAGTCGGTGACATTGCCTCGATCGGCACGGCAGTGGTGGGCGCCGGGGCGGTGGTGGCCGGTTGCCTGCAACGTCGTCCGGCTGTGGCACCGGAGGCCCGCGGGGGAGGCCGGATCCGCACGTCCATCGATATCGCCGCACTCGCGCTGGCGCACGCATGCATCTTCCTGCTCGGCTGGCTGGCGCTCTTTTCGCTGTTTCAGCAGGCATTCATCGGTGCGGTCGTCTACCCGTTCGCGGCCGCTGTCCTGGTCGGGACCACGGGAGCCATCAGCGCCTATATCGCCTACCTGTCCGCGCTCAGCATGACCGCCTACCGGCTCGCCGCCCTCCTCGCCGGCTTCCTGGTCACCGGCCTGCTCACGAGCATGCTCACCGCACAGGATCCACTGTGGTGGCAGGAGAACCTCAGTGCCCTCGGCATGAGCTCCGACGTCTCCGGAGTGGCGTTCAACTTCACCCTGATCGTCGCCGGCGTCGTCATCTCCACGCTGGCGGGATATGCGACGGCGACCCTCGCGGCGACCGCGAAGTCCCCGTCCGCGCTGCATCGGGTGAGGCTGCTCGAAGGCGGGATCGCCCTGATCGGCCTCTTCCTCGCCTGCGTGGGATTGTTCCCCGTCGATGAGCGCTTCGGGCTCCATACCCTGGTCGCGTCCGGCATGGTGGTGGTCTTCGCGTCCCTGATTGTCCGCATCCGCACGCTGGTTCCGTCCGTCTCGGCCACCTTCGCTGCGCTGGGGTGGCTCTTCCTGGCGGTCATCGTCGTCGCCGCGGTGCTGTGGTTCCCTGTCGGCTACTACAACCTGACCGCGGTGGAGCTGATCGCCGCGTCGCTGATCTTCGCCTGGCTCATCATCCTGATCCGTAACCTCGCAGCCGTTGATGCCGACCAGCTTGAGGCAAACCTGCCGGCCCGGCCGCTGCCATCGCCGGCTGAGCCTGCGAACCGGCCAGTTTCCGCAACAGACAGCGCAGTGCCCGACCCGTAAGTGCCGCGGGGCCTGCCGACGACGGAAGTGCCGACGCCGGGAGTGCCGTCGGGAAGGGCCGCTTCAAGGCTCGCCTAGGAGTGCGTCGGTTCTTCGACCAGCGCTGTGGCGATGCTGTCGGCGTCCTCGAGCGCGGACAGGAAGCGTTCGGCGTCCAAGGCCGCGGCGCAGCCGGTGCCGGCGGCGGTGATGGCCTGGCGGTAGCGGTGGTCCACGGCGTCGCCGCAGGCGAAGACGCCAGTCAGGTTGGTGACCGTCGTAGGGGAGTCGACCAGGATGTAGCCGTCCGCATCGAGGTCTATCTGGCCAGCCAAAAGCTCGGTCCGGGGCACGTGCCCGATCGCGACGAAGATGCCCGTGGCGGCCTGCTGCCGGGAGTCGCCGGTGCGGGTGTCGGTCAGGGTCACCCCGGTGACCTTGCCGTTGCCGTGGATCGCGGTGACGGCGGAGTTCCAGGCGAACCTGATCTTCGGGTTGTCCTTGGCCCGCTGGGCCATGATCCGGGAGGCGCGCAGTTCGCCCTTGCGGACCACCACGGTCACCGATTTGCCGAAGCGGGTCAGGAACGTGGCCTCCTCCATCGCCGAGTCGCCGCCGCCGACCACGATGATGTCCTGGTCGCGGAAGAAGAAGCCGTCGCAAGTGGCGCACCAGGACAGTCCGCGGCCGCTGAACTTCTTCTCCTCCGGCAGGCCCAGTTCCTTATACGCCGAGCCAGTGGCGAGGATGACGGCGGGCGCTTCATGTCTCTCCCCGGCGCCGGTGACCACACGCTTCAGGTGCCCGGCGAGCCGGACCTCGGTGACGTCGTCGAACACCACCTGCGCGCCAAACTTTTCGGCCTGCTGCTGCAGGCCGTCCATCAGTTCGGGGCCCTGGATGCCGCCCGGGAAACCGGGGAAGTTTTCCACCTCGGTGGTGTTCATCAGAGCGCCCCCGGCAGTGACCGCACCGGCGATGACGAGAGGCTTGAGCCCGGCCCGGGCGGCGTAGATCGCCGCGGTGTAGCCCGCGGGACCGGACCCGATGATGATCAGCTTCTCGGTTGTCTTGATGGCGGCGCTCACGGTCGGGCTCCTTCGGTGACGGTTGCCGGGCATGTGCTGATCATCCCGCCGTGTGGGGCGCTTATCAACGCCCCCGGGGTTGATCCGGAGTTTAGACACCCGGGGACGCTGCGCGGGAGCGTGCCCGGGCGGCTAGGCGGAGGCCAGCGTCTGAGTCAGGATGGTGCCGCCAACCCCGACCAGGACGGCGCCTGAACTCCCGACGACGATCCGGCTGGTCCGGGGCCGGGCGAGGACTCCGGTCACTTTCTTGAGCGCGCTGAGCAGCAGCACGTACCAGGCCAACGCGATCAGCAGGAAGATGCCCGCCATCAATGCGTGCTGGGCGAGGGGCGGCAACGGGGCGACAGTGAACTGCGGGAACAGCGACAAGTAGAAGACGGCGACTTTAGGGTTGAGCAAGTTGCTTACCATTCCTTGCACGAAAGGTGAGCTGCCGCCGCGTTGGCGTTCTGCTGCCGGTGCCGGGGGTTGGCTGGGTTTGGGTTTTCCGGCGAACGCCTCAGCGAAGGCGCGCAGGCCCAGGTAGAGCAGGTAGGCGGCCCCGGCAATTCTGATCCCGGTCCCGACAACTTCCGAGGCCCCCAGCAGCGCCGTGACACCGAGCACCGCCAGTACGGCAAGGATCGTGTTGCCAACCATGATGCCGGCGGCGGCTGTGGTTGCCGCCCGTGTGCCGCGGGGGGCATTCCTGAGGACAAGCGCAAAGTCGGGTCCGGGCACCACCACTACGACCAGGCAGGTCAGCACGAAGGCTGCCAGTTGTTCCAGCATCTGGGATTTCCTCCGGGCGTCAGTCTGTAGCGGTGGGTGGTGAATTTCGCCCGGGAACGAAACCCGGGCAGCCTTCTACGTTAGGCCATCGCGGGCACCACCGGAGCGCAGCCCCGCCTCGTTGCCGGCGGAAGGGGGCAGCAACCTCACCCGCTGGGCATGATTCGGTCAGGACGCCGGACCGCTAGCTTTGCATCAGCATCGCATTGCGGTGGGCGCTGGTGGGATGTGCCTGCAGGACCATGCTCATGCGTGAACTGCCCGGTCTGCTCCAGAGGAGGCGACATGTCCGGTTGTGTGGTGGACCCGAGCGAGCCATCGAGTGTGGGAGGCGGACCGCGATGAACTCTCCGAAGGACGCCGGGACCCCGCCGGTGCAGTTCAACCAAAGGCTGGCGCTGCTGCTGGCGATGGCGATGTTCGTGCTGGTTGTCGACACGTCGATCATGAACGTCTCGATCTCCGCGGTGGTGGACGACATAGGTGCGACCGTCAGCGGACTCCAGTCGACAATCGCCCTCGAGGCGCTGGTATCCGCGGCCTTTATCCTGATCGGCGGCAAGATCGGCGACCTGATCGGACGCAAGCGCGCCTACGTCATTGGGCTTTCCTGCTACGCCGTCGGCGCCGTGGCGATGACCCTGGCCCAGACCCTCCTCCCGGTGATCATCTGCTGGGCCCTGATCGGCGGCCTTGGCGCCTCGCTGCTCCTTCCCGCCATGCAGTCCCTCATCCACGGAAATTTCGAGGGAGATGCCCAGCACCGGGTCTACGCCCTGGTCGGCGCGTCGGCCGCGATCGCCGCCGCCGTCGGGCCTCTGCTCGGGGGCTTCCTCACCACGTTCCTGTCCTGGCGCGTCGCCTTCCTGCTCGAGGCCCTCATCATCGCGGTCGTCCTGTCCGGAATCAAGCTCGTCAAAGACGTGCCGTACACCGGGCCCCGGGAACTGGATCTCTTCGGATCACTTCTGTCCATCGTCGGCATGGGCGGCGTCGTGCTCGGAATCCTGGTCTGGCAGGAAGGCGGCGAGGCAGTGGGCGCACTCCTGGCCGTGGGTGCCGTCGGACTGGGCGGCCTGGTCTACTGGCTCCTTCAGCGCAAACGCCGCAACAAGCCGACGCTGCTGGATCCGGACCTGTTCCAGGCAAAAGCCTTCCGCTTTGGTGCCACGGGACAAATGCTCCAGCAGATCGCTCTGGGCGGCACCATGATCGTGCTGCCCATCTACCTTCAGATGGTGCTCGGATACAACGCGATGCAGTCAGGTCTGTCCATCGCCCCGCTCTCGCTGACCATGTTCGCTGTCGCCATGATCGTCGGGAAGAGGTCCGGGAGGCGGCGCCCGGCCAGCCTCATACGTTGGGGCTTTCTGTTTCTGATCGCGGGTTTGGTGGTGCTGGTCCCCATCGTGCCGCGAGCTGACTCCGGCTGGTGGCTGCTGATCCCGCTGATCATTTCAGGCTTTGGCCTGGGGCTGCTGGTATCCCAGCTCAACAACTACACCTTGTCCCCGATTTCGGACGAGCGGGTCAGCGAGGCCGCCAGCGTGAACTCGGCCGCGGGATCGTTCGGCTTGTCCTTCGGACTCGCGTTCGCCGGCGGCATCATGCTGGCATCGCTCTCGACCATCTTCATCGGCTTGTCGGATGCCAGCACGGTCCTCCCGCCCGACGACAAGCAGCAGGTCGCGACGGTACTGGAAGACGACGCCCAGGTGATGAGCGACGCGCAACTCCAGGAACAGATCGCCGGCCAGCCGGAGGACATCCAGAACGAAATCATCCGCATCAACACGGAGGCACGGCCCCTGGCCCTCCAGATTGCACTGTTCGTCCCGATCCTTGCCGGCCTCGCCGGGCTCGGCACCTCGTTCCGCATGATTCGGATCCCTGACCCCAAGCCCGCCGGCACCGGCGAGGGGAGCGTCCTGGGCTGAAGTTCACAGCGGCGAGCGTCCAGGCTGCACCCCCTTGACAGCGGAGTTCCCCGGGATCCGGCGGGGTGCGTGGTTTCGGGGTAGTCCGATTAGAGCTGGAGAAGGCTGTAGCCGACGAGGAAGATCCCGATCGTCAGCGTCGCGATCGCCGCAATCCTGCGGCCATTGCGCTGCAGCCAGTTGTATAGGGCGGTCAACGGCACTTGGGCCCGTTCGGGGGAGCGCAGCCACACAGCGACCGGAATGATGACGGCTGACTGGACCACGGCGGCGTAGGCGAGGACAAGCAGGCTGCTTGGCAGCGGCGGCAGTTCCTGGACACCGATCACGGCACCGGCGGTGACGGCCAGCAGGAGCGCCTTCGGACGAAGGTTAAAGCCCAGGCCCAGTACGACGAATTCCCAGGGCCGGGCGGAGCGGAACCGCGACTTCATCTTGCCAAGCATGGCGTTGTCCCGGCCGCCCTTGCTCACGAGGAGGTACACGGCGTACGCAACCAGAAGCGCACCGATCACAATGGCAATTTGTGCCACCCATTCGTCCCTACGCAGGCGCGGCGGCTTGACGGGCAGGAATTGCAGCCCGACCGCTGCCAGGCCCACGACCACGATCGAACCCGCGAGGCTGCCGATCAGGAAGGGAAGGGCGCCGCGGCGCGGAGTTGGCGAGAGCAGAATCATGATCGTCACGCTGACAGGCACTGTGCTGAGAGCCCCGGCCAGGGCAAAGAGAGCCAGGCTGCTGAGAGTGCTCAGCATGCTCCCCTCACCGTCCCCCGGCAGCACCCCGACGGCATGTCATGCCTTCGGCCCGCTTCCGGTGTCCGGACGGCCCGTCTTCAGTCGTCCGCGGCGGGCCCGGATCGCCTTGTCTTCTTCCTTGATGAGCAGTTCGAGGTCCTTCTTGTCGCCCGTCAACGGCCGCCACCATGCAAGTGTCGGGTCAGAATCGAGCAGGATGGTCCGGAACAAGAGCGTCAGGGGGACGGCGAGGACGGCGCCGACAGGACCCAGGACCACTGCCCAGAAGAGGACGGAGAAGAAGGTCAGCGTCTCACTCAGCGACACCGCGTTGCCCACATATTTCGGCTGGATGATCGACTGGATGATGCTGTTGATTCCGCCATAGATGATGATGACTGCCACGACGGTCGGCCAGCCCCCGGTGAGGTAGCCGAAGAACAAGGGCGGGATGATGGCGATGAAATACCCGATGTTGGGGATGAAGCTGCAGATGAAAGACAGCAGCCCCCAGAGCAGGGCGCCGGGGATCTGCAGGATGACCAGAACCAGCCAGTTGAACAACCCCTGCGCGATTCCGAGGACCGTGGTGGCGACCATGTAGCGGCGCACACCGGTTCCGAAGCCGTTGAGCGCTGAAACCAGTGCCGGCCGGTGATAGTTCAGATGAATCAGGAGCGCCGGCACGCGCGAGCCGTCAATCGCCATAAGAATGAGCATCGTCAGTATGATCACGAGGCTGGTCACCAGGCTCGCGACGTTTCCCAGGAGGCCGCCGAGGAACCCGATGATGCGGCCCGGCGTAAACCCGTTCAGGACTGCCTGGGCTTGCTCCGGGCCAAATCCAACAGATTCCAGCAGTGCGGAGATCCTGGCGCCGATCTCGGCCATTTGGGGGGCGTATTGCGGCAGCAGCGCGGAGAACTGGGCGAGCGAGGCAATCAGGACTGCGGCGAAGGCGGTCAGCAACCCGAAGACAGCCGCGATAGTGGTCCCGGTGGCGATGCCCCGGGAAATTCCCCGTGCCTGCATCCAGCGGCGCAGCGGATGGACACAAAGCGTCAGCACGAAGGCAAAAAAGACGGGGGTGACTATTCCCTGGATCGCGCCGAGGCCGAACGCTGCAATCGTCGCGCTGGCCAGGGCGAGCAGGATTATGAGGGTGCGGGGGAGGGCCGAACGTGGATTGGATTCCGATGGTTCCGGCTCCATGAGCCCTCCTTGGTTCAGCCTAGCCATATCTTAGAAGCCTCATGGCCTCATGAATAGCGAGTTGGCCAGGCCTGCTCCTCGCGCCTCAACCCGGAGTCAGACGACGATCTTGCTCTTGATCTGGGCAAACTCCTCCGCACTGATGGTTCCCGCGTCCATGAGTGCTTTGGCTTTGGCGATCTCCTCGGTGGGGCTGGCCGTGGCGACACTGCGGATGTAGGCATCGGTTTCCTGCTGGGACTTGCGGGCCCGCGCCATTGACCGCTCCGCCATGCCCTTGCCGCGGGCAATCATGTATGCCAGCACGGTCAGGAACGGAATGAAGACCAGAAGAACGATCCAGACGGCTTTCCACCAGCCGCTGAGCTCGTCGTCGCGGAAGAGGTCGCCGATCACCATGAACACTGCATACAGGAAGGCGATAATTGCATAGAAGATAAACAGCCACCAGAGAATATCCCAAAAGTTCTCGAAGAAATTCATTTTGGCTTCCCTACTTTCGCTTGGTGCGGCGTCGCCTACGAACGCAGCCTTGGATGGGAATGGGTTTCACCGCGGGCATTCCAGGAGGCCCGGACTAGCACTTGGCGTCATTTGAGAGATCGCTGATGGCGGCCTGCACGTTCGCGGCTTCGTCCTTGAGCGAGTTGGCCGCCTGCGTCAGGGTGGCGTCGTCGGGAACGGAGTTCACAGCGGAGGTGAACTTCTGTTGGGCAGCTTTGACGGCATCCACCCGATCTTTGGCCGCGTCGCTGGCCGCGTTGACCAGATCGTCGTAGCTCTTCCGAACTTGATCCCGGGCCGCCTGGATCTGGCCGATCGTGGCGCCTGGCTTGAGGGAGTCCTTGAAATTCGTCAGGGCTGTTGAAAAGTCAGTGGCGGCAGCGCAAACCGGTGAAACGCTCGCCGTCGGGCTCGCGCTGGGGCTGCTGCTGGGTCCCGAGGTGGCGCAGCCGGCGAGCAGCGCAACCGCCGCCCCGAGCGCAGACATTCGCGCGAGGACTGGTTTTGGTTTCGACATTGGACTCACCTCTCCATGGGCTTTCGCCTGGCAGCCCAATCACTGGCAGGTACCACCAGTGTTGGGTGAGGGGCCCGCTTGCGCGTCACCCGCCGCGGGTGATCCTTTCGCGCGGCTCTCCATGCCGGGCGCGCCGCTGACCAGCGGGGACGCGACGCCGGAACTATCGAACACGGGTGGGACCCCATTACCTCCCACCCCGCGGCCCGAATCACCCCGGGGTGATGATGTGCCCGCTCCGTCGCCGTGATGGACTGCTGTCCACAACTGAGGGAGGATGCCATGTGTCGTTGGCTAGCGTATTCGGGTTCGCCGGTGCAACTGGAGGAGCTGTTGTACAAACCCACCAACTCGCTCGTGATGCAAAGCAAGCACGCCCGAATGGGCGTTGAAACCACCAACGGGGACGGCTTCGGCGTGGGCTGGTACGGATCCGCGCCGTATCCCGGGTTGTTCCACAGCACGGAGCCCGCGTGGAATGACCGCAACCTCCGCGAGTTGTCGGCCCAGGCGTCGGCCGGCCGGGTCTTCGCGCATATTCGGGCCTCGACCGGATCGGCAGTCCAACAGACCAACTGCCATCCATTCCGCCACGGCAGCTGGCTATGGATGCACAACGGACTCATCCGGGAGTTCCCGACTGTGAAGCGCGACTTGGCCATAGCCGTTGAGCCATCGCTCTTTCCGCTGATCGAGGGAGCCACGGACTCAGAGCTCTTCTTCTTCCTCGCCCTGACCTTCGGGCTGGAGCAGGACCCGAGGGCGGCCGTAGCTGCCGCGGTTGGACTGATCGAAGACGTCGGCCGGCGCCACGGGATCGAGCAGCCAATCCAGATGACAGTCGCCACGACCGACGGCGAGACCACCTGGGCGTTCCGCTACTCGAGTGAACGGCAGTCCCGGTCGCTGTTCCACAGCACCGACGTTGCGACCCTTCGCGTCCAGTACCCGGACAACCCGTTGCTTCATGACCTGGCGGACAACGCGCGCCTGGTCGTCTCCGAACCGCTGGGGGATCTCCGCGGGGCGTGGCGGGAAGTACCTGAGGCTACCTGCGTGGTGGTGCACGGCGCCGGCGAGGACCTGTTCCCGTTCTCGCCGACCGCCCCCTAGCGTCGGCCTAGTGTCGGCGGCTGCGGCCCCCTTAGTGTCTGCGGCTAGTGCCGCTGCCGCGCAGCACAAGCTGGCGCGGCGCTAACTGGTGGTCCGGTCCCGCCGGTCCTTCACACGCCGGTTCCTCCGGCGTCGGGCGCCCGGGGGATGGGAATCGTGGGATACGTGTCATCGGGAGGGCCGCCCGCCGTGACCGACTCACCGCCTGGCACGCCGCCGGACTCGACACTGGACTCACCGCCGGGCTCGACGCCCGGCTCGCCGCCGGGTTCGGCGCCCGGCCCGCCGCCGGGTTCGGCGCCCAGCCCGCCGGCTACGGCCGGCCGGCACAGCAGTTCGACCACGAGAATGACCAGCACGGCCAGGACGGCCGTCCAGATGGCGACGGCCGCCGTCGGGTCCTGCCAAAAGATCAGCACCAGCACAGCGATGCCGACGACGGTGGCTTCGATGATCCGCCGGTACCGGGCCAACCAGAGCTGCCATGGCTTGGCCTGGCCACCGCCGATCTTGCCGGTGATGTAGTCGCCCGCCGTCGCCATCCCGTGCCGGACATACTCCGCGGGACGCGAGTGGCCGCCCAGAAAAGCTGCCAGGGCGATCAGCAGTCCGACGACGAAGACAAGGCGCAGGCTGGTGCGCAGCGGTACCAGGAGTGCCTCGACCAGGCTTTCGGCCGCCGCAGGGGAGACAGCACTCGATGGAATCGAGTTCAGGACGTAACTTCGCCCGATCACAAGGGACAGCGCCAGCACCGCCATCGACACCGCCACGGCCAACCCCACGCCGCTCGTCGTGCTCCGTCTCCGGCCCCGGGGGGCAACGGCAATGGCGCCCACGGCGCTGAGCACCGTCAGCCACGCCAGTATTGGGCCGAGCCGGTCCAGGGTCCGGATGGTTTCCGTGGCACGGACCAGTTCAGGAGACTGGAACAGGGCGATCTGCGCGTCAACTTCCGGGATCCTCGAGGCGATATCCACCCCTTGCTGGACAAGGAGAGTCTTGACCCGGGCGATGATCTCTTTCGTGGAAATCGACACCGTGCCATTCTCATCAATACTGACCGTGCCTCCCGTGCTTCCCGTGGCAAGGTTGACCAGCCCCTGGTGCGCCACCCGGTTCACCTGGATCCAAAGGTCCTGGAACTGCGGTGTCGCCACGAATCTGGCAACGGCGGTATGGATGAGCGTTTTGGTCTGCTCCGCAAGCATCGGGGCCAGCCCGGTAAGCACGGCCGCCACGCGGGGCGCCGTTTTAGCGAGCTCGTTCAGGGCATCGCGCGTGATGGTCTGGAAATCCACGGCGTCGTTGATCTGTTGAGTGACCTTGTCGGCGATTTCGGCCTGGATCGCAGGGTCCGAGGCCAACGGTGCGACGGTGGCGACGTAGCGATCGGTGTCGATGACTTCGCTGCGAAGGTAGAGGGCCGGAACTGTCGCGAAGGCCAACAGGCCAGTGATAACCACCAGCACGATTGCCACAATGCGCCGGGCCAGCCCCGGATGCCGCACGGCCGGCCTCGGCGGGGCCTTGCGGGCAGTGTCCCGTTCCTGCTGGAGACGGGCGACTTCGGCCCGTAACCGCAGAATTTCTTCCTGTTCCGGGCTAGCGGGGCCAGCGGGCTGATCGTTCAGCGACATGAGGGGATCCGCCTTAGCTTGTGTTCCGCGGCTGGGCATTTCACGGCTATTTTCATTGTTCACTCGGCGTGCCGGTCCAGCCCCACCCACACAGGGTGATCTGTCACGCCGGGGAAGGGCCCGCCACGGCCGTCCCTACGGGCTGGACGCCGCGCGTCGGACGTGCAAAGTGGCGCACCGAATCCCGGCCCTGCCCGCGAAATTTCAGCCGGCCGGCCTGCTGTCATCCGTTTTGGGTGATGACGGCGGCGGGTTCAGGATTCGCCGCCCAGCCGCCGCCCTGCCGCGAAGAATGCCACTTTTGCGATCAATAGGAGTGCACCTAAATCGGCAATCATTTGGACGGACACGACACCCCTCGCCAGCTGGCTTACCGGCGTAATATCCCCGAACCCGACGGTGGCAAACGTGGAAGTGGTGAAGTAAAGGGCATCGGTTCGGCTCAGGGGCTCGCTAAACGCCGCCGCAGATGTGATCGACATTGATGTGTAAAGCAGCGCGAAGAGACACAAAAACATCAACAGGGTTTCGGCGACAGCCGCGGCCGCCCGAACCCTCGGGATATGCGCCACGAGTATCAGCCGCAATTGAATTGCCAGGACTGCGAAAAAGACCAGCACGACACCCGCCAGGCGGATCCAGGCGGCCGCGGGATCGGCGTCATTGAATCCCCCGACGGGAATAAAGAAATACAGGGCGAGGACCACAACCGAAAATGCGATGAGACGTGCAATCGCGAAAATAATGACCCGCCTGCGGTCGGCCTTGTCGAGGTCATGAAGGAAAATCGGGTCTGTCGGGCTGCCGTGCTTCATAGGCATGACTGATGATACAGCCGGGCACCCAATTCGTGCCGTGCCGCAATCGGGTCGCCCTAATCGCCGTATTGTCGCACTAAGGAGCGGCGCACAAGGGGTCTTTGCGCCCTGTTGGTGCCCTTTTGCCCCCACCTAGCATGTGGAATGTGAGAGATAGGCTAGAAGCCGAATGGGTACCGGGCCCACAGTTCAAGATCCGCCCGCCTGTGCGCGGTCTCGGAGCGTTGGAGCGTCCACGTCTGGAAAGCGCCCTGTCCGCGGCCGCGGATTCGCACCGCCTGACCCTCGTCGCGGCCCCGGCCGGCTACGGCAAGTCAACTTTTCTGGGTGATTGGGTCCGCAAGTGCGCTCTGCCGTGCGCATGGCTGTCGCTGGACAGGTTCGACACGCAGCCCGCGCGGCTGTTTCACGGTGTTGTTGGGGCGATCCAGTCCGCGGCGGGCAAACTGCCGTTACCCGGAACCGACGCCCTCCTCGCCCTGGACCCGAGCCTTGCCCACGACCGGGCGGCCTCCTACGACCTTCTCCTCGGGGCACTCGAGCACCTCACTGAACCGATTGTCCTGGTGATCGATGACGTCCATTTGGCCGGGCCGGGGCTGGCGAACGGAATCGTCGGGGTGCTCGCCGCATCGGCACCCCCCTCACTGCGGCTGGTCCTCTCGGGACGCGGCCATACGTCCATTCAGCTCGAAAGATTCCGGTACGGCGAGGGACTGGGTGAACTTCGCGCCGCCGAACTGGCCTTCACGCGGGAGGAAGTTGCCCAGTTCGCCAGTGCGCTGGGACAAGATCAAACGTTCGACGCCGGGTCGCTCTGGAAGATGACTGCCGGCTGGCCTGTGGCAGTCCACGCCAGCCTGGTCTCCTTGGCGCAGGCCCGCAACGTGCCGCTTACAACGCCAGGCTCCGCGCCTACGCACGTCCCGCTCGCCGACTACGTCGCAGAAGAGATCCTCGACCAGATCGAACCGTCGCTGGCCGAATTCATTCTCAGGGCCACTGCCAGCGACTGGCTCGGACGCCGGCTCGCCGTCGAACTCGAAGGCCGTCCCCGCGGCGGCGTGCTGCTTGAGGAATGCCTCCGTAACGGGCTCTTCATCGAGGAGCACGAATACCGTGCGGGCGAATCGATGTTCCGGTGGCATTCCCTCTTCGCGGCGCAGTGCCGGCGCATCCTGCAGCGGCGTGACCCTTTGCTCGCCGAGCGTCTGCACCGCGTGGCGGCGAGGTACTACCAGGACGTCGACGTCGTCGAGGGCGTCGCCCAGGCGCTGCAAGGAAGCGCACCCCGGCAAGCCGTGATTTCCCTCGGCGCCCATTGGCTCGAATTCCTGCTCGGAAACGACGTGCAGACCCTTGAACGGCTGTGCCTGGATCTCCCCGCACCGTGGGGCGAGGATCCGGAGATCCTGATGATCCGATCGGTCTGCCGTGCCCTTTCCGGCGACGGCACCGCCGCGGCCGAGCTCACCGACCGGGCGCTGTCGCGGACCTTCGCGCTGGACGCAATTCGACGCCGGAGACTGGAGAGTTACCGGGCGCTCTACGAGCCGCTGCCTGCCGACGGCCGGCTGGACCCGCACACCGAGACGGACGACGGCCGGTCGACGACGGACATTTCAGGAGATGGCCGCTCCAGCTCCTTCTCGACAGGACTCTTCCTGCTGGCCCAGGCAGAGTTCCGGCTGCACCGCACCGGCGAACTTGGCACGGCGCTGCTCCAGGCAACGGCGGCCACAGGCAACCCTGAACAGCTGGAGGCCGTGGAAATCTGCGCCCAGGCCGAGCTCGCGTTGGCTCACGCCATCGCCGGTAACCTCGTGAGCGCCGACGAACTTGGCACGGCGGCGTTGGACCGGGGAGAGGCGCTGGGTTGGAATTCGCGGCAGCGGATGGCTCCGGCCTGGCTGGCCCGTGGCATCGCGTGCTACTGGAATGATGATCTGAAGGCTGCGCGGACCTGTCTTACCAAAGCGCAGCGATTGGGCAGCGAGCTGTTCCCGACCGGTCCGCTCAGCGCCATCTATCGGGTCCTGGTTGATTGCGCCGCCGGCGACCTGGTCCGCCTGGCCGACTCCGGTGCGGCGCTGGAGTCCTTTCACGGGCGGGGACGGTACGCCGTGTCATGGAATGCCCTGGAGACCATCGCGGTGGCGAAAATTGCCGAAGCCAGGGGCGACCGGGACGGAGCTTTGCGGACCGTCCAACCACTCGGGGCCGGGGGGCACGGCGCATTGGCGGATACGCTGCTGGCGGAGTTGCTGCGCCGCGAAGGTGACACCGCCGCTTCGCAACGCTGTGCCGAATCACTGGCCGAACGCCGCGGCAGCTCATATATCGACACCTGCCTGAGCCTGACCGAGGCGATCATGGCCCATGGAGCCGGAGATGCCGCGGCGGCACACGAGCGGATTGAACATGCTGTCCTTCGTGCCGAGCCTGAAACCGTCTTGCGTCCTTTCGCCGAACGGAGAGAGGAATTGGCGGATCTGCTCGTGGAGCACGCTGTGTGGGGCACCGCGCACGAGTCGTTCATCGCAGCGCTGATGGCACGCGAGGCACAGGGTGAGACCCGCCTTCGGGCACAGTCCTACTGGAACCTGACCGAGCGCGAACGCGAAGTCCTTTCCTACATGCGCTCGATCATGACCGCTGCTGAAATTGCCGAGGCGTTGTACATTTCCGTGAACACGGTCAAGACCCACGAACGGTCCATTTACCGCAAGCTCGGGGCGGTAAGCAGGCGCGACGCGCTCAAGACGGCCGCCAAGCGTGGCATCGTCTGAACCCCGCGGCGGCCTTGATGGGCTTCGCGGCGAGGCACCGGACCCGGATTGGGTCAGAGGCCCCTAGGCGCCGCAAACCGGCAGTGAAAGTCTGGAACCATGAAAAAAGTTGATCCCTTTGTGATCGTGATCGGATTTGACGGCTCGAAGCAATCCCACGAGGCCCTGGCGTGGGGTGTTGAAGAGGCCCGGTACCGCAGTGCGGAGCTCCGGGTCCTGACTGTCTGGAACAAGGCGCCAATGGCGTGGTATCCGGCGATGCTGGAAACCGCGGCAGGCGAAATCGTGGCGGAGGACTCCCCGGAGCAGCAGGCTGAAGCGCTGGGCGCCGAGGCGGCGAAATCCGCAGTGGGTGTCAATGTCGTGACCCGGTCCATCAAAAACGACTCAGCGGCGTCGGCAATACTTGAGGCCGCACGGGAAGCCGACCTGGTGATCGTCGGCTCCCGCGGCCACGGCGGTTTCGCCGGGCTGCACATCGGATCGGTCTCCGCCCAGGTGGCCAGCCACTCCCCGTGCCCTGTCCTGGTGATCCGGCCGAAGGCTTCCTGAGCGTCCGGCCCGCTGGCCACGGACGTCCGGGGCGATGCCGCGTGCCCACTCGACGGTGAGCACCCGATGCCAGCGAGCCGGGAGCGCTACCATCGGCGTATGACCGTCCTGGACTGGCTGATGGATTCAGATCCTTCCCTTCGATGGCAGGTGTTGCAGGATCTCAGCAACGCCGCGCCCGAGGTCGTTACCGCAGAGCGCGCGCGGGTAGCGACCGAAGGCTGGGGTGGCCGCCTGCTGGCATTGCGGGACGAGGACGGCCAATGGGCGCATGGCGCATATTTCCCCGCCCAGGGCGACCGCCCCGACGGCGGTCCCGAGGGCGGCGGTGCGGATGATGCCGGCGGTGACACAGGTTGGGACCGCGTCCCCCAGCCCTGGACCGCCACAACGTACAGCTTGCTCCTGCTGCGTGACTTCGGGATCGACCCGCGAAGTGAGCAGATGCGCCAGACCATAGCGCTGGTCAGGGACAACTGCCGCTGGGAGGAGGGCGGCCAGCCGTATTTCCAAGGCGAGGTGGAGCCGTGCATCAACGGAATGACAGTGGCGCTCGGCTCGTACTTCGATCAGGACGTCGACGGCGTCGTCTCCCGGCTTGTCAGCGGGCAACTGGACGACGGCGGGTGGAACTGTTGGGCGGAGTCCGGCGCCGTGGTGTCCTCGGCCGCCACGACGATCAACGTCCTCGAGGGCCTCCTGGCCCACGAACGGGTCACGGGCGGCTCGGCGCAGTCCGTGGACGCGCGGCGCCGGGGCGAGGAGTATCTGCTGGAGCGGGGCCTGTTCCGACGCAAGAGCACCGGCGCGGTCATAGACCCGGCTTGGCTGACGTTCTCCTTTCCGACCCGCTGGCACTACGACGTGCTCCGTGCCCTGGAGTACTTCCGTTCGACCGGAGAGCCCCCGGACCCGCGCCTGGCCGAAGCCGTGGAGGTGCTCCGGTCAAAGGAACAGCCGGACGGGACCTGGCTGCTCGAAAACACGCATCCCGGGATCGTCCATTTCCCGGTTGATGCCGGTGACGGCCGGTCCAGCCGGTGGAACACCCTTCGTGCGTTGCGCGTACTCGACTGGTACGGGCGCGATTGAAGTGGCTGTGTGGGTTACGTGCTGCTAGGGCAGAACCTTGTAGAGGTCGATCACCGTCTCGTCGGGCGGAGCGGCGAAGCCGCCCTCAATACCCGCCTGCATCCGGGGCAGGAGGATCGTGTCCCGGAATTTTTCCCAGCTTTCTTTCGATTCGTGGACTGCCAAGACCGTCCAGCCCCCCTCGGATGCCCCGCCGGCGTGGAAGATCTGCCCCTCGGGCAGGAGCCCCGCGCCTGGATGCACGGCTGCAAGCGACGCCTCGTATTGTTCCTTGGTGCCTCCCGGAAAGAAGTGCACGATTCCGTAGGGCGTGGTGGCCATAACAACTCCTAGGCTGGTGGATTGGACTGGACAAGGCCAGTCCTAGACGCCGCCACCGGGCGTGTCAAGGGCTCGCGGAAGCAGGCGGCGGTCCGGGGAGCCGGGCGCCCCGCAGGTTCAACATTATGACCCTTCATCCCGACGCCGCGCCGGCCTTTCCACTGGTTGGAAGGGCCGGCGGTGGGCAGCTCCGCGGTCAGCCGTCCGACAGGGTCCGGACGTCCTCGGCCAGGGCAGTCCGGAAGCCAAGGTTTCGTGAGACTGCCCTCGCGGTGGCCATCACCGCCGGAGCCAGAACATTGGGCGGGGTGGTCCCGTCCGGTACAACGATCGACAGTGCGGCCACCACTGTGCCCTGGGCATCAAAGACGGGCGCCGCCACGGAAACAGTCAGCGACGGCGCGGACCGGCGGATCATGGCTATCCCCGTCCGGTGGACGTCGGACAGGGTGCGCCGCAGCTGGCCTTCCGGCATGGGAGCCACGCCCGGTTCAGTTTCCGCGGGTTCCTTGAGTATCTTTTCCTGGAATGCCGCGTCCGCGCCGGCCATCAGGACCAGGCCGACGGCCGTGGAGCGCAGGGGGAGCCGGCCGCCCACCCGGTAGGCGACTTCCGTGGCCTGCTTGGAGGAAAGCCGTTCGATCAGGACGGCCTGGTCCTTATCCCGCACGGCCAGCAACACGTGATGGCGCGTCACCTCGAAGAGGTCCTCAAGGTAGGGCAACGCGATTTCGCGGATCCCGTGGCCCCTCGGGGAGAGGGACGCTATTTCCCACAGCCGGACGCCCACAACGTAGCGTCCGTCGTCGAGCCGTTCCAGAGCGCCCCAGGCGACCAGCCGGGCAATGAGGCGCAACGCCGTCGGGGCGGGCATCTGCGCATAACGGGCCATCTCTGACAGGGTCAGCGCCCGGCGGCGGTCCGTGAAGACAGCGAGGAGGCTCAGGGCCCGGTCGATCACCGGTTCGCCCTGCTTGGGCCGCTTGCCGCGCGCGGCGGGCGGGTTTTCAGCGGGGGAATGCGTATCCGCGGGTGCTGTCATTCGTCATCGTTCCTTCTTCGTCGCCAGTGACGTTCACCACAATAGTGTTCCAACCAATGAAATTCTCGTGTGACGTCATTGCGTCCGCCTACGACTCTTGATGGAGCCGGTCCACCCGACCGCATCTGGCGGAAGGGCCCGGAACGCACCGGTGCCGGACGGCCACCGTCCGGCCGGTCCGCTCCAGTCCCGACCACCACCAGATGCCGAAAACCCCCGTTGTTTTGGAACGAATGCGAAGGCGCACTACATGAAACTTCTGAACCCCACCGCCCGACGGAGCGCGGCCGTTCTGGCCGGCGTCCTGATGCTCAGCTCCGTGACCGCCTGCGGCGGCTCCGGCCAGGCGGCATCCACCGTGGATAAGACCACCCTGACAATCGGCGTCGAGAGTGACAGCGCGTCCTTCGGATTCGACCCGCTGCGGGTCTCCGACGCGCAGCGTCAGTTCTTCGAAGGCCTCTACGAGAACCTCATGACCCTGAAGGCGGACGGCTCCGTGGGGCCGGGGCTGGCCACCGGTTTCAGCTACAACGCCGATAACACGGTGCTGACCCTGACGCTCAAGCAGGGCGTGACGTTCACGGACGGGTCCACGCTGGACGCGGCACTGGTGAAGGCCAACTTTGACCGCCGCACGGATCCCGCCCTTTCGGCGTACTCAGCCATCGCCAAGGGCGGCGCCCAGGAACTGACATCCGTGGACGTCATCAGCCCCACCCAGGTGTCGCTGAAGTTCGCCAAGGCGCAGCCGGGCTTCGAGAAGAACCTGACCTCCACCCTCGGCATGATCGTTGGCAAGGCGGGGGCCGCGGACACGGCAAGCCTGGCCGCCAAGCCGGACGGCTCCGGTCCGTACACGCTGGACTCCGGAACCACGGTCAAGGGCAACAGGTACGTCCTGCAGAAGAACGACAAGAGCACCGACGCCGCGAAATACCCCTACAACAAGATCGTCTTCAGCGTCATCCAGGATCCGCAGGCCCGGGCCAACGCCCTCGTTTCCGGCCAGGTGGACGTCGCCCAGCTGACCTCACCGACCGTTGACTTCGTCAAGGCCAAGGGTGTCGGCGTCTCCCAGATCGGCGGCACGGTCCAGACCATGGTCGCCTTCGACAAGACGGGCAAGACGTCGCCGGCCTTCGCCAGCGAAAAGGTCCGCCAGGCGTTCCAGTACGCCATCAACCGGCAGGCCCTGGTCGATGCCCTGCACAAGGGTGACATCCCGGCGTGGAACGCCCTGCCCAAGGATTCGGCCGGCTTCACGGAGACACTGAACTCACAGTTCGCCTACGACCCCGCTAAGGCCAAGAGCCTGCTGGCGGAAGCCGGCTACGCCAACGGCTTTGAATTCACCATCGTCGCGAGCGCCACCACCCAGACCGACCTCCAGGCGGTCCAGAAGGACCTGGCCGCCGTCGGCATCACCATGCAGGTCAAGATGGCGACGTCGACAGATGAGGCGTTCGCCGCCGTCGCCACCACCCCGCTGGGCTACGCGCCGCTGGGCTGGGACAACCCGGTGGGCCTGATGTACGGCGCGATCCTCAACGGCTTCACCAACGTCCAGAAGGCCACGGACGACCAGCTCAGCGCCGCCACCGGCGAGGTCGCCGCCGCCAAGGACGATGCCGCCCGGAAAGCCGCGCTGACCAAGCTCAACACCCGGCTCGTCGAATCCGGCTGGATGATCCCGCTCTTCGAATCCCTCACCAACCAGGGCTACAACACCAAGAAGGTCAAGCCGGTCGAGTTCGCCGGCAGCAACGTCTACCCGCTGCTCTCGTCCTACGCCCCGGCCAACTGACCCCCCACCCTGCCGGGCGGCCTTCACCCCTGAGGCGAAGGCCGTCCGGCAGGACCTGACCAATGGAGGTCATCATGGCGATTTACGTCGCAAAGCGCCTGCTCATGGCGCTGGCCACCGTTCTGGTGGTCGCGGTGCTGGCGTTCCTCTTGGTGCACGCAATGCCGGGCAGCCCCGGCGCCGTGTCCCTCGGCGCCGGCGCCACCCAGCAAGCCATTGACGAGGTCAACAGCCGGCTCGGCTGGTCCGATCCGCTCCCCGTCCAGTTCTTCCGCTGGCTCGGCAGCGCCGCGCAGGGAGACTTCGGGGTGTCCCTGATCGACGGCCGGTCCGTGAGCGCCGACCTGGCCAGCAGGCTGCCGGTGACGGCGGCCCTCGCGGCCGGGGCCACGGTCCTGAGCGCCGTACTAGGCATCGGTCTTGGCGTCACGGCAGCCGTCCGCGGCGGCCTGGTCGACCGGATCGTCGGAGCCGTCTGCGGCCTCGCCGTGGCGCTGCCGGCCTTCTGGATCGGCATCATCTTTGTGTACCTCTTCGCCGTCCAGTACTCGGTCTTTCCGGCCACCGGCTACGTCCCCTTCGAGGTCTCACCCCAGGACTGGGCCCTGTCCCTGGCCCTGCCGGTGATCACCCTCGCCGTCGGCGGTGCGGCGTTCATCGCCCGCCAGACCCGGGCATCCATGCTGGAGGCGCTGCAGCAGGAACATATCCGGACCCTGCGCGCAACGGCCACCCCCACCTGGAAGATCCTGTACGTCCACGCCCTGCGCTATGCCAGCCTGCCGATCGTGGCCGGGATCGCCCTGCAGTTCATCGGGCTGTTCGGCGGTTCGGTGATCGCGGAGCAGCTCTTCGCCATGCCGGGCCTTGGCCAGGCAGTCCAGACCTCCGTCAGCACCCACGACGCCCCGTCCGTGCAGGGCGTTGTGGTGGTCGCCACCGTTGTGGTGGTGGCCGTGAACCTCGTGCTGGAGCTCGCCACCAAGTTTCTCGACCCGAAGTTGCGTGCCTCATGATCCCTTCCGTTGCCCCCGCGCCCGTCCCCGCCACCGCGAATGCGGAAGATACAGGCACAGGCGGAGCCCCACCCGCGAACACCGCCACGGGCCGGCCCGGTCCCGGCCCCGGTCCCAAAACTGGCGTCGGCCGGAGGCCTGCCCACCGCCTGTTCGCGGCGCCCGGTGCCGTGGCCGGAGTGCTCTGGTTGGCGGTCCTGGTGGTTGCCTCCCTCACGGCGCCGTGGTGGCTGCCGTACAAGACCGAGGACCAGGACTTCGCCGCCATCCTGTCCGGCCCCACTGCCGCCCACTGGCTGGGCACCGACGAACTGGGGCGGGACCTGCTCAGCCGCATCTTCGCCGCGGCCGCCGGCACCCTGGGGACATCGCTCATCACGGTGATTGTCGGCGTCGGACTCGGCACCGTCCTGGCGATGGTCGCCGCCGCTGGACAACGGACCGAAGGGCCGATCAGCCGCGTCACCGAGGTCATGATGTCCTTGCCCGGTACGGTGATCATCCTGGCGGTCATCGGTGCCGTGGGCACGAACATTCCCGTCGTCATGGCGATTCTGGGCGTCCTCATCTCGGCCGGCATCTACCGCGTGATGCTGGGCCAGGCCACCGCGCTGCAGTCACAGCTCTATGTTGACGCCGCCAAGGTGGACGGCGTGAGCACGCTCGGCATCAGCCTGCGGCACGTGCTGCCCGGGTTGAACACCACGATCGTGGTGCAGTCCGCCCTCATCTTCGCGGTGGGCATGCTGATCCAGGCCGGTCTGGCGTTCATCGGATTTGGGCCGCCCATCCCGCAGCCCAGCTGGGGCGGCATGATCCAGGGCGCATCCCAGCACGTCTACGACGCCCCCTGGCTGATGGTCCCCACCGGTGCGGTCCTGGCGCTGACGGTCCTCGCGGCCAATGCCATCGGCAACGCCCTGGGGAAAAGCCCGAACGCGGCCGCCTCCCACCTGCCCTCCGCCGCTGACCGCCGACGCCGGGCCGCTGCGTCCGCGGCTGCGCCGTCCACCGATGCCGCCGCGCCGTCCACCGATGCCGCCGCGCCGGACGTCACGGCCGGCCGGCTGAGTGTCCGCGGGCTCTCGGTGGGCGTCGACGCCAGCACGCCGCTGGTCACGGAGGTCTCCTTCGACGTCGAACAGGGAACCGTGCTCGGGCTGGTGGGCGAATCCGGCTGCGGCAAAACCATGACGGCGTTGTCCCTGCTGGGCCTGTTGCCCTCTGGCGTATCCGTCACCGGAGGCCAGATCCTGTGGAACGGCCGGAACCTCGCGGCCGCCACGGAAAATGAGCTGGCAGGCGTCAGGGGACGGGAGATCGCGCTGATCTCGCAGGAACCCATGCGTGCCCTCGACCCCATGTTCACTGTCGGCTACCAGCTGGTCTCCGCCATCCGGCGCCTGCGGGGCATGGGCAAAGCCGAAGCACGCGCCGAAGCCCTGAGCCTGCTCGAAAAGGTGGGCATCGTGGACGCCGCGCGCATCCTCACCACCTACCCGCACCAGATCTCCGGCGGCATGGCCCAGCGCGTGGCCATCGCCCTGGCCCTGGCCGGCCGTCCCCGGCTGCTGGTCGCCGACGAACCCACCACGGCGCTGGACGTGACAGTACAGGCCGAAATCCTTTCGCTGCTGCGGGCACTGGTCAAGGACACCGGCATGTCCGTGGTGATGGTGACACACGACCTCGGCGTAGTGGCCGACATCTGCGACACCGTGGCCGTGATGTACGCCGGCCAGGTGGTGGAAAGCGGCCGGACCGCCAACATCCTGGACAACCCCCGCCACCCGTACACCCTGGCGTTGCTGGCCGCCGACCCGCACGCCAACACCGCCGAGGACATGCCCGAGCGGCTCGCCACCATCAACGGCCAGGTGCCGCAGCCCAAGGACTGGGCGGGCGGGTGCCGGTTCGTGGCGCGTTGCCAGTTCGCCGGCTCGGCCTGCGTGGCGCCGGTCCCGCTGGTTCCCTCGGGCTCGGACGACGGCGTGGTGCGCTGCGTCAAGGCCGACGAACTGGCCGTGGAAGGCCTGGCCTGGGTGGCCACCGAAGTACCCGCCCACCGTGTCCTCGACATTCTTGAGATGGACAGCACAGTTGAGATGAACAGCACAGTTGAAAAGGACAGGACATGAGCATCGAAACAGCGGTACGCCAGGGCGGAACAGCGCAGGCTCCCGAGCGGCCGCTCCTGGACGTGGTGGACCTCGTGGTCCGTTACGGCCGGGGCCGGAAGGCCGCCGCCAGGCCGGCCGCGGTGGACGGCGTGAGCTTCAGCATCCGGCCCGGGGAGACCGTGGGCCTGGTGGGGGAGTCCGGCTCCGGAAAGTCCACGATCGGCAAAGCCATCCTCGGCCTGGAAAAGAGCAGCGGGGGCTCGGTCAGCTACAACGGCACGGACATCACCCATGCCAGCCCCGCGCGGCGGCGTGAACTGGGCGGCGAACTCCGGGCCGTGTTCCAGGACCCGAACTCCTCACTCAACCCCCGGCAGAGCATCGGTACCTCACTGGCCGAACCGCTGCGGATCCGTGGCGTGGCCGGCCGGGAAGCCCGGCAGCGCGCCGAGGACATGCTGGCCAGGGTGGGACTCCCGCGCGAGGCCGTGGACCGCTTTCCCGGCCAGTTTTCCGGCGGCCAGCGGCAGCGGATCGCCGTCGCCCGGGCACTGATCTGCGAGCCGAAACTCGTGGTGTGCGACGAAGCGGTCAGCGCCCTTGACCTCTCAACGCAGGCCCAGGTCCTGAACCTCCTGGCCGACCTCCGGGACGAGCGGGGGCTGAGCTACCTGTTCATCGCCCACGATATCTCCGTGGTCCAGTTCCTCGCCCAGCGCGTCGTGGTGCTCTACCGCGGCCAGGTCATGGAAAGCGGCCCGGCGGCAGCCGTCACGGAGTCGCCCCAACACCCCTTCACCCAGGCGCTCGTGGCGGCCTCGCCCGTGCCCCGCCCGGCGGAGCAGGCCGAGCGGCGGCAAAAACGCGAAGCGCTGGGCGTGCGGACCGCGGCGGCCGCCGCTGCCGCTCCCGGCGGCTGCCCCTTCAGCCAGCGCTGCCCGCTGGCCACGGACTTGTGCCGGACCGAACGGCCGGCCCTGCGGAAGGTGGGCGCGTCCGACGTCGCCTGCCACTACGCCTGAACGGCACCGGTCCCGAACCTGATCCCGCGGCACCAGCGGTACCGACCAAATCCCACAGCATGGCAACTCCCCACAAGAATGGACGACACCACATGACCCCCGCACCCTGGTCCGCCACGATGATCGCGCCGGATCGAGACTTCGACGGCGCCCCGCTTCTGCGCAAGGAATTCCGGCTGGACGAAGGCCACGGACCCGTGAAGCGCGCGCTCCTGCGGGCCACGGCGTTCGGGATCTACGAGGCGCAGATCAACGGCGTCCCGGTCGGTGAGGACGTGCTGAGTCCGGGCTGGAGCTCGTACGAATGGCGCCTGCGCTACCGCAGTTACGATGTGACCGCGCTCGTGGGGCCGGCTACGGTGATCGGCGTCGCGCTCGGCAATGGCTGGTACCGCGGACGCCTGGCCTGGCACGGCAAGTCGGGCCTGTACGGCGATGAGCTCGGGTTCTTCGGGCAGCTGGACATCGAATTCGTCGACGGCCACGTCCAGTCGGTCGCCTCGGACATGTCCTGGCAGTCCGGGCCGTCGGGCACCACGGCCAACGATCTTTACGACGGACAGCGCATCGACGCGCGGCGGGAACCGGCAGGCTGGGCCCGGCCGGGCTTCGCCGCGGACGCAGCCGGTCCGGAGGCCTACGCTGCCGCTGTGGGGGCCGGCGCCTGGACTGGGGTCCATGCCCTGGAGTTCGACGCCGGCCGGCTGGCGGATCCCGTCGGGCCGCCGGTGGTGCGCAACGAGGTCATCAAACCGGTGGAGGTCTTCACCTCACCGGCCGGCAAGACGCTGGTGGATTTTGGCCAGAACCTGGTCGGCTGGCTGCGCTTCACCGTCCAGGGCGACGCCGGCGCCACCATCACCGTGCGCCACGCCGAAGTCCTCGAGGACGGTGAGCTGGGCACCCGGCCGCTGCGCTCGGCCGCCGCCACCGACACGTTCATCCTCTCCGGCGCCAAGGACTTCTTCGAACCCAGCAAGACCTTCCACGGGTTCCGCTACGCGGAAGTATCCGGCTGGCCCGGCGAGCTGACGGCGGAATCCCTCGAAGCCGTGGCGGTGCACTCCCGGCTTGAACGCACCGGCAGCTTCGAGTGCTCCAACCCGCTGGTGAACCAGCTGCACCGCAACATCGTCTGGGGCCTCAAGGGCAATTTCCTGGACCTCCCCACCGACTGCCCGCAGCGCGATGAGCGGCTCGGCTGGACCGGGGACATCGCCGTGTTCGCCCCCACGGCCGCCTTCCTCTACGACGTCAAGGGCTTCTTGCAGGACTGGCTCCTCGACCTCGCCGCGGAACAAAAGGCTGCCGGCGGACTCGTTCCCATCACCGTGCCGGACGCACTGAAGTACTGCCCCCAGCCGCCGGAATTCCCGGCACCGGAATCCTCTGCCATCTGGAGCGAGGCATCCGTGTGGGTTCCGTGGGCGCTGTGGGAGGCCTACGGCGACGACACCGTCTTGAAGGACCAGTACGACTCGATGGCCTCCCACACCCGCCGGGTAGAGGGACTGCTCTCGCCCGCCGGGCTCTGGGATGAAGGCTTCCAGTTCGGCGACTGGCTGGACCCGGACGCCGCGCCGGACCAGCCGTGGGCGGCCAAGGCGGACACCGGCGTCGTCGCCACAGCGTGCCTGTACCGCACGGCGTCCATCACCGCGCGGACGGCTGCGCTCCTGGGACACGACGCCGACGCCGACGCGTTCGGCCGCCTCGCCGAACGGGTCAAAGCGGCCTTCAACACCCACTACGTGGCCGCCGACGGAACCGTGCACAGCGACTGCACCACGGTCTACGCGCTGGCCATCGCCTTCGACATCCTGCAGACCGGCCGGCAGCGGGAGTTTGCCGGCAACCGCCTCGCCGAACTGGTACGGAACAACAACTACCGCGTCTCCACCGGGTTCGCCGGGACCCCCTTCATCACCGGCGCCCTGGCCGATACCGGTCACACTGACGCGGCGTACAGGCTCCTGCTCGAACAGGAATGCCCCTCATGGCTGTACCCGGTGACCATGGGGGCCACCACCGTCTGGGAACGGTGGGACTCCATGCTCCCGGACGGCACCATCAACCCCGGCGAAATGACCAGTTTCAACCACTACGCGCTCGGCGCCATTGCTGATTGGTTGCACAAGTACGTCGGTGGAATCCGGCCGCTCGCCCCGGGCTACTCCAGGGTGCTGATCGCGCCCCTGCCCGGCGAGGGCATCGATTGGGCCAAGACCAGCCTGCGCAGCCCGCACGGCACCATCGCCGTCGAGTGGCGGACCACCGGCGACGGGGTGCTGGAAGTCGAAGCAAAAATCCCCGACGGCGTGGAGGCGGAGATCAGGCTGCCGGGGCAGGACGGCCGAAGCGTGGGGGCGGGCACGCACCGCCTGACCGCCGCCGCCACCTCAGCAGCCGTCGCCTCCTAAATTCCACCCAGCGCCGTGTCAACCAATGAAACTGCGCTGTCCGGGCGCGCCGCCGCAAACCCATGCTGATAGCTGACGAAACCAACGATCAGGAGCACCAACGAATGACCTCCACGAGCTTTGACGCCGACGTCGAAGAAACGATCCGCACCCTGCCGGTGGCAGACAAAGTCCGGCTCCTGAGCGGCTCCGGCCTGTGGCACACCCAGGCCGAGCCGCGCCTGGGACTGCCGAAGATCACGGTTTCCGACGGGCCCGTCGGCGTCCGCGGCCACCGCGACACCGAGGCAGCCGGCTCGGTGAACCTGCCGTCCGCCACGTGCCTGGCCTCTTCCTGGGACCGGCGGCTGATGGCGCGGGTGGGGAAGCTGCTGGCGGCCGAGGCGCGCCGCCAGCAGGTGGACGTGGTGCTCGGCCCCACCATGAACCTGCACCGTTCACCGCTGGCGGGCCGGAACTTCGAGTGCCTGTCCGAGGACCCGCTCCTCACCGGTGAACTGGCGGCCGCGTACGTGGACGGCATCCAGGGCCAGGGCATCGGCGCCTGCCCCAAGCACTTCGTCGCCAACGAGGCCGAGACCGAGCGGACCACCGTCAACAACGTGCTCGACGAACGGACTTTGCATGAGGTGTACCTCGCACCGTTTGAACGCGTCGTCAGGCAGGCCCGGCCCTGGATGATCATGGCGGCCTACAACGGCGTGAACGGCAAGGCCATGACCGAAAATTCCCTCACGGCGAACCCGCTCAAGACCGAATGGGGATTCGAAGGCGCCGTGGTCTCGGACTGGCACGCGGTGTACTCCACCGTTGACTCCGCCCTTTCGGCCACGGACCTCGCCATGCCTGGACCGGAGAAGCTGTGGGGCGACGGGCTCGTCGAAGCCATCTCCGCCGGTCTGGTCCCCGAAGCCGTGATTGACGAGAAAGTGCGCCGGCTCGTCACCCTGGGCCGCCGGGTCGAGGAGGGCCGCCGGAACGAACCCGCGGCACCCGAAGCCGGCGCCGCCGTGGCCCGGGAGGCCGCGGCGGCAGGATTCGTGCTGCTGGAAAATCCGGCCGGCGTCCTTCCCCTCTCACCCGGGGACCTCAGCTCCATCGCCGTGGTGGGACCGGCGGCGCTGGATCCCCGGACCCAGGGCGGCGGCAGCGCCTCGGTGTTCCCGGCCTACACGGTTGCGCCCGCCGCGGGGCTGCGCGCACGGGCCGGCGACGGCGTCCGGCTCACCACCGTCCAGGGTGCCTGGCTCTCCGAGGGCCTTCGCGAACCCCGGAACGCGGAATGCCACGCCCCGGGCCAGGGGGAGGGAAGCGTCCGGCTGACCTGGCGGGGGCCCGCCGGCACAGTTGCGGAGGAATACGGTCCCCGGACCACGCTCACCCGGGGCCCGGGCTCCATCCCCGCCGGCGCCACCGCCGTCGACATCGAAACGATCTTCACGCCGGACGTCTCCGGCACCTGGAAGCTGGGATTCAAGGGCATCGGCCGCGCCAGCCTGGAGGTCGACGGCGACGCCGTGGCGGCCGCCGACTCGCGGGACCGCTACGCCGACGTTGAAGCCGTGCTGATCGGCGCGCCGGACGAATCAGCCGGCGTCGTCCTGTCCGCCGGAACCCCGGTGCGTCTGACCTTGCGCTACGCCTGGCATCCGGAGGCCACTCTGTTCCGCGTAGGGCTGGCCATCGACGAACCCCGGGAATCGGCGGACCGCGAGATCGCCAAGGCGGCTGCCGCGGCCGGCGCCGCCGACGTCGCCGTCGTCATGGTCGGGACCTCCGGTGCCGTCGAAAGCGAAGGCTTTGACCGGACCTCCCTGGCGCTGCCGGGCCGGCAGGACGACCTCGTCCGCGCCGTCACCGAAGCGAACCCACGCACCGTGGTGGTGGTCAACGCCGGCGCCCCGGTGGAAATGCCCTGGCGGAACGACGCCGCTGCGGTGCTCCTGGTCTGGTTCCCGGGCATGGAATTCGGAAACGCCCTGGCCGATGTGCTGTTCGGCGACGCCGAGCCCGGCGGCCACCTGCCAACCACCTGGCCGGCCGCCCTGGCCGATGCCCCCGTCCGCGACACGCACCCCCGGAACGGCCAGCTCGAGTACACGGAACGGCTGGATGTCGGCTACCGCGGCTGGGCAAGACAAGCCGCGCAAACCACGCAGGCTGCCGCTCCGGCGTATTGGCTCGGCCACGGACTGGGCTACACCACCTTCGCCGTGGAGGGGTTCGCGCAGCTGGAGGAAGCGGCACCCGGGGAGGACGTGCACACCGTCCTGACGGTCTGCAACACCGGGGCCCGGTCCGGAAAATACCTGGCGCAGATATACGCCGACGCCCCGGAAACGGACGTGGACCGGCCCGGGTTCTGGCTGGCAGGCTTCGAGACGGCCCTCATCCCCGCCGGGGAACGCCGCGACATCCGGGTCACACTGCCCGGGCGGTCTTTCCAGCACTGGGACGCCGGGCGCGGCTGGTGCGGGGAGGAGACAACCTTCAGGATCGCGCCCGCCGGGCACGCCGGCGACGCGCGCGACGCGCTCGCCGGACCCCTCGCGGCCTCCGTCCGGCCGGCGGCGTCAGTCCCCGCCCTCGACGGGACGAGGTAGGCAGCCGTGAACCAGCCCACACACCTGCGCGTTGAGCACCTCAGCGAGGCCTTCGGCATCACCACCACCCGTCCCCGGCTCAGCTGGATCCCGCCGGAGGGGACGGTGCGGCAGAGCGCCTACCAGATCACCGCCAGCAACGGCTGGGACACCGGCCGGGTGGAATCGGGAACCCACCGCCTGGTGCCCTACGGCGGCGCGGCGCTGGGCTCCCGGGACCACTTTGAATGGACCGTGCGGACCTGGGACCTTGCCGCGGACGGCAGCGAGTCAGCCTCAAGGTGGGCGGACCCGATGCCGGTCGAACTGGGCCTGCTGCACCCCGCCGACTGGGCCGCACAATGGATCGGCCCGCGCGAGGCCGCCATCCCCGCGGCCGGCGAGCGCCCGGGCTACGCACTGTCCACCACTTTCGAGCTGGACGCGGTCCCGGACTCGGCCCGGGCGTACGCCACCGCCCACGGGATCTACGAGCTCTTCATCAACGGCCACCGGGTAGGCGACCAGGAGCTCACCCCGGGCTCCACGAGCTACCACAGCACCCTGCAAGTCCAGACGTTCGACGTCGGAACGCTGCTGCAGACCGGCAGCAACACCGTCACGGGCGTCCTCACCGACGGCTGGTACCGCGGCACGTTCGGGTACACGCGCGACGCCGACATGTACGGAACCACGACGGCGCTGCTGGTACAGATCGAGCTGGCATCCGCGGCGGGTCGGACGGTGGTCGGGACCGATGACACCTGGCTGGTGGAGCCGTCCGAAATTGTCAGCGCGGACCTCATGGCCGGGCAGCGTGTCGACTTCCGTGCCGCAGGCGTTCGCTCCGGAAACCGTCGCGGGCACGCTGTGCTCCGTGACGGCAGCTTCGAAACCCTGACGGGTCCCGTCGCACCGCCCACCCGCGCCGTGGAGGACATCGCCCCGGTGTCCGTCACCGGGCTGGCCAGCGGCCACCAGGTGGTGGACCTGGGCCAGAACATCAACGGCTGGGTGCGCCTGACCCGGCTCGGCGCCCCGGGCCACGCCGTGACGCTGGTGTACGGCGAAGCCCTGGACGACGCGGGCGAGGTCACGCAGGAGCACCTGCGGCCGCACGATTTCCGCAACCCGGGCCAGTTCCTGTCCGCCGGGCAGATCGACTCCGTGGTGTCCTCCGGCGCGCCCGGCGAAATTTTCGAGCCGCGCCACACGACGCACGGCTTCCGGTACGTTTCGATCCGCGGGCTGGCGGACCCGCTGGAACCGGGGGATCTCGTGGGCCGGATGGTCCAGACCGACCTCGAACGCCTGGGCACGTTCAGCTGCAGCGATGACCGGCTCAACACGCTGCACGGGATCGTCGAGTGGAGCTTCCGAGGCAACGCCTGCGAGGTCCCCACGGACTGCCCGCAGCGGGAGAAAGCCGGCTGGACCGGGGACTGGCAGGTGTTCGTGCCCACCGCGGCCTACCTCTTCGACGTTGCCGGCTTCTCCCGGAAGTGGCTCAACGATGTCCGGGCTGATCAGTGGGACAACGGAGTGGTCGTCAACATTTCGCCGTCGCCGGGCCCGGACGCCACCGCGGCCGATCACATGGCCTTTGTCAACGGCTCGGCCGGCTGGGGAGACGCGATCGTCCTGGTGCCGTGGGAGATCTACCGGGCCACGGGTGACACGGCCATCCTGGAACAGAACTGGGAGGCCATGAACCGCTGGCTCGGGTTCATCCGCAGCACGGCCGTTCACGGCCGGCACCCGGCCCGGGCCGCCACCCGACCCACGCCGGAACCACACGAGCAGTTCCTCTGGGACACCGGCTTCCACTGGGGTGAATGGCTCGAACCCGACGGGCCGGAACCGGACCTGTTCGCGGCCAGGTCCGCCGACCACGGCATCGTGGCCACCGCCTACTACCGGCACTCCTCCGCCATCATGGCCGGGATCGCCGCCGTCCTGGGCAAGGACACGGAGGCCGCCGCCCTGGCAGAGCTGTCCGCCAATGTCCGCGACGCCTGGGCCCGCGAATACGTCAATGACACCGGGCAACTGTTCGACGCCAGCCAGGCAAACTGTGTCCGGGCACTCGCCTTCGGCCTTGTCGCCGACGAGCACCGGCCGGCGGTCGCGGCGCAACTGGCCGGCCTCATCCGGGACGCCGGCACCCACCTGGGCACCGGGTTCCTCGCCACCGCAGACCTGTTGCCGGTCCTTGCCGACAACGGCCACCTTGACCTGGCCTATGAGCTGCTCATGCAGGACACCGAACCGTCCTGGCTGGTGATGGTGGACCGCGGCGCGACCACCATGTGGGAAGCCTGGAACGGCATCGGCCCGGACGGCACAGCGCAGCAGTCCCTGAACCACTACAGCAAGGGCGCCGTGGTGTCCTTCCTGCACCGCTACACCGCCGGACTCCGGCAGGCGCCGGGGAGCGCGGCCTACGAACAAATCATCATCGAACCGCGCCCGGGCGCCGGCCTCTCATCCGCCAGCACATCCCACCGCGGCCCCCAGGGCCTGGTTGCGGCCAGCTGGCGGATCGACGACGGCGGGCTGACCCTGAACGCCGTCGTCCCGGCCGGCACCAGCGCCGAAGTCCGCCTGCCCGGCCGGGCGGGGGCCGTCGTCGGGCCCGGAACGCACACCTTCTCCGTCCCGTACGGCCCGGCCGTCCCGGCATCCCTGCCCCACCTCACCAGGAGCGCACCATGACCTTTATCGAATCCCCAACGACTGACACCGAGGCAAGCCCCGACGCCGCCGCAGGGAAGGACGGCCCGCCTTCTGGTCCAGCGTTACCGGCGTTCCCTGCCTTCGACGGCCCGGGCACGGCCGTGCAGGTATCTGAGGTCTCCGCGGTACACCGCGAAGTCAGCTACGCCCGGACCGTCGGGTTCCGGCCGCTGAGCATGGACATCTGGCTTCCGCGGACGGCCGGGGGTCCGGTGCCGCGGCCGGTTCCGCTGGTGCTGTGGGTCCACGGCGGCGCCTTCCAGCTGGGGGATCGCCGTGAGCTGCCGCCCACGTTCCCCGCGGACTCCGTCTTTTCCCGGCTCAACGCGGCGGGGATCGCCTGCGCCACCGTCGACTACCGGCTGGCCCTCGAAGCCGCCTTCCCGGCCCAGCTGCATGACCTGAAAGCGGCGGTCCGCTACCTCCGCGCGCACGCACAGGAGCTGCGGATCGATCCGGAACGCTTTGGCGCCTGGGGCGAATCGGCCGGCGGCCACCTGGCCGCGCTGCTGGGTCTGACCGGCAGCCGGGAAGACCTCGAGGGCGGACTCGGGGCGCAGGGACACTCCAGTGCCGTCAGCGCCGTCGTGGACTTCTACGGCGTGTCCTCGCTGCCCCTCATGCCCCCGATGCAGCTCCCGGCCGGCCTCCTCACCGGACCCATGGTGGCCGCCGTTCCGGCAGGCATGAGCATGGAACCGGGACCCATGCTCGTTGGCGGTTCCAGCGACCCGGACCGGCTGGCGGCCGCGAGTCCGCTCGGCCACGTCAGCGCCGGGGCGCCGCCGTTCCTGCTGATCCACGGCGACAGCGACGCCCTCGTGCCCCTGTCCCAGAGCGAGCTCCTCGCGCAGGCCCTCAGCGCCGCCGGCGTCCGCAACGACGTCGTCGTCATCGAGGGCGCCGACCACTGCTTCTTCGGCGCAGAAGACCGGATCGACAGCATCCTGGATACCGCCATCACCTTCCTCTCCAACGAATTGAGCCAGCCATGACCCCCGCCACCGCCCGGTACCCGTACCAGGACGCCACTTTGCCGGTCGGGCAACGCGTCCAGGACCTGCTCTCCCGGCTCTCGCTCGAGGACAAGGCGGGCCTGATGTTCCACGGCGCGCTGCCGTTCGCGCTCGGCACCGGCCCGGCCGTGGAGCTGATCGGCGGGCGCCGGATGAACCACTTCAACATCATCGGCGCCGCAACCCAGGCCAGGGAACTCGCCGAATGGCACAACAGCATCCAACGTCTCGCCCTGGACACCGGCTGGGGCATCCCCGTCACGCTCTCCACGGACCCGCGCCACGCCTACACGGACAACCCCGGCACCGGGGCCCTGGCCGGGCCGTTCTCGCAGTGGCCCGAGGCGCTCGGCTTCGCCGCCGTCGGAGACCCCGACGCCGTGGAAGAGTTCGCCGATATCGCCCGGCAGGAGTATCTCGCCGTCGGCATCCGGGCCGCCCTGCACCCGCAGGTGGACGTCTTCACCGAACCGCGCTGGTCCCGCGGCGCGGCCACGTTCGGTGAGAGCGCCGAGCTCGCGGCGGAGCTGGTGGGCGCCTACGTCCGCGGCTTCCAGGGCGACGCGTTCGGGACGGCGTCCGTGTCCACCATGACCAAGCATTTCCCCGGCGGCGGCCCCCAGCTCGACGGCGAGGACCCGCACTTCAGCTACGGCCGCGAACAGGTCTATCCCGGCGGCAACTTCGACTATCACCTGCTGCCCTTCCGGTCCGCCGTCGCCGCCGGCACACGGCAGGTCATGCCGTACTACGGCATGCCGGTCGGCACGGAATACGAGGAAGTGGGCTTCGCCTTCAACAAGCGCATCCTCACGGAACTCCTGCGCGAAGAACTCGGCTTCGGCGGGATCGTCTGCTCGGACTGGGGCATCCTCACCGACGGCGACATCTTTGGCAGGGTGTTCCCGGCCAGGGCCTGGGGAGTGGAACACCTGACACCGCAGGAACGGCTGCTCAAGGCGCTGGACGCCGGCGTGGACCAGATCGGCGGCGAAAGCTGCGTCGACCTCCTGACCGGCGCCGTCCGGGCGGGCAAGCTCAGCGAAGACCGGCTCGACGTCTCCGTCCGCAAACTGCTGGAGGAGAAGTTCCTCCTGGGGCTCTTCGAGAACCCCCTCGTGGACGCGGCCGCCTCCGACTCCGCAGTGGGGACTCCGCAGTTCCGCGCCGCGGGCCGGGCCATGCAGCGCCGCTCCTACACGCTCCTGGCCAACAAGGACGTCGACGGCGGCCCCGTCCTGCCGCTCGCCGCCGGCGCCAGGGTCTACCTCGAAGGCATCACGGCCGCGGACCTGGGGCCGGGCTTCATCCCGGTTCCGACGCCGGAGGCCGCGGACCTCGCCATCCTCCGGCTGCGGACCCCGTTCGAAGTCCGCGGCGAGGGCTTCGAATCCTTCTTCCACTGCGGCAACCTGGCCTTCGCGCCGGAGGAGATCGAACGCGTCACCGCCATCTGCCGGGCCGTCCCCACGGTCATCGACATCAACCTGGAACGGCCCGCCGTCCTGCCCGAACTCGCCGACCACGCCGCGGCCCTGCTGGCCAACTACGGATCCGACTCCGATGCCCTGGCGGACATCCTCACCGGGCGTGCCGTGCCGGAAGGCCGTCTGCCGTTCGACCTCCCGCGGTCCATGGCCGCCGTCGAAGCCTCCCGGGAAGACATGCCGTTCGACACCGAGGACCCCGTCTTCCGCTTTGGCCATGGACTGTCCCTGCCCCGGTCCGGACGCGCCGGCGCGGCCGGGGCCGCTGCCGGCACTGCCAACGCTGCCGGCACTGCCGACACTGCCGACTCTGCCGACACGGTTGACAGTGTCGACTTGGGGGCTCCGCTGGCCTGGGCACGGACCGCGACCGGGTCCCGGCCATGAGCCTGGACCCGGACCTGGCCGGCGCCCTGCACCACCTGGCCGGAGCGGGCTCGATCACTGACCTCCTGGGCCAGCCCGGCGGCCTGGACCGGCTCGAGGCCTTCAGCGGCGGTGCCGTGCCCTACCAGGCTCCAGCCGTCCGTTTCCGGGAAACCGGGGCGCGCGGTCCGAACGGGACCGTCCCTGTCAGGGTCTACGGCGGCGCCCCGGGCCATGACGGTCCCGCGCTCGTGTGGATGCACGGCGGGGGATTTGCCGGCGGCGGGCCGGAGATGCGCGAAGCGGACCAGCTCGCCCGGGAAGTCGCCGCCCGCAGCGGCGGCGTGGTGGTGTCCGTGGACTACCGGCTGGCCCGCGACGGCGTCCACTTCCCCGTCCCGCACGAGGACGTCCTGGCCGCCTGGCTCTGGACCGTGGAGCACGCCGCGGAGCTGGGCGCCGACCCCGACCGCGTGTGCCTGGGCGGCGCCAGCGCGGGCGGCAATCTCGCCGTCGGGGCCGCGCTCTTCCTCAAGGACGCCGGCCTGCCGCTGCCGGCCAAACTGCTGCTCGCGTACCCGTTCCTGCACGCCGACCTGCCAGCGCCCAGCACCGGATCCAACACCGGTTCCAGCACCGCTTCCAGTTCCGAATCCGGATCCGGCGCCGGGCCCGGTTCCGTCCCGGCGCCGGACGTAGCCGGCGTGCTCGAGGGGCTTCCGCGGCTGCTGCGCTTCACTGCCGATGACTGCCGCGCCCTTGTGGAGAACTACATCGGCGGTCCTGTCGCCATGGCGTCCTCCTATGCCATGCCCGGCAACGCGGACCCCTCCGGGCTGCCCCCCGCGGCGATCATCGCATGCGAATACGACGACCTGCGGCACTCGGCAGAGGCGTTCGCGGCAGAACTCCGGCGTGCCGGAACCGACGTCGACTTCCGCCTCGAAGCCGGTGCCGTCCACGGCTATCTCAACCATTCCGCGGGGCTTAGGATCGTGCAGGACGGCCTCGCCTTCCTGGCCCGGGCCCTGGTGGAGGCAAAGCCGTTCCAATGATTGAAATGCCCGGTGCCGGCACGGCCCGGTATCCGACACCCTTGATTCAGACGCCGGAACACCTCGAGAGGCCGGCCAGCAGCAGATGGAGCCGACGATGACAGCAGAACAGATCCTGGACGGGATCGAGTTCGCCTGCCCCGGGGGCGCCGAACCCCTGCTGCTGGACGTCTACCTCCCCGCCGCCGAAGAACACCCCGCCGAAGGGCCGTCCCCGAAACTGTTCCCCGCCATCGTGCACTTCCACGGCGGCGGCTGGCGGACGGGGGAGCGATCCTCCCTCGGCCCGGTCCTGGACGGCTTCGGCTTCAGCCCGTTCCGGCGGCTAACGGACGCAGGCTTCGTAGTGGTCTCCGCGGACTACCGGCTCAGTACGGCCGCCCAGTTCCCGGCGCAGCTGGAGGACGCGAAGGCCGCCGTGGACTGGCTTCGGAACCATGCGGCGGAGTTCCGCGTGGATCCTGACCGGATCTTCGCGTGGGGCGACTCCGCGGGCGGGCATCTCGCCAGCCTCGTGGGGCTCACCCCTGGCGACACCGGCGACGCCGCGGTCGCTGCCGTGGCAGCCTGGTACGCGCCCGCGGACCTGGCCACGATGGCCGAACAAAGCCTGCCCAACGCCGTCGCCCGTGCCGACGACCCCGCCTCACGCGAAGAACTGCTCATCGGAGCGGTGCTGGCTGAGGCCCCCGGCAAGGCCGCTGCCGCCAGCCCCATGGGCCATGTGACCCCGGCGGCGCCGCCCTTCCTCCTGGTCCACGGGACCGCCGACCGCTTCGTCCCGCCGGCCCAGTCGACGTCCCTCGCGGCGGCGCTGGAAGCCGTCGGTACCGACGTCGAACTGCTCCTGATCGAGGACGCGGACCACATGTGGGTACTGCCCGATCACAGCCAGGCGGCCGCGGAGAAGGCCATGGATGCCACCGTCGACTTCTTCCTCCGCCAGGCCCACCTCCCCTGACAGACCCGTCCCCGCGAAGCCAGTGCAGGCCTCGGCCTGACCAGGGCAGCTTTGCCGTGCCAATTTTCCACGATCACCACTTCCCTCACCGCGCCCGTCCGGGCGGAACCTGAAAGGCCCTTCACATGCAGTACATCGGCATCACCCACGACGGCGCGGCCTGGGTTGCGGCCCTGGCCGACAGCCGGGTCTACCCGCTGGCTCCGGTCCAGGATTTCTGGGCGGATGCCGCCGGCTGGCAGGAAAAGTCCCTGTCCCTGACGGCCGGCGGCGCGTCGCTGAACCGGGCGGACGTCACCGAAGTCCCGCTGGTCCCGCCCACCGCCCGCGTGATCTGCGTGGGATTGAACTACCGCGCCCACGCCGCTGAGGGTTCCTTCTCCGTGCCCGAATACCCCACGCTGTTCGGCCGGTGGACCGCGTCCCTTTCGGTCGGCAATGTCCCCGCGCCGGTGCCCGCGGGCGAGGCCGGGCTGGACTGGGAAGGCGAAGTCGCCGCCTACGTGGGCCGGCGGGTCGAATCCGCGGACGAGGCCACCGCCGCGGAAGCCGTCTTCGGCTACTCCGCCTTCAACGACCTCACCGCGCGGCGGGCCCAAAAGCTCACCGCCCAGTGGACCCTGGGAAAGAACGGCGACTTCAGCGGCCCCCTCGGCCCGCTGGTCAGCCGCGACGAGGCCGGGGACCTTCGCGAGGGATTGCAGGTCCGGACCCGTGTCAACGGCACCGAGGTCCAGAACGGCAACACCCGGGACATGATCTTCTCCGTCCCGGCCATCATCGCCCTGATCAGCCAGACGATGACCCTGCATCCCGGTGACGTCATTGCCACGGGAACCCCGGAGGGGGTCGGCTACGTCCGGACCCCGCCGTGGCTCCTGCAGCCCGGCGACACGGTCGAAGTGGAAATCGACACCCTGGGAACGCTCACCACGCCCGTGGGCGGCCCGTCACTGCGGGCACGGGCCTGATGACGGCCGTCAACAACGCGGCCCTCGGCGACCTGCCGGAGCGGGTGCCGGTGCTGATCGCCGGCGGAGGACCCAGCGGGCTGTTCCTGGCCCTGGACCTGGCGCACCGCGGCATCCACAGCCTCGTCATCGAGCCGAGGACCACCATTGACCAGGACCGGCCGCGCGCCAAGACCACGAACGCCCGCACCATGACGCACCTGCGCCGCCTCGGGCTTGCCGACAAACTCCGCGACGCCGCGCCGCTGCCGGTCTCCTACGCCCAGGACGTCATCTTCTGCTCCGCCCTCACCGGCCACGAAGTCACCCGGTTCCGCCAGGCCTTCCAGCTCGTCCCTGGCCGGTATGGTCCCCAGCCGGAATGCGGGCAGCAGGTCCCGCAGCCCGTCATGGAGGCCGTGCTGCGGGAGGCCGCCGCCGAATCCCCACTCATCACGCTGCTGACCGGCCTGAGCGTGGAAGACCTGGACATCAACCAGGGCGGCGGCACGCCGGGCCCGGGCCGGCCGCGCTTCGGCTCGCGCGTGGCGGTGTCCGACGCAACCGGGCGGCGCAAGGCCGTGGACTGCAGCTTCGTCGCCGCGGCCGACGGCGGTTCCTCCACCGTGCGCCGCCGGCTGAACATCCGCCTCGCCGGGGGCTCCGCCGAGCTCTCCAACATCAGTGTCCTGTTCCGTTCCGACACCCTCGCCGCCGCGATCACCCTGGACCCGGCCGTCCAATACTGGGTCCTGGGGCCCGAGGTTTCGGGCATGGTGGGGCGGCTGGACCTCGGCAGCACCTGGTGGGCCATCATCCAGGGCGTGGACGGCAGCGCATCACCCGACGCCGGACGCCTGGTCCGTTCGCTCGTCGGGGCCGACGTCGACGTCGAGGTCATCGCCACCGACCCCTGGACGGCCCGCATGCTGCTCGCCCCGGGATACGGGCACGACGGCGTGTTCCTGGTCGGGGACGCGGCGCACCTGAATCCGCCCTGGGGCGGGCACGGGTTCAACACGTGCATCGGCGACGCCGCCAACCTGGCCTGGAAGATCGCCGCCGCCCTGGCGGGCTGGGCCGGCCCGGCCCTGCCCGGCAGCTACGAGCTGGAGCGCCGGCCCGTCGCGGCCCGGACCATCCGCGACGCCGCCGCCAACGGGAAGTCGCTGGCCTACCACTTCGCGGACCCGGCCCTGGGTCGGGCGGATGCGGACGGCGAGGCAGCCCGGCGGGTCGCCAAGGAGGCGCTGGCCGTCAAACAAAGCGAGTTCGACTCGCTGGGACTGGTGCTGGGCTACACGTACGGCTCCTCGCCTCTGGTGGTCCCGGATGGACTGCCCGTCCCCGCCGAGGACCCCGTCAGCTACGTCCCCTCCGCCAGCCCGGGATCGCTGCTGCCGCACGCCTGGCTCGACGCGACAACGTCGCTCTATGACCTGCTGGACACCGGCTTCGCCCTCCTGGTGGACCGCGACAGCCTGGGCGGCGCGGCCGCCGGACAGGCCTACGCGGCGGTCCTGGCCGCCGCCGCGATCCACAAGATCCCGCTGTCCGTCGTCGACGTCGGACCCGATCAGCACGGAACCCCGATGACCACGCACTGGCAGGCCGCCGCGGTGCTGGTCCGCCCGGACCAGCACGTCGCCTGGCGGGGGACCGACCCCGCGGGGGCCGCCGCGGCCATTGGCGTTGCCGCCGGCTGGCCGCTGGCAACACCATCCGAAGACCCCGACAGGAGAACACGTGTCCGTGCCGTCCTTCCGTGACTATCTCTACCCGCCCGACCATCCGCGGGTGGCGCAGATCCGTGGCCTGGATGCCCGCGGCTATGCCGAGGCGGCAAAGACCGATCCCTTCGCGGGTCCCATGATCCAGGGCTGGGCCGCCCAATACCCCGAGCCTTTCACCGGGGTGACCAGCGACGGTGTCCACCGGGCCGGGCTGTACCCCCTTGAACCGGCACCGGCGGGGGAGGAGGCGCCGGCGGCCGCCATGACAGCCGCCGCCCGGGACCTGCTGGCACGACTCACGCCGGCCCAGGCCGAACAGCTCCGGTACGGGGTGGACGCGCACGAATGGCAGAGCTGGGCCAACCCGGAATTCCTGCAGCATGACACGGGCCTGCGCCTGGACGAGCTGGACCAGGGCGTGCGCGAACAGATCCTGGCTATCGTTGCGGCGAGCCTGAGTCCGGCCGGCTACGGGCTGGTCCGGAACCTGATGCGGATCAATGGATTCCTGGGCGGCCTGGTGGAGCTGCCGGAGCTGATGAACGAGTTCAGCTACAACTTCGCCCTCTACGGTGACCCGTCGGAGACGGCCCCGTGGGGCTGGCAGCTCTTCGGCCACCACGTGGCGCTCAACGTCCTGGTGGCCGGGACCCAGCTGGTGGTCTCGCCGGTGTTCCTCGGCGCCGAACCGGACGTCATCGACGCCGGCCCGCACCAGGGCGTGGCCGTTTTCAAGGAGCGGATCGCCCTGGCGCGGCGCCTGATGCAATCCCTGCCCGGGCCGCTGCGGGACGAGGCCACGCTTTTCGCGGACATGCAGGACCCGGCCATGCCGGAGGGCAGGCTGCACCCCGGGGACGAACGGCACCTGGCCGGCTGCTTCCAGGACAACCGCGTGATTCCCTACGAGGGCATCCCGGTCAACGCGATGCCCGCCGCGGCACGCGCGATCCTGGACGAGCTCGTGGCAGACTTCATCGCGTTCCTCCCCGACGGGCCGCGGACCGCCCGCCGGCGGGAGATCGCGGCCCACTGGGACGAAACCTGGTTCTGCTGGATCGGCGGATGGGAGGCGCAGGACGCCTTCTACTTCCGACTGCAAAGCCCCGTGCTGGTCATGGAACTGGACCACCACACAGGCGTCTTCCTCAGCAACGACACCCCGGCCCCGTTCCACATGCACACGGTGCTGCGCACCCCGAACGGCAACGACTACGGGCGCGAGCTGGTGCGCCAGGCTCTGCACGCATCATGAACCGCTGACAAGCCATCCACAGACGCGATTGGCCCGGAACCCTCCGCGGGGGGTTCCGGGCCATTCGCGTGGGACCTGCAGCCGGACCGGAAAACCGGGTCAGATGCCCCGGTCCGGCTAGATGTCCAGCGCAGCCCTGCGCTGCGGCGGGGGACCCACCACGGTCAGGTCCATCTCGGCCTGGGCCCGGCCGAAGCCCTCCATGTCCATGTAGGGCTCGCCGCCCTCGGTGTACATGTAGTCCTCCGTGGGCTTGTTGAAGTACTCGAAGAAGCCGTTGAAGACCGACGGCGTCAGGAACCCGACCATCTGGGTGTTGTGGGAATCGAAGGCGAAGGAGTGGATGGTCCCGGCCGGGGCGTGGAGGAAGTCGCCCTTGGTGAGCAGCACTTCGCGGCCGTTGGCGTAGATCCACATCCGGCCCTCGGTGCAGAGGAAGTTTTCCGTGTGCTGTTCGTGGAAGTGCAGCGGAATGTAGGGGGACTTGGCACCCTTGGTGTGGACGGCGAAGTAGTTCGATCCCGTGTTCGCCGGCCGGGACAGGTACGTGAACATGGTCTGGTAGCTGACCATCCGCTCGCCCTCGCCGGCACTGAGGAAGTACGGGCTCTGGGCCGCCGGCAGCCCGGCGTCCTGCCGGAAAGACGGTGCCACCCGTTCGACGTCGGGGAACGTCATGCCGAATTCGGCTCCTACCGCCGCGCACTCCTGCAGGCTGGGCTTCCGGCCCGGGGTGACAGGAGGGACGTGCGAATCGATGGGTGTGCCGACGCGTTCGTAGTAGGCCTCGGCGCCGCCCGGGGTCATCCAGTTCAGGAACCGGGTGTAGTGGCTTGCCATCCGGTACGCGTGCGGGGTTCCCGGCGGGATCACCACGGAATCCCCGGGAGTCAGGATGCGGCTTTCGCCCGGCAGCCAGACGTGCAGGATGCCGTCGAAGACATACAGCGTTTTGTGTTCCACCGCGTGGCTCGCAAACGGTGATTCGGCCCCCATGCCGCCGGAGATGTAGGCGGCGCTGAAAATGCCGCCGGTGTCCGCCGCCCGGGCGATCACCGTGACCAGCTGGCCGTTGATCTCATATCGGGCGCCTTCGCCCGACGCCATGTAGTACGGGACGGCGTCGCCCGGCAGCACATTCGCCAACGGGAGCTCTTTGTTCATTTCCTCAACGCTGAGGGACATCGCATCCTTCTTTCCTGTCTGTGGAGCGCGGGCTGCCCCCAAGACTGCCCCTGATTCTCCGCCGCGGCGACCTCCATTTCCAATGAATGAAACACTTCTGCCCGTCGCTCCGGGCTGTTGGGCGGCGGGAAGCCGTTGGCGGCGGCCTGCGGGCGGTCACGGGTAGGCGCCCGCGGCCTTTCGCCGATACGGTCCAAAGTCCCTGTTTTGGTGTCAGTGCTCCCGGTTAGTCTTGCGTGAGGCGCATGGCGGTCCGTAATGCGAGCCGGTGCGCCTCCAGCCAAGAACAATGGGGGGTACGTTGTCCAACGATTCAGCCATGACCTGGTTTCCCGGCGACGCAGGCCGCACGGCGGCAGCCGAGCCTTCAGAGCGGAGCGAGGCCGTCGCCCCCTCCTGGGACCGCGTCATCCCGCAAGGGTCTTCCGGCGCCAGCCGCGGTGGCTACTGCCGCGACCATTGGCCGCCCCTGTAGGCGTACCGCGGAGGCGCCAGTGTTCCTGCCCGCGGCGGACCCAGACGGCGGTTGCCCGCGCACGGCTGTTGGCTTTTATTTACCTGGGATTTACGTGACTTGCCTTGTGGGCGTTCCACGGCCGCAGCGAGACTTTAATGACGGGCTGACATCATCCGTTCAGCCTCAGGGACAAACCAAACCAGCGGGCAGCAGCGACGCTTTCCCCTTCACCCCGTGGCAATGATGTCCGGACGGGGAGCCCGCGAATCGGGAGGATCGCCATGGCCGGCACATTTGAACTCTTCGTTGACGCCGATGCCTGCTTCAGGTTTCGGCTCAGGGCACCGGACGGGGCAGTACTGGCCGTGTCAAAGGGCTTCGCGGACAAGCCTGCAGCGGTTGCCGGCATCACCGCGGTGCGCGAGTACGCCGGCATGGGGCTGATCAGTGATCTGTGCCCGGAGCCGCCGGCAAGTCCGGCGGCTCCGCGGCCGAGAAGCACTCCGACTCCGGTGCCCGGCGTCGACCGGCGGGTGCACGACAACGACCTCCGGATCCGCGCCCGCGCCCTCCGCCGCCCGGCGCACGGGCCGGGCGCGGTTGGCGTCGGCTGATCCGGCAGGGCCCGCGGCAAACGGCCCAGGCGGACGTTGGGTGGCCAGGGGCGCCGCTACGGGTCCATTCCGGCGTGCACCGGAACGAATTCGATCTTGTTCGCGGGCTGAACCGTTTTCCTGGGCGCCCGCGAGAACCCCTTGGCATCCAGGTGGTTCTGCGCCCGGTACTCTGCCAGGGCCTTGTCGTAGATGCCGTTGAGCCGGTGCCCGGAATAGACGTGTTCTGAGCCATCGGTGAACGTGATGCTGATGAGCGATTTTTCCGGGAAGTGCCGGTTCATGCGGATGAACCCCTCGGCGTCTTGCTTGAGATTGATCATGTGGTTCCCACTTTCGTGATCGAGTTGATCCAGTCTCCCGCCTTCGCTGTGACTAAACCAACCGGCCAGGACCAGCCGGCTTCCTTCGACGGTCCAGGCCACCCTGCTCGATGGGGATGGGGCCGTGCCCCTATTCGGGGGCATACGCGTCCACCGCTTGCTGCAGCACGGGGCTGAAGCGGTCCCAGGAATCGGCCGGCGTGGCCACAACCAGGACGCTGCTTCCCCGGGTTCCTGCAACGAGGCAGGCAATTTCACGGTATTTGTGGGCACCGATCCGCGTTACATAGGTGTCTTCCACGCAGGAACCGGTGCCTCCCCGGAACCCCATTCCGGCGCGGTACTGCAGCCGGCTCGCGGATGCGGCGTTCTCGCCCGTGAGATGGGCCAGCCGGAATTCGGGCCAATTAGCCAGCGACTCGTCGCCCTGCTGCGGCGTGGCGTTGAGATAGATCTGGAGGTCCCCGTCGGGGGCGGTGACGGTCGCGGACACGCTGCCGGGGTCGCCCGGCACGGGAGCGGCATCAGGTGGGATGGCCAGCACGGCTGTGGTGTCCGGAAGCTCCAGCGGCTGCCATCCTGCCGGGGCCGGTCCGGCACGGAACCACGCGAACGAGGTGGGGCCGGAGGCAGGCGCCGCCGTCTGGTTCCCGGCCGGACTGCCGCACGCGCTGAGGGCCAAAGCCGCTAGCGCCGCCGGCACCCCGAACAGGAGCCCCCTGCCGGGGCCCGGCCCAAGCGCCCCGTGGCTGCTACCTGTTGCCGTCACCGTCGTCCGGTCCTCCGTTGTTGTCGGCATCATGATCGTTTCCGGCAGGCACCCGGGCGGGCGGCGGAACCATGGGCCGCGGCGCCGGTGGAACGACGCGCCGCGGGGCGGGCGCCGGCGGCCGGATCATGGGTGCCGGGGCGGGCGGCGCAGCGTACCGTGGCGGAGCCGGCACAACGGGCGGGGCAACGGTCGACGGCGGAGCCAGCACAACGGGCGGGGCAACCGTCGACGGCGGAGCCGCGTTGCCGGCTGGGTCCTTGGGCGACGGCGTGGGGGTCCCCGTCGCAGGAACTGACGGGACTGTGTAGGGGGCCGGTGCCGGCGTCGCTGTGCGCCCGGCGAAGCAGGCCCCCAGCAGCAGGATGGCGCCCAACGCCGCGGCGGCAGTCGCCGGGCGAAGAATCTTCATTGTGCTCTCCTTTGGGATGGCCGGCCAGGGGCGGCCGGACCTGTCCCTACAACGGTTCCGGCAGCCTGCAGGTTCAACGCGGGCTGCGGCCATCGACCGCGCCGGGCGTAAGTGAACTGTTTGCCGCCCGGCGTCGTCCTACCTCCAAGGAGGCGGAAATGTCCGATCAGGAGGCCGAGTTACTGCGATCGCTGCAGGAGGCTTACGGCCCGGCGCTATGGCGGTTCGTCATGGGGATGACCCGTGACAGCGCCCTGGCGGATGACGTCGTGCAGGAGACGCTGATCCGCGCGTGGAAACACCCGGCGATTCTGCGGCGCCCGGAGACGGCGGTGCGGGCCTGGCTTTACACGGTTGCCCGCAACCTCGTCATTGATGACCGGCGCAGCGCCCGGCGCCGGCACGAAACGGGAACCGATCAGCTGCCTGAGATTCCGGAGGCGGACCGGGTCGACAGGATCCTGGACGGGTGGCTTGTCTCGGATGCGCTCGCCGGGCTGTCCGCCGAGCACCGGGCCGTCGTCATTCATTCGTACTATTTGCGGGAGACGACCGCCGAGATCGCGCAAAATCTTCAACTGGCCGAGGGAACAGTGAAGTCGCGCCTGCACTACGCGCTGAGGGCGATGCGGCTGGCCCTGCAGGAGGGAGGCGTGACGCCATGAACCAGAACGGAACCGATGAGTACCGCCGCTGGGATGCCGCGTACGTGCTGGGTTCCCTCATCTCCTCGGAGCGGCGCGAGTTCGAGGAGCACTTGTCCGGCTGCGCGGGCTGCAGGGCCGCCGTCGCCGACCTTGCCGGACTGCCGTCGCTGCTGGCAGCACTCTCACCCGAGGAAGCCCAGTCCCTCGGGCGGACGGACGGCGAACGGCGGACGCCGACGTTGCAGCCCGGGCTGGCGCATAAGGTCCAGCGCGGCCGCCGGCGCACCCGCCTGGCTGTCGCCGGGATCATGCTGGGCGCCGCTGCCGCCGCAGGCGCGGTTTACGTTGAGGTCACGGCCTCCCCGCCCCCGGCTGCCCAGATCCAGGCCGCATCCGCGACGGCCCTGGACTTCACGCCGGTCGCCGACAGCGCCATGGTGGCCACCGGATCCCTGACCACGCAGCCGTGGGGAACGCAGATCGACTGGCAGTGCACGTACACGCCGTCCCCGGCCGACTACGCTCTGCCGGGTGGTCTCCGCGCGCCGGAAGAGTACGGATTGGTGGTTGTCGACTCCCGCGGCGCCACGACCCAGGTGGCCACCTGGACGGCAACGCCGGGGACAGTGGCGACGCCGACGGCCACCACGGTTGTCCCGAGAGCCGATATCCGCAGCATTGAAATCCGCGCCGTCGCGAGCGGCAAGACGCTGCTGGCCGCGCGCCCGTAGCGCCGGCACAGCGGCGCGGCGCCGGATGGATGGCCAGGACTCCATTGCAGGGACAATGGAGGCGTGACTTCCGCGACCGCACCCCTGGACCCAGCCTGCGCGAAGGGCCTCTTCGACCTCGGCGCCATCGGGGCTGGCCTGGCCTTTGCGGAATCGCTGGGAGCCCTCGCGGCGGCATTGCAAGCCGGTGGTGCGGGGGCGTCCGCGGTGGTGCAGGCGCCTCCTGGGACAGGCAAGACGACACTGGTGCCGCCGCTGCTCGCCAACATCTCCGCCGGCGGGAGGGGCGGGCGCCCGCGGATCGTCGTCACCCAGCCGCGCCGCGTCGCTGCCCGTGCGGCCGCCCGGCGCCTGGCCGCCCTGGACGGCACCCGGCTCGGCGACCGCGTGGGCTACACGGTCCGCGGGGAACGCCAGACCGGCCCGGGTACCGTGATCGAGTTCGTTACCCCCGGCATCCTCTTGCGCCGCCTCCTCGCTGACCCGGGGCTCGAGGGCACGGACGCCGTGATCCTCGATGAGGTCCACGAACGCGGGCTGGAGACCGACCTCCTCGTTGGCATGCTCGCCGAAGTCCGCCAGTTGCGCGGCGACCTCGCCCTCGTCGCCATGTCGGCCACCCTCGATGCCCCCCGCTTCGCCGCCTTGATTGGAGACGCGCTGATCGGTGCGGCGGCGGACGGAAATGACGACGGCGGCGGGCCGGCACCGGTCATCGACTGTCCGTCCGTGCTGTTTCCGCTGGACGTGGAATGGGCCCCCGCGCCGGCGCCGCGGCTGGATGAGCGGGGCGTGGCCCGGGCCTTCCTGGACCATGTGGCCGACACGGCAGCGGCCGGGCACGCGGCCGCGTTGGCTGGCGGACGGGATCTGGACGCCCTGGTGTTTGTTCCCGGCGCCTGGGAGGTTTCCTACGTGGCTGCGCGGCTCCGCGGCCGGAGCCGCGCCGAGGTTCTGGAACTCCACGGCCAGGCCCCGCCGGCGGAGCAGGACCGCGCCGTCTCCGGGCGTGAGCCCGGCGGGGCTGCCCGGATCATCGTTTCCACCGCACTCGCCGAGTCCTCCCTCACTGTTCCGGGCGTCCGGCTGGTCATCGATTCCGGGCTTTCCCGCGAGCCGCGGCGCGACGCCGGCCGCGGAATGTCCGGACTCGTGACGGTGTCCTGCTCCCGGGCGTCCGCGGACCAGCGTGCCGGCCGTGCCGCACGCCAGGGCCCGGGAACGGTGATCCGCTGCTATGACCAGCGGGCCTTTGGCGCTGCGCCGGCGCACCCGACGCCGGAGATCGCGGCAGCTGACCTGACCGGCGCCGCCCTGGTCCTGGCCTGCTGGGGATCCCCCGGCGGCCGGGGACTGGCGCTGCCGGACGCGCCGCCCCGGGCCGCGATGGACGAGGCCGTCGAAGTGCTGCGGGAACTCGGCGCCGTCACCGCGGAGGGTCACGCAACCGAGGTGGGCAAGACCCTGGCCCGGGTCCCGACTGATCCCCGGCTGGCCCGCGCCCTGCTGGACGGCGCCGCGACGGTGGGCTACCGCACGGCGGCCGAGGCCGTTGCCCTGGTCTCGGGGGACCAGCGCGCACCGGGCGCAGACCTCACCAGGCTGCTTGCCGCGCTGCGGACGGGCCGGGATCCCGGATCCCGGCGCTGGTCGGAGGACGTCCGGCGGATGGAGTCAATCGCCCGGCAGGAATCCACCGGTGGCGGGCATCAGAAGCCATCCGGCGCCGCGCCGCTTGCATCTGCTGGGGCCGTTGGTGCCGCGGAGGCGGTCGGGTTCGTCGTCGCCCTGGCTTTCCCGGACCGGGTGGCGCGCCGCGTTCCGGGCCAGGGGCCGGCGCAATACCTGCTGACCTCCGGAACGCGGGCCGGGTTGCCGGCCGGCAGCGCCCTGTCCGGGCACGAATGGCTGGGAGTGGCCGAAGTGTCCCGCGCACAAGGGCGCGACGCCGCGGGGACCGGTGCCGTCATCCGCTCTGCGGCGCCGCTGACCGCGGACACCGCAGAGGCCGCCGCCGGCAACCTCCTGAGCGACACGCTGCAGGCGCGGTTTAGCCAGGGCCGGGTCTCGGCCCGGCGGGAGCGCCGCCTGGGCGCGATCGTGCTCTCGTCCACCCCGGTGCGGCCTCCTGCGGAGGAGGGCCGCGCAGCCGTGGCCCGCGCCCTGGCCAGCGAGGGGCTGGCCACCATCGGATGGTCGAACGCGGCGGACGGCTTGCGCCGCCGTCTTGCCCTGCTGCACCGGGAGCTGGGCGGGGCATGGCCCGACGTTTCCGAACCGGCGTTGCTGGCCCGGCTGCAGGACTGGCTGGCCCCGGAGCTCGCGGCGTTGGCCGGCGGGGCGTCGACGGGCGGGATCGACCTCGCCGGCCCGCTGAGCCGGCTGCTGCCGTGGCCCGAGGCGGCCCGGCTGGGCGAACTGGCACCCGAGTCGCTGGCGGTCCCCAGCGGATCCCGGATCCGGATCGACTACCCGGACGCGGCAGACGCCACCGGCCGGCCCGTAGTGGCCGTCAAGCTGCAGGAGTGCTTTGGCTGGGCCGAGACGCCGCGGCTGGCCGACGGGCACGTGCCGGTGCTGTTCCACCTGCTCTCGCCGGCCCGCCGGCCCCTGGCCGTGACAGACGATCTCGCATCCTTCTGGTCCGGGCCCTACGCCCAGGTCCGGGCCGAAATGCGCGGCCGCTATCCGCGGCACCCGTGGCCAGAAGACCCATGGACCGCACCCGCGACAGCCCGGACCAAGCCGCGGAACTGACGCCGGACCAGCAGCCCGGCGCTGCCAACTGACCACTCGCGCCGCCCGGGCAACAGGGGCATGATGAAGGAGCACGACACCGGCGGGCCTCCCGGCCCGCGGGACGCCGGGCAAACAGGCCGGTCAAACGGGCCGGTCAAACGGGCCCGTCAAACGGGCCCGTCAAACAAAAATCAGCCACGCGATGAAGAGTGATGGCCATGCACCTTGCGTTCGTCTCCATTCCCGCCTACGGACACGTGAACCCGACCCTGCCGCTGGTGGCGGAGCTCGTTGCCCGGGGGCACAGGGTCACATATTTCACGTCCGCCGACTTCGGACCGCTGATCCGCAAGGCCGGCGCGGACTTTCACGCGTCCGGCGGGAACTGGATGGCATCGCTGCCCGCCCTGGGGCCCGGGCAGCGGGCACAGGCGCACCTGATGCTGCCGATCATGCACCGCGTGTTCGAGGACCTCAGAACCAGCTTTCCGGCGTTGGTCGATCAACTCCGCCAGGACCCGCCGGACGCTATCTGCTTTGACGCGATGACGCTTAGCGGCAGCATGGCGGCGGAAAAGATCGGCGCCCCGGCCATTGCCCTCATGCCCACCTATGCCACCAACGAGCACTTCTCGCTGAGATCGCTGATGCCTGCCCCGCCACCGGACGGCGCCGATGAGATGGCCAAGGTTGCGCTGGCCATGGGCCGATTGCTTGCGGAGTTCGCGGCCGGGCAGGGCGTGCGGACACCGCGGATGTTCGATGGTCCGCCTGCGCCGTTCAACATCGTGTTCCTACCCCGCGAATTCCAGCCCATGGGGGCGACCTTCGATGACCGGTTCCGGTTTGTGGGTCCCAGCGTCGGCGGCCGGGATACCGACGGCGAATGGGAGCGTGAGGGAACGGGACCGCTGTTGTTCATTTCCCTGGGCACCACCCCGCTGAACCGCCGGCCGGACTTCTTCCGGATGTGCCTTGATGCCTTCGGCGGAAGCGAGTGGAACGTCGCGATGGCCGTTGGGGACCAGACCAGCCTGGCCGATCTCGGAACGATTGCGCCGAACGTCCGGGTCCGGCCGTTCTTCCCGCAATTGCAGGTACTGCGCCAAACCGCAGTCTTCATCACCCACGCCGGCATGAATTCGACCATGGAAGCGCTGTATTACGCCGTCCCAATGGTGGCCGTGCCCCAGCAGCCGGAACAGGCGGCCACCGCCCGCCGGCTGGAAGAACTGGGTCTGGGCAGGCGCCTTGCTCCGGAGGACGTCGGGTCCGACGCGCTCCGGGCCGCGGTCACCGCGGTCCATACGGACGAGCAGGTCCGGCGCAACCTGGCCGCGATGCGCGATGTTGTCCGCAGCGCGGGAGGGGCCGTGGCTGCCGCCGACGCCATCGAGGCGCGCGTGCAGCACGGGGCGGCCCGGTTCGGCGACGTCGGCTAGGCCGGGCCGTGACGCCAGACCGGTCAGGGGAGCGCGGCCGCGGGAATATCGCCGTGTGTCTTCAGGAAGTCGGCGACCGTCGCCGCCAGTGACGCCCCCGCCTCGTCGGCACTGCACTTCGCGCCGGCAACGGCAAAGGAGTGGTCCCCGCCCTCGCGCCACTCCACCGTCGCGGACGGCCCGATTTTGGCCGCCACGGCCTCCAGCAGTTCCGGGGTGGCGAACGTGTCCCGCGTGCCCTGCAGGAACAGCATCGGCAGCGTCAGCCCGTAGAGGTGCTCGTCGCGGAGCTTTTCCGGTTTCCCCGGCGGGTGCAGCGGGTAGCCCAGATAGACCAACCCGGCGGCAGGCATGCCTTCCGCGACGGCCATTGAGGCCATGCGTCCGCCGAACGATTTCCCGGCGGCCCACAACGGCCGGCCCGCGGAACGGGACGCGGCGGCGGCCATGGCCGCCCGCCAGGTGGCGATGGCAGCCGGCGGCCGGTCCGGGAATTTTCGTCCTGCCTCGCGGTAGGGGAAGTTGAAGCGCAGGGTGGCGACGCCGAGTTCGTTCAGGGCGCGGGTGAAGCCCACAAGGAACGGATGGTCCATTCCCGCCCCGGCGCCGTGGGCAACAACCAGGGTTGCGAAGGAGTCCTCGGGCCCGGCAAAGACGCCCGACACTGCGGCTTCGCCGGCTTCAAGGGTGATCGGGAACTCAGGCGTTGTCATGTGTCCATCATGCCGGGTGGACAACTGTTCCGCTCTTCAACTGTCCACGCCGCCGGGGTAGGTTGTCCCCATGGCCAAGGAAGAAGTCCACCTCACCGTCAGCGGTCCGCACGGCGACCGGGAGTTGAGGGTGTCCAGCCCGGCGAGGGTTCTCTGGCCCGGCCCGGGACTGACCAAGCTGGACCTGGCCCGGTACCTGGTGGACGTCGGGGACGCCTTCCTGGCCGCGAACGGGGACCGGCCGGTAACGCTCCAGCGGTTCAAGGACACGGTGGACGGCGAGCAATTCTTCTCCAAGAACCCGCCCAAGGGTGCCCCGGACTTCATCCGCGCGGTCGACGTCGTCTATCCAAGCGGACGCACGCATCCCCAGCTGGTCATTGACGAAATCGCCGCAGCGGTGTGGGCGGTGCAGATGAATACGGTGGTCTTCCACCCCTGGGCCTCCCGGGCCGGCAAACCGGATTATCCGGACGAGTTGCGGATCGACCTCGACCCGCAGCCCGGTACCGGGTTCGCCGAGGCCGTTCCGGTTGCACGCGAGTTGCGGCGCGTACTCGCGGAGGCCGGGCTGGAGGCCTTCATCAAGACCTCGGGCAACCGGGGGCTTCACGTCTTTGCCCCGATCGAGCCGACCCGGGAGTTCCTGGACGTGCGCCACGCCGTCATCGCGGCAGCCCGCGAACTCGAGCGTCGGATGCCCGCGCAAGTCACCACCGCGTGGTGGAAAGAGGAACGCGGCGCCCGCATCTTCGTCGACTTCAACCAGGCGAACCGCGACCGCACGATCGCGGGGGCCTACAGCCCGCGCGCACTCGCCAACGCGACGGTGTCGTGCCCGATCCGCTGGGAAGAGCTCGGGTCCGTCGACCCGGCTGACTTCACGATCGCCACCGTTCCGGAGCGGCTCAAAGTTTCCGGCGATCCGTGGGAGGGCATGCACGCAGGCGGCGCCGGCTCCGTCGATCTTTTGCTGGAATGGTGGAACAGAGACCTCGAAGCCGGGCTGGGGGAGCTGCCGTTCCCGCCGGACTTCCCGAAGATGCCGGGGGAACCGCCGCGGGTGCAGCCGAGCCGGGCGCGCAACAGCGGCTGAGGCTGCCCGCACGGACGGGCAACAACCGCCGGCCCATCCGTGGCCGCTCCTGCATCGAATTACCGGCATGAGCAAGTCGGAGAAGAAGAACCTGCGGTATTGCGACTACTACTGCTTCATGTCGCTGAAGGACTTCGCGGCCTGGGTCGACGCCGACGACGACCGGGAACCCGCCATGTCCTACGCCGGGACCCCTACCAGGTAAGTTCCTGGGCCTTTATTACGTAGTGGCCGTCCCGCTCGGTGAACGTGGCCCGGTACCCGCGTTTGACCCCGTTAACCACCATCTGGCAATCCGTATGCGTGTTGACCTTGATATCCGGGAAGTTCTTGCACTCCACTTCGGAAATCGTGACGCCAGGGTCCGTGGGTTTGGCGCGGGCCTTGATCCGCTCGGCCAGAACCTTGCCGCTGGTCTGCGGATCGAAGACCACCACCGACGGCGGGGCTGTCGCCGTCACCGTGGTTGTGGGGCCCGGTATGGCCGGGGGAGCGCCGCAACCCGTCATAAGGAGCGCCGCGCCCAGGCTTGCTGCACATGCTGTTCTGAATAAGTTCATCGTCGATCAAGTCCGTCCGACGCCCGACCACAGGGCTGCCCGAGACCCAGGCCGCCAGACCCAACGATGCCCGGACGGGCTTGGGGAATCCTTGGCCCTGCGGCCGCGGTGCTAGCGGTGGGAACGGACAGTGCGAAGAATGCCGCGGATCGAAACGCCAACGGCGCACACCAGAGGGGCCAGCGCCACCAGAAGGACGACGGTGTTGGGCCGGAACGTCATGCGGCCCGAGGAGCCCTTGGCGTAGACGCCCAGGGGCAAGACGAAGCCGCCGCCCCCGCCTCCACTTCCGCCGCTGCCGGGCTGGGAGTCTTCCGGGCTGCTGCCTCCGCCGAAGCCGAAGGACACCACCGCTACCGGGACGATCTCTTCTCCTGCGATGTTCACGGCGGGCCCGTAGGCCCGGGACACACCGACATTCTTGAACGTGTCCACGAGGGACGAGAAAGACTCAGACATAGGACACACCATAGGCAACAGCACACCCACGCGCCAGAGGCGTCCGCCGCTGATGCTTTGGGCAGGCGTGGTGTGCAGGGAAGACGGGAGGGGGCGGGGAAAGGAATCGGAACCAAAGCTCTGGTTGCCGGGCGTGTCATGCCCTTAGATTTGGAACTGGCGGGCTCAGCCCGCAGCACTGGAGACGAGGCACTGGAATTGAGGCACTGGACATGACGGCATCCACGAATGCGGCTTCACGGCTGGCTGACGCGCTGGCGATCATCCTTGGCACCGACGGCATCCCCCTGCGGCTTAAGGCCTGGGACGGCTCGGAAGCGGGACCGGAAGACGCTCCAGTCGTCGTTTTCCGGTCCCGGCGGGCACTTCGACGGATGCTGTGGTCCCCGGGACAGCTTGGACTGAGCCGCGCCTACGTGGCCGGCGATATCGAGGCACCCGGCGACATCTTCGCTGCCTTCGCGGCCATCAGTGCGGCGGGAAAGTTCGCCGAGCCCGGACCGTTCCGGCCGCCGACGCCCGGCGAGGTGTTCGCGCTGGTCAAAACAGCTGTCCGGCTCGGCGCGCTCGGAACGAACCCGGCGCCGCCGCCGGAGGAAGCGCGCGTGAGCCGGCACGGCCGGCGGCATTCCAAGGGGCGCGATGCCGCGGCCATTTCCCACCATTACGACGTCGGGAACGACTTTTACGCCCTCGTCCTGGGCCCTTCCATGGTGTACTCGTGCGCGGTCTGGGAATCGGAGGAGACCGGGCTAGACGCCGCCCAGAACGCCAAGCTCGATCTGGTCTGCCGCAAGTTGGGGCTCCAGCCGGGCATGCGGGTGCTGGATGTGGGATGCGGTTGGGGCAGCCTGGCGCTGCATGCCGCGCAACACTATGGGGCCGACGTCGTCGGGGTGACGCTCTCGGTCGAACAGGCGGCCCGGGCCCGCAAGCGGGCGGCCGACGCCGGACTCACGGACCGGGTGGACATCCGGGTGCAGGACTACCGCGACGTGGACGACGGGCCGTTCGACGCGATCAGCTCCATCGGCATGTCAGAGCATGTAGGGCGCGAGCAGATCCAGCACTATTCTTCCCACCTGCAGGGCCTGCTCCGCCCGGGAGGACGGCTGCTCAACCACGCGATTTCCTGGAACGCCGGCGCGACCCCGCCGGACCCTGACTCCTTCATTCCCCGTTATGTCTTTCCGGACGGCGAGATGCTCAGCCTCTCGGAGATGGTCGCTGCACTCGAATCGGCCGGCCTGGAGATCATGGACGTCGAGGCGTTGCGGCCCCACTATGCCCTGACGCTCAGGGCCTGGGTGCGGAACCTGGAGGAGCACTGGGACGAGGCCGTGCGCTTGGCCGGGCTGGGAAGGGCCCGGGTGTGGCGGCTCTACATGGCCGCGAGCGCACTCGGCTTCGAGGCTGGCATCACGGGCGTGAACCAGATCCTGGTCCAGCGCCCGGGCGGCGCGGAACCCCCATTGCGCCGTTCGGCCTGGATGTGAGGCCCGGTCCTGGAAGTCCATGCCGTGTGCCGAAGGCTGACCCGCGGACCGCACGAAGCTAGGCTGTCATCATGAGCAATACCGAAGTCGCGCCCCAGGAAATCCTCTGCGAAACGGACGGGACCTGCGCCGGCGTCGAACTCCTGGTTCCGCGGAAGGTCCCGCTGGGCGGCCCCCGCGCGATGGATGTGCGGCGCACCCTTCCGCAGCGCCAGCGCAGCCTCATCGGGGCGTGGTGCTTCCTGGACCACTACGGCCCGGACCAGGTCGGCGATTCCGGCGGCATGAAAGTCCCGCGCCACCCGCACACCGGGCTTCAAACCGTCAGCTGGCTGTTCACAGGCGAAATCGAACACCGGGATTCGGCCGGCTTCCACGCAGCGGTGCGGCCCGGTGAAGTGAACCTCATGACCGCCGGCCGCGGCATCAGCCATTCGGAATTTTCCACCCCGGACACCACCGTCCTGCACGGCGCGCAGCTGTGGGTGGCGCTGCCGGACACGGCACGCCACATGGCACCCACTTTTGAGCACTACCGTCCGGAGCCGGTCAGCGGAAACGGCTGGACCATGCGCGTCTTCCTGGGCGCACTCGCCGGGTCCGTCTCGCCCGTCACCACCCACACGCCCCTGCTCGGTGCCGAGCTCCTGCTCGAAGCGGGGACGGAGCTGACGCTTGCAACAGATGTGTCCTTCGAACACGGCCTGCTCGTGGACTCGGGCAACCTTGCCTTGGACGGGCAGCCGGTCCCGACGGACAACCTCGCGTACCTGCCCGTCGGCCACGGGTCCCTGACCCTGGTCGCGGGCAGCGAGGGAGCCCGCGTTCTCCTCATTGGCGGAGAGCCGCTGGGCGAAAAAATCGTGATGTGGTGGAACTTCGTCGGCCGCAGCCATGAGGAGATCGTCGCGTACAGGGACCAGTGGCAGTCCGAGATCGGCGCGGACGCCGGCCCTGCGGACTCCAGCGCGGGCGCCGGCACTGCGGACTCCGGCGCGGACGCCGGCGGGCGAGCATCCGACCTGCGGTTCGGCCCGTTCCCGCCCGGCGGCCCCGCCGCTCTCCCTGCCCCGGCCCTGCCGAATGCCCGCATCCGGCCCCGCGGCTGACCTGTTCATTCCGGCAGGCCCATACTGGCAAGCCCAGCCAGCCCTGCACCCGTAAGCCCGACTGCCGGGCCAATCCGGCCCGCTCAAGGAGACCATATTGACCACGATCACCATCAGTAACAACCCGCAGCGCAGCCGTTTCGAAGTGCTCGACGCCGGCACCGTGATCGGCCAGGCCGCTTACGTGGACGACGTCGGGGCGGGCCAGCGGATTTTCTACCACACGGAGATCAACGAGGAAAATGGCGGCCGCGGGCTGGCCGGGGTGCTGGCCGAGCAGGCACTCGATGAGACTATCGCCGCGGGCCTCACGATCGTTCCGGTGTGTCCCTACATCAAGAAGTACTTGGGCAAGCACCCGGGCTATGCGGCCCACGTGGTACCGCCGGCCCCGGCGCATCTGCGGTTCCTGAGCGCCTCGCTGGCCCAACGCGTCCGGCAGTAGCCGCTCCGGGACACACCTGCGCCTCTGGACTCACGTGTGTGCGATGAACCGCTCCACACGCCGGTCCGGGATGAGCCAGATCGCGGCGACCACCGAATAGGCGGCGATCCCCAAGAGCGGGTTCACCAGGCTGAGCCCCATCCCGGCGATGTAGAGCGCCGGCGATCCCTTGCCCTTCCAGTCCTGCCCCATGGCCCGGTCCAGCGCGCCGCCGCGTCCCTGCTGGCGGATCAGGGTTGTTTTCAGGATGTAGTAGGCAATGGCGGCGAACAGCAGGTCCAGCCCATAGACGAGGACGGGTACCTCCGCCAGGCCCGTGTCATTTATCCACCGGGTGGTGAAGGGGATGAGGGAGAGCCAGAACAGCAGATGCAGGTTTGCCCAGAGCACCCCACCGTTGATCCGCCCGGCCAGATGCAGCATGTGGTGGTGGTTGTTCCAGTAGATCCCGACATAGATGAAGCTCAGCAGGTAGCTGAGCAGCGTTGGAAGCTCGTGAAGCAGGGCCGGCCAGGTCGGTTCGGCGGGGACGTGAAGCTCCAGCACCATGATGGTGATGACGATCGCCAGCACGCCGTCGCTGAACGCCTCCAGCCGGTTCTTGTTCATGGGCCGCCTTTAGTCAGGGCATCGTGGCAGATGCAACGAGGAACTGCCGACGCCGTGACGTGCGGTTCGTAAGTAAGGGTACTAGTCCGGGGTCCCTGCTTCGAGTTCTTCCTCCGCCATTTCGAGGGCAAAGCCCAGCGCCTGGACGAGATTGGTGGTCGCCGCCACGATCCGGGGAGTGCCGACGATGGGTGCAACGGCGATCAGGATGCCCCGGACATCCTCCAAGGTGATGCCGACGTCTACGGCGGTACCGGCGTTGAACAGGTAGGAGGCGCCCGGGGCGTCGACTGCCGCGAGCGCCGCAATCCGGGCCAGCATCAGTTCGCGAGGCTCAAGGGTGGAGCGTTCGAGCGAAACGGCGGTGATGTCGGCGAGGACGGCGAGAACAGGTGCTTCTTCTTCGGCCATGGTTATGTCTCCATCTGGTTTCAGTGTTGTGCGCCGAGTGACGCGACGTGAGCGGATCGGCCCGACTCGTCATGAACGTAACCCGCCACGACCAGGGGTGGCATCACCCGAACCGCATGAATCGATGGGTCAGTCGCCCGGCTGCGGAACAGATGGCGTTTTGAGCCTGCGCTGCGGGATCCATCAGCGATGCGTTGACGATGGGCCGGTTCGGGGCCAGAATCGCAGTAGCTTGAGCCGAGACGCAGTGGCGCGCTCGGCGGGGACTGACCCAGGCAAGCAGTGCCGGTGGCGGTTCCGGACCTAACAGGGAGGTCGCCGATCATGGCCGAGACCAAAAAAGTCAAGCATCCGAGTGTCGAGGAGCGTGCTGCGAAGGGCAAGGGCCGCCGGGAAAAAACGCCCGTCTCCAGCCACACAGGCTGGGTTCCCGCGCCCGACCGCCCGGATCCGGTCGCGCTGCTCGAGGAACAGAACCTCACCCGCGAACAAGACCTCGTGCCGGTGCGGCACGGCCGGATGCTGGTCTCACCGTTCACGTTTTACCGGGGCGCCGCCAAGATCATGGCAACCGATCTGAAAGACACCCCCCGGGCCGGCCTGGTATCCCAACTGTGCGGCGACGCCCATCTTTCCAACTTTGGAGTCTTCGCCTCACCAGAGCGAACCCTGTTGTTCGATCTCAACGATTTCGACGAAACACTTCCCGGCCCATTTGAGTACGACGTCAAACGCATGGCCGCGAGCTTCACTATCGCGGCCCGCAACAACGCGTTCACCAAGGAAGAAACGCGCGACGCGACACTCACCGCCGTTCGGGCTTACCGCGAGGCGATGGCAGAGTTCGCACAGATGGGCACCCTGGACATCTGGTACGCCCGTCTGTCCGAGGAACAGCTGATGGAAACCATTGAGCTGGCCGTGGCAACCCAAAAGGGCAAGGCCCTCAAGAAGGCAGCCCACGGCATGGAAAAGACGGCGAAACAGAACGTCGCCAAGGCCCACACCCGCGACAGCCTGCAGGCACTCTCCAAGCTCGCCGAGCGGGTGGACGGGGAGTACCGGATCGTCAGCCAGCCGCCGATCGTCATTCCCTCACGGGAGCTGGGGGAATCATTCGGCATGTCTGCGGATGGGATTCAGAAAGCGGTTCGTGAGCAGCTCCGTTCCTACCGGGCCACGCTGCCAGACGACCGACGAATCTTGCTGGAGCGCTTCGAGGTCATCGATGTCGCCCGCAAGGTGGTGGGCGTCGGCAGCGTCGGCACACGGGCGTTCATCGCCTTGCTCCAGGGCCGCGATGAGCAGGATCCGCTGTTTCTGCAGGTCAAGGAGGCCACAAGGTCAGTGCTCGAGGACCACCTGCCGAAGAGCAAGTTCAAGCAGCCGGGCGAGCGCGTGGTGCAGGGCCAGCGGATGATGCAGGCCGCGAGCGACATCTTCCTGGGGTGGACCAAGGGCGTGCAGGACAACCGGTACCTCTACTGGCGCCAACTGCGTGACATGAAGGGCTCAGCCATTGTGGAAGGCATGAAACCGCTCGGCATGGGTTTCTACGCCAACGCCTGCGGCTGGACCCTCGCCCGTGCCCACGCCCGGTCAGGGGACCCGATCGCAATCGCCACTTACTTGGGTAAGAGCGACAAGTTCGAACGCTCCATCAGCGATTTTTCCGAGCGGTACGCGGACCAGAACGAAAAGGACTACCAGGCCTTCGCCGAGGCGGTTCGCTCGGGGCGGCTGGAAGCTACTGAGGGCCTCTGATCGCGGATGTTCAGCAGAAGGCGCCGCCGTGGGTGAACGGCTCGAAGGACGGCAGGTTTCGCTCTGGATCGCCACAACCGGTACCACCCGCTATCCCTCCCTGGACACGGATCTTGAGGTCGACGTCGCCGTCGTCGGGGGAGGGATCGCCGGCCTGACGGCGGCGCTGGCCCTCAAGCGCGCCGGCAGCACCGTCGCGGTCCTGGAGGCAGCCCGCATTGGCACCGGCGTCACTGGGCACACCACCGGCAAGGTCACCTCCCTGCACCGGCTGGCCTACACCGAACTCGCGGACCGGCACGGACCGGACGTGGCTGGCACGTACGGGCAGGCCAACCAGGCCGCCATCGAGCACATTGCGCGTGTCGTCGCGGAGGAGGGCATCGACTGCGACTTCCGCAGGGTATCCAATTACACCTACGCAGAATCCGACGACGCCCTCGCCCGGGTCCGCGGCGAGGCGGCCCTGGCCGGGCGGCTCGGCCTGCCAGCCGTCTTTACCTCCGAGGTGCCGCTGCCGTTCGGTGCCCGGGGCGCAGTCCGGTTCGACGGCCAGGCGCAACTCCACGCGGTCAAGTACCTCCAAGGCCTCGCCCGCGCCGTGGACGGGAGCGGAAGCCACGTACTGGAGGACTCGCGCGTCACCTCGGTCCAAGACGGGGTGCCCGCCGCCGTCGGGACCGGGAGCGGCACCGTCCGGGCGCGCGAGGTGATCATTGCCACCAACGTCCCCGTTGGCGACGCCGGCCTGTTTGCCGAGCGCTGCTACCTGCACCGTTCCTACGTCGTTGCCAGCCTGGCGCCCGCCGTGCCCCTGGAGGGGACCTTCATCAGCGTCGACGAGCCGATGCGCTCCATCCTGGCGATCGACATTGAGGGTTCCCGATTCGTTCTCACCGGCGGCGAGGGGCACCGTGCCGCCGAGGCCAGCGATGCCGCCGAGCGGTACCGCCGCCTCGCGGCTTTCTCCCGGGAACGCCTCGGCACCGGGGAGACCAGCTTCCGCTGGTCCACGCAGGACAACATGCCCGTCGACGGGTTGCCCTACGCCGGGACTTTGACTCCGACGGCGGCGCACCTTCATGTGATCACCGGCCTGCGCAAATGGGGCCTGACCAACGGCACCGCGGCCGCCCTGATCCTGGCCGACACCCTGTCGGGCCGTCACAACCCCTGGGCCGCGGTATTCGATACCAACCGCCCTTCCGCCGGCCAGGCCGGCGGGGTGCGGCAGCAACCGGACCAGCCGCCCCCACGCCGGCTGCCGGATCAACCGGCCGTCGCCGGGCTGCGACCCGGCGAAGGCACCGTCGTGGAGATCGACGGCGAAATGACCGCCGTCTACGCTGGCGCTGCCGGGGGGATCCTCGCCGTCTCGGCCATCTGCACGCATCTGGGTTGCACGGTCGCGTTCAACGCGGACGATTCGACGTGGGACTGCCCCTGCCACGGCTCGCGGTTTTCCGCCGACGGCGCCGTCATCCAGGGCCCGGCGACGATGGACCTGGCGCCGAGACCCGCACCGCGTTAGGTTCCTGCCGGTGTTCCGGCCCGTATGGCGGGGGAGCCGGCGGCCGAAGCGCGGCTTGCCCGGAGCCGTTCCAGCTTGACCACGTCCCGCCCGAATGAAAAGGCCAGCAGCCCAAGCGCCGGCCCGAGCACCATGGCTCCCAGCGGCGGAGGCACCCCCGGCAACAGGGCGAACAGCAGGGCGGCCGGCTGGACGGCTCCGATGACCCTGCGGACGGTGCTGAACGGCAGCGGGTTCTTCAGGAACGGCCGGAACCGGGCCGCTGCGAGGAACGCGTAGTACATCAGGCCGATGCCCAGGGGCCACAGGCCCAACTTTCCCGCCGCCGCGCAGGACAGCACCAGGACCAGCGCGGCGTCCGTATCCGAATCCAGGCGTGAACCCTCGGCCGTGGCACAACCCGTGAACCGGGCCACCCGTCCGTCGACGGCATCGAGCAGGAATGCGGCCGCGCCCAGGACCACCACCAGAAGGCTTGGTCCGGTTCCGGCTCCGGCGATCAACCCCACCACCGTTTCGGCGGCACAGCAGGCCACGATGCCGGCCCTGCCGAGGGTGACGCGGTCCGCGGGGGTGGAAAAACGGGGTTTCCGCCGCAGAACGGAGCTGGCGGCCCGGGAGATCACCGCGGCCCCCGCCGCCAGGGCCAGGAGCCAGGGAACAGGATCCGTGAGGACCGCCGCGCCGAGCCAGGCCCACACCACGAGATAGGCGCCGACGGCGGTGCCGGCATCCGCCACGGCACGGCGGGCGGCTGCCGATCCCGGCCCGGTCTGCCCTGGCGCCGGGGAAGCGGTGCCCCTCGTCGGTTCTGCAGGCCGGATTCCAGGCACGTTTGCCGACCCCGTGCCTGTAGACGCCGTGTCCTCTTGTTTCGTGCCTTCTGCAAACGACTTCAGCCTGAACCACCCCGCCCACATGCTAGCAAGTCCGCGGCCCGGGGTTGGTCAATGCTTGGACTGGGTGCCCTGCCCGTTCGTCCGCCGTCCGGCCCGGACGAAACCGATGGCTGCCAGGACGGCTCCGGCGCCTTCAGCCACGGCGCTGACAGACTTTTCGAAGAACCAGATGGGCTCGTACATGGCCGGGAAAGGCCCGAACGCGGGAATATTCACATAACGGTATGCCACCACGGCCATGAAGGCGCTCAGCGCGACGACGAATGCGACGGCGAAGGCCGCCCTGCTGCCGCGCAGCAGCACGTACAACCCGGCCAGCACAGCGGCAGCTGATTCCAGCAGGAACAGGTTCCCTTGGCCGATTCCCGCGGAGTTGCCCGCCTGGTAGCCCGGGGCCAGGTGGATGTGGACGGCGGCGTCAATGAACAGGGCAACGGCCGTGAGGATTCGCAGTGTCATGCCGGCCGTATGGACCCGCACGGCCCGTCCGGGGCTCTGGGCGCTCATTTGACCACCAGCGTCCCGTGCATGCCCGGATGGTAGGTGCAGTGATACGCGTAGGATCCGGGCTTCGTCGGCGCGGTGAAGGTGGCAGTGCCGCCGCCCTTGACCTGGGCATCGAACGCTGAGCCTTCGTCAGCCGTGACCGTGTGCGCCGCGGCATCCATGTTGGTTACGGTGACCGCCGCGCCGGGGGCCACGGTGAGCGGGTCGCCGTAGGCGAAGTCCTTGATGGTGATGGTGGTGGCGGCGGCGGTGCCCGCCGTCGGGCCAGCCCCGTAGGCGGGGCCGGGTGGGGGCGCCGACGTCGACGCCGGCGATCCGCTGCCGCCGGCGCACCCGCCGGCGCCCAGCAAGATCAGGAGCAACCATAGCGATGACAGCTTCCGACGAGCATTCATTGCGCACCACCCCGAGCGGCTTGAGGAAACGAGCGGATGAACGTACTAGCTATATTGTGCGCCTGACCGGCACGAATGGAACCAGTCTGCGTCGAACGCCGGTCCGGGACAGCCCGGGGAGATAGCGTAGTCCCTGGCATGCATCCTGCAGCCGAGGGAGGAAAATGGCGTGAAGCGTAAGAAGTCCTGGTCCGCATCGCTCACGGTGCTGATTGCCTTTGCAGCGAACGTCCTTGTCGCGGCAGCCAAGACAGTGGCCGCTCTTGTCTCTGGCTCGGCGTCCATGACTGCCGAGGCGGCCCACTCCTGGGCCGATACCGGCAACCAGGTCTTCCTGCTCATCGCCGAACGGAAAGCCGCGCGGAAACGCGACAAAGCCCACCCCATGGGTTACGGGCGCGAGGCCTACGTATGGTCAATGATCGCCGCCTTTGGCTTGTTTACGGCCGGCGCGGTGGTGTCGGTGATGCACGGCATCCAGCAGCTGATCACCCCGGAACCGCCAGGTGACTATGGGATCGCCTACCTGGTGCTGACCATCGCGTTCGTCCTTGAAGGCGTGTCCTTCATCCAGGCGTTCCGGCAAAACCGGAAGGCGGCGCGAGAGCTGGACCGGAACACCCTGGAGCAGGTCCTCAAGGGCTCCGACCCCACGCTGCGCGCCGTCTTCGCCGAGGATGGGGCAGCGCTTGTTGGCCTGCTCATCGCCTTCGCCGGGATATTCCTGCACCAGGTCACGGGGTCCTCCGTGCCGGACGCCGTGGGGTCCATTCTGGTGGGCATCCTCCTGGCCGTGGTTGCCGTCGTGCTGATCGACCGGAACCGGCGCTTCCTGGTGGGGCAAGCCGTGACCGGCGATATCGAGGGCACCATGGCCCGCCGCCTCCTCGAGCACCCAGCGATCGAACGCATCACGTACCTGCATCTCGAATACGTCGGCCCGCGCAAGCTTTACGTCGTGGCGGCCGTGGACCTACAGGGGGACCTCCGGGAACACGACGTCGCCGCGGCCCTACGCCGCGTTGAACGCGAACTTGAGGACCACGAAACGGTGGAAGAGGCCGTCCTGACACTGGCCACCGCGGACGAGCCCTCGTTGGTCTTCCCCGCCGTTTGAGCACAACGCCGACCTCCGGGTCCGGTCCTTCGGCTGGCTCAGGCGCCGGCCGCCGTCGCGTCCATGCCGGCCGGTGGCTGCAGGCGGGCCCCGGAGGCCAGCAGCGCCTCGAGAACGGGGGACGGGCTGGGATTGGCCAGAAAGAAGCCCTGGCCCATGTCGCAGCCGAGCGAGCGCAGGAGATCCAGCTGCCCGGTGTGCTCGATGCCCTCGGCGATGACGGCCAGGTCCAGTTTCCGGGCCACTTCCAGAATGCCCTCGAGCATCGCCGCGGCCGGGGCGTCCCCAGGCAGCCCGGACAGGAAGGCACGGTCGATCTTGAGAATGTCCGCGGGCAGCGCAGCGAGCGTGCTGAGCGAGGAGAAGCCGGTCCCGAAGTCGTCGATTGCGATGCGGACGCCGAAGCTCTTCAGCCGGTTCAGGGCAGCGACCCCGCCGTCGGCGCTCGTGGCCAGGGCCGATTCGGTGACCTCGAGGATCACCTTGTCGGCCTGCGAGGCGGGGTGGGCCAGGATGCGCTCCAGGGCGGCCAGGTTCCGGTCACTCGATAGCTGAAGAGTGGAAAGATTGACCGAGACCCAGAAGTCTTCGGCAGTGCCGGGGGACCGGCGCCAGCCGGCGACGTGACGGCTTGCGGTGTCCAGGACCCAGCAGCCGATGGGCCCTATCTCGCCGGTTTCCTCGGCCAAGGGGATGAAGTCGGCCGGTCCCAGCCGGCCCAGGGTCGGGTGCTCCCAGCGGACCAGGGCCTCCACCCCGGCGATCTCGCCGGTGCCGAGATTCACGACGGGCTGGTAGTCGAGGCGCAACTGCCCGGCCTGCACGGCTGTGGCGAGGTCCGCCCGGAGAGCGGCCCGGTAGGTCATTTCGTCATATCCCCGGGCATCGAAGAGCTGGTAGCGGCCTTTGCCGCCGTGCTTGGCCATGTACATGGCGAAGTCCGCCTGCCGCATCAACTCGGCCGGATCTGCAGTGCCGGCGTTGCGCTGGGCGGCGCCCATGCTGACGGTTACCTTCAGCCGGACGTCATCGATGCAGAAAGGGTCCCGCAGTGTGTCCTGGATGCGCCGTGCGACGTCGTCTGTCGCCGTGCCGCCCTCATCCGTCACGACGATCGCGAATTCGTCGCCGCCCAGCCGGGCGACGAGGTCATGTCCGCGCACGCAGCCCCGCAGCCGTTGGGCCAGCTGGATGAGCAACGCGTCGCCGCCCTCATGGCCCAGCGAGTCGTTGACATCTTTGAAGTCGTCGACGTCGATGACGAGCAGGCCTTCACGCCCGTCGCAGACCTCGGCGCCAGCTGTTTCCGGGTTCTTTGCCCCGGGGTCGAACGCGGCGGTGAGGCGTTCGGTGAGGACTGCCCGGTTGGCCAGTCCCGTGAGCGGGTCGTGGGTGGCGCGGAAGGTCAGCTCCAGGTGGTTGTCGTGCACGGTTGCGGCCATGGAATTGAAGGCCTCGGCCAGCTGACCAAGTTCGTCATTGCGGACAACGCTGATCCGGTGGCTGTAATCACCGGACTGCAGCTTCACGACCCCGCGGTACAGACCCTCCACAGGGCGCATCAGGTACTTGGTCATCCGCCGGCGGAAAAAGAACACCCCGCCCGCGGCCAGGGCAAAGAGGGCCGTGCGGACGGTCGATACCATCTGCTGAAGCCCGGCCCCACGGGCGACGCCGTCGTCAAGCGCGTCGAGCGAAGCGCGACGGACGTCGGCGAGCAGGGCGCGGGCCTTGGCGCTGGATTCGGCGAACGCCGGCGCCTCCGCCACTCGGTTGCCGTGGAGAGTGGCCACCTGGCTTCCCCAGAGATTGTGCGCGGACAGTCCCTCCTGCCAGGCGGCCCGGGCCCCGCGGACTGTGGCCCGCATGCCGTACGCCTCCGGCAGGATCCGGGCGGTGGCATCGAAGTGGGCGGAGAGGTCCTTTTGTTGCAGCAAAAAGGCGGCCGGATTTGCGGGTCCTGCGGACAACAGCTGGAGTCCGGCTTGTTCGTGGGTCTCGATGCCGGTCCGGAGCTCGGAGATGGCCTCCGACTCGACGCGGTGCTGTGCGGCGGCGTGCTGGATCTGGTCCGTGACAAAACGGACGCCGACCAGAGTTACCGCGGCCCCTGCGAGCAGGGCAAGGATCACCAGGATGAATGCCCTGGACCATTCGCGCTGCAGGCTCCCTGCGCGGGCGGGTTTGCCGGTGCGGGGGGTACGGGTGCCCGCCGGCCCTTCAAACGGCATGGCCGGCCCGTCGGATCGTTCGGGTCCACTGGCGTCGTTGGCGGCGGCCGACGGCGGCACAGCAGCAGGGTCAGCCAAGCTGCTGGTGGATTTACGCATGATCAGCCTCCGGCCGTGTGCCGGCAATCGCCGCATCGTCAAACAGGAGCGTAGCCGAACGTGCCCCGGCTGGTCATGTCCGGCCGCCTCCCGACACTATTGTGAAGCATGTGACAGAAGTGTATTCGACGGGTGGCCCGGCGGGTAGTGTCCGGTGCCGGAACCACACCTGCCGCGCTGAACGTCCCAGGACCGGCTGAGCCGGTCCTGCCGGGGGCTCTAGCTGAGGCAGTCTGCGCAGTAGGCGTGGCCGGCCTTCTCCTTGGCCAGCTGGGACCGGTGCCGCACCAGGAAACAGGAATAGCAGGTGAATTCGTCCTCCTTTTGCGGGATGACCGTGACGGTCAGTTCCTCGCCGGACAGGTCTGCCCCCGGCAGTTCCACGCCTTCGGAGGTATCCGCCTCGTCGAGTTCGCGGACAACGCTTCGCGCGTCAGGCGCATTCGCCGAACGGAGCGCCTCCAGGGAAGCGTTGCGGGATTCCGCGACGTCGGAGCGTACTTCGTCATAATCGGTTGCCACCTGGTGATACTCATTTCAGTTGCTGGGCGTGTGATTCGGAGTCTCTCCGGATCTACTTATCTCTGTATCTCCGGATCTCCGGGATTGAACCGTACAGCATGACGCCGTGTAAATGCTGGGGACCGGGGCAGTCGCGGCAGTGACGCTCATGACACCCGGAGGCGGACGCCCCCGACGCCGGCCTTCCTGCTTTGTTCGCCACTGGTCACCGGGGCGTCACGCGCCGTTAATTTGGGTGCCCTAGCCTGATTCTTTAGGCACCATCCACCTTGGGCACCATCCGCACCATCCGTCGGGAGGATTCACCATGGCCGATATTGCTGCAGTGCTGGGACGGCTCACGCAGGACGAACTCAATGAACTGCGGTCCCTGGGCCCCAGCGGGCACCTGACCCGGCGCCTGACCGACGCCATCGACCGCGCAGCCGGCGGCCCCGGAGCCGGGCGCGGCTACTACGTCCCCAACGGGAGCGTCAGTTCCACCGGCGGACCGCACGTGGTCCTGCGCAGCGACGTTTCGGGGTGGCTGTTCGGTCCTCCCCAACAGGCCTGACCGAACAGCGACGGGCATCCCTCCCACTGGACCCGCCAGGTTCCTTCCAGCACGGCCCCGGAAGGGCCATACTGGCCCAAAGAGAGGGGGCTGGATTGCGGATCCTGATGGTGGAGGATGAGCATGCCCTGGCGGAAACAGTCCGCCGCGGGCTGAAGAACGAGGGGTTCGTCGTCGACGTCGCCCACGACGGCGTGCGGGGACTCGCGGCGGCGCTGGAGAACGCGTACGATGCCATCCTGCTGGACCTCATGCTGCCGCGGATGAACGGCTACGACGTCTTGAAGGAATTGCGGCAACGCAAGGTGTGGACTCCGGTGCTGATGCTCACGGCCAAGGACGGCGAATACGACCAGACCGATGCCTTCGACCTGGGCGCTGATGACTACCTCACCAAGCCGTTCAGCTTCCTGGTGCTGGTGGCCCGGATCAGGGCGTTGATCCGGCGCGGAGCGCCCGCCAGGCCTGTCATCATGACACTTGGCACGCTGTCCCTGGACCCCGTCAGCCACAGTGTGCGCCGCGGCGACACCCTCATCAGCCTCACGGCCAGGGAGTACGGGCTCCTGCATTATCTGATGCGCCGGCATGACCAGATCGTTTCAAAGGCGGAAATCCTGCAAAACGTCTGGGATCCGGCTTTCGAGGGCGCGAACAATGTGGTGGAGGTGTACATCGGCTACCTTCGGCGCAAGATTGATGTCCCGTTCGGGATCCACAGCCTGACCACGGTGCGCGGCATGGGCTATCTGCTCAGCGCCGACCCGACCCCTGAACCCCGTGCCGCCGGGAGTTCCGAGGAGTGACGTCGGCCGGCTCCACAGGTTCCGGAAGGGGAAATGTGATCTCAAAGCGGCAGTGACCCGCCGGTCCGTCCGTCGGACGGATGCTCCCATGGTGGGCGGCCACAATTCCAGCCGCGATGGCCAGGCCCAGTCCGCTGCCGCCGCCTTCCCGGGAACGGCTGCCATCGAGCCGGACAAACCGTTCGAAGATCCGTTCCCGGTCCGCCTCCGGGATGGGGTCGCCGTCGTTGTCGACAGTGAGGATGACCCGGTCCCCGGCCGTGTGCAGGTCCACGGCGATCCGGGACAGGGCGTGGCGGTCCGCGTTGTCCAGGACATTCCGCAGGACCTGCGCCAGCCGCCGGGCGTCGCCGCGGATCCGGGTCGGAACGAGCTTCACCGAGATCTGGTGCCGGCTGGTGGACCGCAGCCGGCGGATCTCCTGGTCCAGCACGTCGTCAAGATCGACGTCCTTCTGCTCCACGCGCAGGCCGCCGTCGTTGGCCTTGGCCAGTGTCAGCAGGTCCTCCACGAGGAAGCTCATGCGGGCCGTCTCCTCGGAGAGGACATCCTTCATCTGAAGCCACATCGCCCCGGTCGGGTCCGCCGCCGCGATCTCGATCCCGGCCCTCAGCGTGGCCAGCGGGCTGCGCAGCTCGTGGCTGGCGTCCGAGACGAATCTGCGCTGTTCGGTGTCCGAGGCCTGCAGCCGGTCCAGCATGGTGTTCATGGTCAGCGCCAGGGCGTGGATTTCGTCGTTGGTGGGCGGGACGTCGACGCGCCCGTCCAGCCGCTCGGCCTTGATCCGGGCCACCTGGCCACGGATCCGCTCAACCTGGCGGAGGGAACGCCCCACCAGGAGCCATACGGCCACGGCCACGGTCCCGAGCAGCAGCGGCGTGGCTCCCAGCATGAACCACGCAACGGTGGAAATGGTGTCCGCCTGTATCTGTGAGGCCTGGGCCACCACCACGGTATAGCTCAACGTGCCGGTCCGTGCTCCCACGGTGACGATGTGGTAGTCGTCGGTGTCCCCGATGCTCGGAAGGCTCGAGACGTCCTGGGCCATGGTCTGGCCCGGGCTGGGCCGCTGGGCTGACAGCGGGGCGTTGGCGACCTCGGGGTCCGAGCTGGCCAGGACGTACCCTTCGGCATCCAGCACCTGGACGAACTGGCCCGCATGCGCGGTGTCAATGATGTAGGCGCGGGCATCCTCGATGTCCATGTCCTCCATCTCGGCAACCACGTCCAGGGCCTTCTGCTGGGCTGCGGCGTCACTCGACCGCGCCAGGGACGCCTGCAGCAGGACCAGAAGGACGACGCCGCCGAGCAGCAGCGCCACGGCTACGACGCCGACGGCGACCGCCGTCGAGCGCTTCCGCACGCCCCATCGAATCTCGCCCGTGCCGGGGCCGGAGGGGGCCCGTTTGCCCAGTGCCATGCTCCAAGAATGCGTCAATGCGCGGTTCGGGACAACCACCGCGGCCGCATTGCCGGCGCCGCCCGCCCCGGCCGGCACCCCCGGCGGTGGCCGGAGCGCTCCTGCATGCGCGCACGTCCCCAGGGAGAGGCTGCTCTCAGTCTCTTCTCAGCGGGATGGGGGAGAGTGGAAATAGGCCGCATAAGACCGGCCGCCGGCCGCCACGGGGCCGTTCGTCCACAGATTCCGGCCGCACGCTCTCCTCAACCAGTGTGCGGCCGGACACGGCACCCGGGCGAAGCGGCGCAGCAGGCGCCGACAACAGCCGCTACCGGTATTCCATGCCGATAAGCCGCGGGCCAGCGCCTCAGGGCCGGGGCGTCACCCGGAGCCAGACGAACTGCCGGCCGTCCAGGACCAGTCCCGCGTCGAGGCACACGTGGGCGCCGGTCAGGACGTCGACGGCGCCGGCCGCGAAGCCGGAGAGCGTCAACGCCGTTACCTCCTCGGGGCCGTCGCTGAAGTTGGCCAGGGCGAGGATCAGCGTTCCATTTCCGGGACGCTGGTACCCCAGGACACCCGGGTTGTTCGTGGCGAACCCGACCAGCCGGGTCCCGGCCAGTTCCGGCGTCGCGGACCGTACGGACACCATCCGGCGCAGCCCGGCAAAGACCGCCCCGGCGGGGGTTTCCGGCTCCGCGCGCCGCGCGTACCCTGCGGCCGGGTAGTGCGGCCGGTGCACCCAGCGGCTGTCCGTTCCGTGGCCTTCCTCGGCGGCGTACCCGTAGTCGTTGAACTGGCCGACCTCGTCACCGAGATACAGCAGCGGGATGCCCCCGGTGCTGAAGGCCACCGAGTGGGCCAGCAGGATCCGGTCCACCGCCGCAGCGGTTCCGCCCTCGAGCCCGCAGAGCGACGCCGTTGTGCCGGAAATCCGGCAGTCGCCGGTGCGGGGGTTGTCCTGAAAAGGCACGCCGCGGGCGAAGCTGCCAGGGAAACGGTTGACGAAGAAGGAATTGAGGAACCGCCGGTGCTCGAAGGCATTGATGCCAAGCTCGGCGGCGTCCTCATCCGCAAACGTCCAGCCGATGTCGTCATGGCTGCGGACATAGTTCACCCACGCCGTGCCGTCCGGAATATTGTGGCGCCGCTCCAGGGCCTGGGTGAGCAGGGACACGTCGCGGGTGGCCAGCGCCTCCCAGGTCAGCGCCATCTGCAGGGGGTTGTAGGAGAGCTGGCACTCGGCGGGGTCAATGTAGCGGGCCACCTCGTCGGGGTGGACGATCGCCTCGGACTTGAACAGCAGCGACGGCGCCGCCAGCCGGCACACGGCGTTGAACGCCTGCAGCAGCGTGTGGGCTTCGGGAAGGTTCTCACAGGGCGTGCCGAGCTGCTTCCAAATGAAGGCGACGGCGTCCATCCGGAGAATGTCCACGCCCTGGTTGGCCAGGAACAGCATCTCGCCCGCCATGGCCCGGAACACGTCCGGGTTGGAGTAGTTCAGGTCCCACTGGAAGGTGTGGAACGTGGTCCAGACCCACCGTCCGTCCGGCAAATCCACAAATGAGCCGGGATGGTCGTCCGGGAAGATTTCGCGCACGGTTTGCTCGAACGCGTCCGGCATGGACCTGTCCGGGAAGATCCAGTAGTAGTCGCTGTAGGCCGGCTCGCCCGCGGCCGCCTTCCGGGCCCATTCGTGCTCGTCGGAGGTGTGGTTGAAGATGAAGTCGACCACGAGGCTGATGCCGTTCGCCCGCAGCTCGGCGGCGAGGTCACGCAGCTGCTCCATGGTGCCCAGCCCGGGATTGACGTCCCGGTAACTGGAAACGGCGTAGCCGCCGTCGGAGTGCGGTTCGGGGGCCAGGAACAGCGGCATCAGGTGCAGGTAGGTCAGGCCCAGTTCCTTGAAATAGGGGATCCGGGCGCGGACGCCTTCGAGGTCCCTGGCGTATCTGTCGACGTAGCAAACGCCGCCGAGCATGGTGTTGGACTGGAACCAGCCGCTGTTGTGTTCCCGTTCGGCGTCGAGGCCCTTGAGCGCGGCAGGCCTCTCGGCCCACGAGCGGGCAGACTGCATCACAAGGTCGGTGAGCTGCTCCAGCCAATCCGGCCGTGCGCCGTAGAGATCGTGGAACAGCCGGAACAAGGCCGGGAAATGACGGTCGAAGCGCTCTTCGAAGACGGCCCGGTCCGCGCCGTCCCACCCGACGCCCGTGCCCGCCGCCAAGGCCCGGAGCACATGCCGGCGGGCCTCGCTGTCGACGCCGTCGGCTACGAGGGCGGGTTCAACCATGGAGCATCTCCTTTGACCAGTTTCAGTCCCCGACGGCGCGACGACCGTTCACATCCTTGCAGACGGACGCGCGGGTGCCCAGCACGGCAGCCGTGTCCGGCGAGGGAAGGCAGCCGACAGCCGATGCCGCCCATGGTGCTGCCGGGAAGGTCTATAGGCTGGCGTGATGACCGCCCTGACTGATCTCCTGCCCACGCTGCTGGGCGTCGGGCTCCTGATGCTGGTCACCGTGGGGTTGCTTGCGGTTTTCCGGATCCCGCACCGAACGGCGCCGGCGCTGGCCATCCTGCGCGGGGCTGTCCAACTGGCTGTCATCAGCCTCATACTGGGCACTGTCATCACCAGTCCGGTCTGGGTCGGCGCCGCACTTCTCGTGATGTTTTCGGTGGCCGCAGTGACGGCCGCGCGTCGCCTGGGGTGGAGTTGGGGCCGCCTGGCGGTAGTGGGCGGCTCGATGGCGGCCGGCATCCTGGTGACCCTGGCGATCGTTTTCGGCACGGGCGCGATAGCCCTGACGCCCCGCTACGCGCTGGCAATTGGGGGGATTGTGATCGGCAATGCTATGACCATCGCCACCCTGGCCGGCCGGCACTTTGCCGAGTCGGTGAATGAACGTTGGGATGAGGTTGAAGCGTGGCTGGCTTTGGGGGCGACCCGGCGTCAGTCGACGTTGGAGCTGGCCCGGCGCGCCGTCTATTCAGCCCTCATCCCTTCGACCGACCAGACTAAGACGACGGGACTCGTCACCCTGCCCGGGGCGTTTGTGGGTGCGATCTTCGGCGGCCTTTCACCCTTGGAAGCGGGCCGCTTCCAGATCGTCGTCCTCGCCTCGATCATGGCGGCAGGTTCCATGACCGCCGTGGCCCTGATCGGGATCATCGCGCCGGTGAGGGTGCGTCCGGTGCGTCCACGCTAGCGTCCGCGCCGTGGCCCGTCCTGACTACGCCGGCACCCGGATGACGAGGGGGTCCATCGCCTGGCCGTCGGCGTACTGGCCGTCGAACAGTTCCGAACCGGCCTGGGAGATGGCGACCTCGACGCGCTCCCAGACGAGAAACCCTTCCATGTTGCGGGGCGCGGCAGTGCGCAGGGTGCCGACATCCGAGCGGTCGGTCCCGCCGCCGTCGCCCGTGCTGATGGACAGGACCCCGTGCCCGGCCGCGAACTCGACCCATGGATCCAGCAGCCGGACGAACATCATTCCGTGGTGCCCGGCGACGCGGACATCGCCGCGGAACCGCAGCACCCCGGTGCCACTGGCGGGATCGTACTCGGAACCGGCGGGAGCGAAACAGAACTCTCCGGACGCAGTGACCGTGGCGCCGTCGGCCGCGGAAACAGCACCGTCCGGGAGTCCCGAAATGTAATCCATAAAGCTGCGCTTGATGCCCCAGGTCAGACCCGGCAGGGGCAGCGGGGCGGGGGAGGCGGACGTTGGTGTCACGTAGGTTCTCCTGGGCTGTCGGGCGGATCTACGTCCGAGCCTAGCCGCGGATCCGCGCCGGGCTGAACTGTTGCACCGCCGCCGCTTCATCCTGCGTATTTCTCTGACGGCGTATGCCCGCCAGGACTACTCCCGGGACGGCGGTGGTTGACTTGGATGAGTACCGTTCAGCAGGAGGTGCACCGTGGCCGCGTCAATCAGCAGGGTATCCGGATCCGATGTGTCCGAAGACCCGCTGGATTCCTATTCCGCAACGGTCATCCGCGTGGCCGAGGCTGTCACCCAGCACGTCGCCGCGCTCGAGATGACCGGCAACGGGCGCAACGGCAGGTTGAGGGTCGGTGCGGGGTCGGCCGTGCTGTTCACCACGGACGGATATCTGCTGACGAACGCCCACGTAGTGGGAGGCGCCCAGTCCGGCCACGCAGTCTTCGCCGACGGCACCAGCACGGCTGTTGACGTGGTGGGCGCCGACCCGCTCTCCGATCTTGCCGTGGTCCACGGCAGGGCACCCACCGCTGCACCGGCTGAACTCGGCGATGCCGAGTCCCTTCGGGTCGGCCAGCTGGTCATTGCCGTGGGCAATCCGCTCGGGCTTGCCGGCTCCGTCACCGCCGGGGTGGTCAGCGGGCTGGGCCGTTCGATCCCGGTCTGGTCCGGGCGGAGCCGGCGCGTGATCGAGGACGTCATCCAGACCGACGCGGCCCTCAACCCCGGCAGCTCCGGCGGGGCGCTGGCAGACGCCCGCGGGCGGATCGTCGGCATCAATACGGCCGTGGCCGGTGTTGGGCTCGGCCTGGCCGTTCCCATCAACGCGACGTCCCGGCGGATCATCGCTTCGCTGCTCAAGGACGGCCGCGTCCGCCGGGCCTACCTGGGCCTGGTCAACACACCCATCCAGTTGCAGCCGAGCGCCGTCGTCCGGACGGGCCGCAGGGAGGGCCTGCTCGTGGTCGAAGTCCTTCCGGATTCCCCCGCCGAGCGGGCCGGGCTACGGGCCGGCGACATCCTCCTGAAGGTTGGACACATGTATGTGTCCAACGCCGAGAGCCTGCAGAAACTGCTGTTCGCCGAAGCGATCGGGGAGCCGCTGGACCTTGCCGTGCTCCGGGACGGCGCGGACCTGCGACTGGTGGCTGTGCCCGCCGAGATGACCGATAACCAGTAGGGAACCCGGTCCGGACCCGCGGTTCAACGTGCTGGAATTTGGCCGCCGGGGGCCAATTCCTTGCCCGCCTAAACTACTTGGGTCCGCATGGCGGCGGCCCGCGGAATTACTTGGTTGGCGCCGCAATCACCTGCCCTCCGCTCCGCCCGCTTACTCAGCGGTACTGACCCCTGTACGCGTCTTTCTTTGGGCGAAAGATCGGGTAGCGGCATGCCTTGTTGCGCCCCGCCGGGCGTGTCACGGTGTCATTGGAAAGCCGGAGGGAACAGAGCCTCAGTACGGCCTGGTTTCAATGTTGATCCGGCTCTCCATAGACGATTGAGTTCGTTTTACCTGGGGAAATCGGAGAACATCGTGGATAGCCCAAAGGAAACAGCACCTTCCATTTCGGTCCGCCTCTTCGGATCATTCGAAGTGCGCCGGGACGGCGTGGCGCTCACCGCCGCCGACATGGGCGGATGCAAGCCCCGGCACATACTGGAAATCCTTCTCCTGAACCTTGGCACGCCCGTGTCCAAGACCCGCCTGATCGATCTTCTCTGGGGAGCAGGAGCCAGTGACGGCTCCGTAGCGACCCTCGAGAGCTATATCAGCGGTATCCGCCGTGCCATCCAGCCGGGGCAGACTAAGACCGGCCCGCTCCGCACGGCCAACAGTGGCTACGTGCTGGACCCTACGCTCGTGGACCTCGATCTGTTCCGGTTCCGTGACCTGGTCCGCGACGCGGGTGAGCTGCCTCCGGCGGAGGCCTACCCCCTGATGCTCGAGGCCCTGGAGATTTCCGCGGAGCCGCTGCTCGGGTTCGAACTTGCCTCCGATTGGGCCGAAGAGGCGCGCGCACGTCATACAGCCGAAAAGGTGGCGCTGCAGATCCTCGCGGCAGAAACGGCGGCTCTGCTGGACAAACCAGACGATGCCGTCAACCTGGTCCAGGCTGCCATTCGCGCGGAGCCCCTGAACGAGCGGGCCTGGACGGTGCTGGTGACGGCCTATGAACAGGCAGGCCTGCCGGCGGAGGGCCTCTCGGCCTATGACCGCTGCCGGCGGCTCTTCGACCGCGACCTTGGCTGCAGCCCCGGTCCGGCCCTCCAGGAAGCTCATCTGCGGCTCCTGCGGCAGCGTGCGGAAAGCAACTCCGAACTCTCCGAGGTACTGGCGGCGCTGCTCTATCTGGGCGAGCGATTGAACGGGCCCAAGAGCCGGCAGCTGCCGGCGGCCGAGTCCCGGCGCATGCATGAGAACGCCGGGCGGGTGCTTGATTCCTTCCTCCAGCGCGTCCGGGCCGCCGTCTGACCCCCGCGGGGCCGCCACCGGTGGACCGGCGGCGCCCAATTGATGACCGGGATGGCCGCCAACCGGACGCGGGCGTTAGCTTCGTCACGTGGCCGGGATTCTCGGGGAATTCCGCCGCGCCGGGCCCCATACTGGGAATATCCCCGGCGGGCAGTCCCACCGCCAGGTGTGAGGAGGGCCCATGGAAACCTTGAAGAAAGTCGTCACGAACGAGTACTTCCCCGCAGCCGCTGTGCTGTCCGGAGTCATCCTGTTCTGGGTCCTGGGCCTCTTCGGCGGACTGTCCCTCCTGAGCACCCGCCAAAGCCCGGTGACCACCCTGACGTGGATGATGTTCGTCTACGCCGCAGCGGTGCTCTCGCCCCTGGCCGGGCTTGTCGCCGCCATCGACCTCGTGCGCCGGTGGCTGCGGAACCGGCAGGCGGCCACGGCGGAATCCGCCTAGTCCGCCCCGCCTGGTCCGCCCCGCCTGGTCCGCCCCGCCTGGTCCGCCCCGGCGCCCGGCCGGCGCCATGCCGTTGCCGGCGTCGTCTGTTAACCGAAGCGCGACTGTTACTCGAAGCGCGACGGATCACCCATGCCGCGCCGGACGATTTCCGCGACGCCGCTGGAGTAGTCGATCACCGTGGTTGGCTCGGCACCACAGTCGCCGGAGTCGATCACGGCGTCCACCACGTGGTCCAGGCGTTCCTTGATCTCCCACCCCTGAGTGAGTGGCTCTTCCTCATCGGGAAGCAGCAAAGTGCTCGACAGCAGCGGCTCGCCGAGCTCAGCGAGCAGCGCCTGCACGACGTGGTTGTCCGGGATGCGCACGCCAACGGTCTTTTTCTTCGGGTGCAGCAGACGTTTCGGGACCTCCCTGGTCGCCGGCAGGATGAAGGTATAGCTGCCGGGCGTGACGGCCTTGATGCTGCGGAACACATCGTTGTCGATCTGGACGAACTGGCCCAACTGGGCGAAGTCCTTGCAGACGAGGGTGAAATGATGCTTGCCGTCCAACTGCCGGATGGTCCGGATCCGGTCCAGGGCCTCCCGGTTGCCCAGCTGAGCGCCCAGCGCATAGCAGGAATCCGTGGGGTAAGCGATCAGGCCGCCTGAGCGCACGATGTCCACCGCCTGGAGGATCGAACGGTGCTGGGGGTTCTCGGGGTGCACATCGAAGTATCTCGCCATGCCAAGAGCATACGCCCGGCGGCCGCCCGGACGGCCACTGCGGAGCCCGTCAGCCGACCCGAACGCCCCGCGGTGGAGCAGGGCCGGCCGCTGCTTGTGCACAGACAGTTCTGTCTGATACCTTCGTTCCCGATGTAGACAAACCTGTCTACACCCCACTCATGCAGCTTTGCGGCAACGAACACCGAGAGCGAGAACCGAATGCTGTCAATGGCAGGAAAGACAGTTCTGATCACCGGAGGCACCGGCGGGATCGGCAAGGCCACGGCTCTGGGTCTGGCCGCCCTGGGTGCGCGGGTTGCCATCACCGGCCGCAACGCTGACAGGGCATCTCGGGCAGCTGAGGAGATCCGCGCTGTGGCGTCGGCCCCCGTCGAGGTGTTCACCGCCGATCTCTCCTCCCAGCGGGAAGTCCGCAGGCTGGCCGAGGAGGTGCTGAATACCTTGGACCGCCTCGATGTGCTGGTCAACAATGCGGGCGGATTCTGGAACACCCGCCGCGTCACCGTGGATGGACTTGAGTACACCTTCGCCCTTAACCACCTTGCTCCTTTCCTGCTCACCAACCTGCTCCTTGAACGGTTGAAGGAGAGCGGACCGGCGCGGATCGTAACGGTCTCGTCCGGCGCCCAGGCCATGGCCCGGATGGACTTCGCGGACCTGCTGGCCGAACGGTCCTACTCGGGGCAGCGGGCGTACAACCAGTCGAAACTGGCCAACGTCTTGTTCACTTACGGACTCGCCGCACGTCTCTCCGGCACCCGCGTCACCGCAAATGTGCTCCACCCCGGAGTCGTGGCGACGGCGTTCGGAGCCGAAGATCCGGGCCGGCTGCAAGAGTTCCTGACACCGCTGGTTCAGCGGTGGATGAAAACCCCCGAGCAGGGCGCCCGGACCTCCATCTACCTTGCCTCGGCGCCGGAGCTCGAAAACGTCACCGGCCAGTACTTTGCCAGCAGCACTCCCAAGAAATCATCAAAACGCAGCTACAGCCAGTCCGATATTGACCGCCTCTGGCAGGTCAGCTCGGCTCTGGTCGGCCTCGAATCCGACTCTGAAAGAAGCACGAACCTTCCATGACCCCACAGCGCACACTCGTCCTTGTTGCCCACCCTGACCTGGAAAGCTCGCGGATCACCGCGCACCTCACCTCAGCCATCATGGACCTGGAGCACGTGACGGTGCATGACCTCTCCGCCGCCCACCCGGACCGGCGGTTCGACACCGCCCGGGAACAGGAGTTGCTGCGCGGGCACGACACCATCGTCTGGCAGTTCCCGTGGCACTGGTACTCCGTCCCGGGGGTCCTGAAGGAGTGGATGGACCAGGTGCTCACATACGGCTTCGCGTACGGCGCCGGAGGCGACGCCCTCCACGGAAAGCGGCTCCAGCTGGTGCTGTCGACCGGCGGCCCTGAATCCTCCTACGCGCCGGCAGGACACAACCGCTTCACGATGGAGGAGCTCCTGCGCCCCCTCGACGCGACTGCGCACTTGTGCGGCCTGGAGATGGCCCGGCCACTCATCCTGCATTCGGCACCCCGGGTGGACGCCGACGAACTCGGCCGGCACGCCGCCCGGTACCGCGAACTGCTGGCTCCCGCGGCGGTCGCCGCGCGGTAGCCGGAATCCGGTGCGTCGGATCCGAAGCAACTGGGGGAGCGGCGGTCAGGCGGCCTGGGCAGCGAACATGAAAGCAGACCCGCCGGCCCGGCTCCTCGTAGGCTTTGCCCGGCCGAGTAGCCCGTTGCCGCGAGCAGCAGCGCCGGCGTCCAGCGCAGGGCCTCGTCCGCCGTCATGGCCACACAGTCACAACTGCTCGTCGTGGTGGATCCGTTCGCCCAGCTGCCGCAACGGCTCCCCGCTGCCGCTCCACTGTTGGGCGATGAACTCTGCCGCGATGGACACCGCCGTTTCCTCCGGGGTGCGGGCGCCCAGATCCAGGCCGACAGGACTGTGAAGCCTGGACAACTCGGCCCCAGTCAGTCCCGTCTGCCGAAGCCGTGCCATCCTGTCCTCGTGCGTGCGCCGGGATCCCATGGCGCCGATAAAGGCCACGGGGCTGCCGCGCAGGGCCACCTCAAGGACGGGGATGTCGAACTTCGGGTCGTGGGTCAGGACGCAGAGCACAGCCCTGGAATCCAGCAGCCCTTGGGCAAACTGCTCGCTTAGGTACCGGTGTGGCCACGCGTTGACCACCTCGGCGGCGTCAGGGAATCGCGCGGGCGTCGCGAAGACGGACCGCGCATCGCAGACGGTCACCCGGTAGCCCAGGAACGCGCCCAGCCGCGCCAGCGCCGCGGCGAAGTCAATGGCGCCGAAGACGAGCATGCGCGGCGGCGGTGCATAGCTGGCAAAGAAGACGCGCATGCCGGTGTCCAGCCGCTCGCCGTCCACGCCGTAGTTCAGGATGCCCGTCCGGCCGGCGGCGAGAAGACCCTGGGTGTCGTCGCCGACGGCGCGGTTGGTCCGGTCCGAGCCCAGGTCACCCGCGCAACCGTCCGGCCTGACAACCAGGTGCCGCCCCACACGGCCGGCATCCGGGTGTTCGATGACCGTGGCGACGCCCACGCGGCGCCCGGCGGTGATGTCCTGGGCGACGGCGTCGAGTTCGGCAAAGTGTTGCCGGGAGACAGGTTCGACGAAGATGTCGATGATTCCACCGCAGGTCAGGCCCACGGCATAGGCGTCGTCGTCGCTGATCCCGTAGCGCACCAGGGCCGGCTCGCCGTCGTCCTTGACCTGGGTGGCGAGCTCGTAGACGGCGCCCTCGACGCAGCCGCCGGAGACGGAGCCCACGGCCTCGCCGCCGGCCGTCACCAGCATGGCGGCCCCGGGGAGCCGGGGCGCAGATCTGAATGTGCTCACAACGGTGGCCAGGCCTGCCGTGGCACCGCTTCGCCAGTCGGGCAACATGGCCGCGAGGACATCACGCATCGGCGCTCCTCAGAGCCTGCCGCACAGCCGGAGCAGCCGGAACGCCGAACGCCGGCCGGCCCAGTACGCGATGCACGCCACGACGGCGATAACGCCGAGGACCTTCACCGGGCTGGACAATTGCTCCGCCGCGATTCCCTTGGCGAGGCTCAGCGCATCCAGGCTGCCGTCCGGCGCGGCCGCCGCCGAGACAGGCACAGGGACCGGTTCCGGCGCCGCCGCCGCCGAGACAGGCACAGGGACCGGTTCCGGCGCGGCCGCCGCCGACGCGGGGACCGGAGCCGGGGTGGGTTCGGGGACCGCCGCAGGGGTCGGTCCCGCAGGGGCTTCCTGCGCAGGGGGTGCTGCCTCAGTGAGCATGGCCTGCAGATTCTTCGCGAAGAGCGACATCATCTGCTCCGTGACGCCGCCGATCACCCCCTTGCCCATGGCCGCTGCCTTGCCGGACAGCGCCAGGTCTGCGCTGACGGAACCCCGTGTGGCCGCTCCGTCCTCGGCCAGCACCAGGGTGACGGTGGCCTCGGCGGTGCCTTGTCCGCGGGTCTCCTGGGCCTTGCCGCCAAGGACCGCACGATGTTCCGGGGCGTTTCGTTCAATGACGTTCAGCAGGCCCTTGTATTGCATCGTGACCGGGCCGAGCTTTACCGTCATGCCCACTTGGTAGGCGTCGTCCGAGAGCTTGTTCAGGATCCTGGCCCCCGGAAGGCAACCCGCCACCCGTTCAAAGTCCATCAGCGTGTCCCACACCTGGCTTATTGGTGCGACCACCGAGAACGTGCTGTCAATGTGCATGGGCTGGTTCCTTGCCTCTCGCTCGTTCGTGCGTGTCCTGTGAAGGCGGCCCCTCACCGCGAATGGCGGCAGCCACCTGCGCCAAGGCCCGGTAGCTGTGGCCGCTGACGAAGGCGTCGCAGTAGGGCAGGGCCGCCGCCATGCCGCCCACGAGGGGCCGGTACTGCGGGGCTGCCTTGCGCGGATTCACCCAGATGATCCGGTGGGCGAGCCGGCGCAGGCGCGCCATCTGCGCCGCGACCTGTTCCGGATCCTCGTAGGCCCAGCCGTCCGAAAACACCACCACCACAGCGCCCCGCGCCAGTCCGCGGCGGCCGTGCTCGTCGACGAAGCGCCGGAGGCATTCGGCGATCCGGGTTCCGCCGGCCCAGTCCGGCGCGGAGACAGCGGCGCGGGCCAGGGCCCGGTCCGGATCACGCAGGGCCAGTTGCCGTGTCAGCCTGGTCAGCCTGGTGGAGAAGACAAAGGCTTCCGCCCCGGCCCGGGTCACGGCGCCCTGCAGGAAGGATACGAAGACCCGGGAGTAGGGTTCCATCGATCCCGAAACATCGCAGAGCAACACCAGTTTGCGGCGCTGCTCGCGCCGGCGGGCATAGAGCAGCAGCGGGGCGTCGGTCCCGGACCGGCGGGCAGCGCGCACTGTCGCCCGGACATCCAGGCTCGCCGTGCTGTGGGCCGACGTGCGCGTGCGGCGGCTCAGGCGCAGCGGCGTCGCGAGCTGCAGCGCCGCCGCCAGCCGCCGGACCGCCGCTACTTCATCGGCGGAAAGCTCGGCGAAGGATGTCACCTGCAGGTGTTCGTCTGCGGAAACCATGGCAAGGACGGCCTCCCGGTCAGTGCGGCCGTCCTCCGCGGAGCCGTCCCGGCCGGGGAAGGCCAGGCGCGGCCGCTGCGGCGTGCCGGGGGCCGGGCCCGGCGTCTGGCTCCCTGGCGCTGCGGGCCTGGTCCGGAGCGCCGGTGCGGGCGGCGCCGCTGCCGCGCCGGGCACGCTGCCCGGCTGGGCGGGGGCGGCGTTCCCGCGGAACACGGCCGCGAAGACGGCATCGAACACGGGCACTTCTTCGCGGGCGGACACGAGCACCACGCGGCAGGTCCAGTAGAGCTGCTCAAGCCGGGCCGGGGGGATCAGGTGGAGCGCCTCGGCGAGCCGCGCCGCCCGGTCCGGCGAGGTCGCCAGGCCGGCCCTCCGGATGGCCGAGACGAACGCGGCGGACAAGGCGGCCGCCTCGACCAATGGCGGCTGCGGCGGCTGATCGGTGGCACTGTTGTTCTGGGCGGGGCCGTGGTCTTCAGCCATCGGTGCCGTCCACGAGCCAGGCCGCGCCGCGGGAGCCGACGAGTTCGAGGTCATCGCGGTTCTTGACGATGGAGCCCCACGTCTGCTCGGTGGTGCCGGGGTCGATCCGCTCCACCCCCAGCACGGCCAGGGCCGAGACCCAGTCGATTGCCTCGGAGATCCCGGGCGGCTTGGCGAGGTCCAGGGTGCGCAGCCGGGTGATGACGGCAGCGGCCTGGAGGGCCAGCGGGCCGCTGCTGGCAGGAACCCGGCGGCGCACGATCTCGGCAATCCGGGCGGGTCCCGGGTAGTCGATCCAGTGGTACAGGCAGCGGCGGGTCAGGGCGTCGTGAAGGTCCCGGGTCCGGTTGGAGGTCAGGATCACGATGGGGGGATGGGTGGCGCGGATTGTGCCCAGCTCCGGGATGGTGACGGCGGATTCGGCCAGCAGTTCAAAGGTGAAGGCCTCGAATTCGGCGTCGGCGCGGTCGATCTCGTCCAGGAGCAGCACGGCAGGCCGCGGGCCGGGATGTTCCAGCGCCTGCAGGAGCGGGCGCCGCAGCAGGTACTGGGAGGCAAACAGGTCCGTTTCCGTGACCTCGGTGTCGCGGACTTCGGCCAGCCGGATGCCGAGCAGCTGGCGCTGGTGGTTCCACTCATAGAGGGCCTCACCGGCGTCGATTCCCTCGTAGCACTGCAGCCGGTACAGCGGGGTGTCGAGGAGCTCGGCCAGCGCCTTAGCGGCCTCCGTCTTTCCGACCCCCGCCTCGCCCTCGAGCAGGATGGGCTGCGGCAGGCGGACAGCCAGGAACAGGGCCGTCGCCAGTCCGACGTCGGCCAGGTAGTTGGCCCGGTCCAGCGCGGCCATCAGCGATCCGACATCCGGGACCCGGCGCCGCACGTCCTCCTCCGCGCCAGCCCGCGCCGCCGCCGTCATAGGGCCCCCAGCAGCCCGGCAAGGAGGCGCCGGTAGTCGTCTTCGGTGTCGACGTCCGGGGGGACGGGGCCGGCTGTGCGGACCTCGACGACGTCGTCCGCCCGCTGTGCCAGGAGCTTCCAGACGGCTTTGTCCCCGTGCAGGGCGGCCAGGTCCGGCAGCAGGCGCCGGGCAAACGCCATCGGGTGGCCCACGCCGTCGTCGTAGCGGCACACCGCGATGCCGGCAGTGTGCGCAGGAGTGGGCTGCAGGGCGCCAAGCACTGCGCGGACGCTCGCGGCCCGGACACCGGGCTGATCGCCGAGCAGCAGGACGACGGCGCTGGTGCCCGGATGGAGGGCGGCGAGCGCCGTGGCGATCGAGGACGCGCACCCTTCGCCGAAGTCCGGGTTGAGCACCACATCGCAGCCGCTGGTGTCCACAGTGCGCTCCACGTCGGCCGCTACGCCGCCCAGGGCCAGCACCGTCTGGCCGAAGCCACAGTCCCGGGCAGTCGCCAGGACGGCATCGAGCAGCACTCCGGCGCCGTAGGGCAGCAGCTGCTTCGGCCGGCCCAGTCGCCGGGAACCGCCCGCGGCCAGGATGATGCCGGCGGTCCGGGGCCCGGGGCTTTCTGCCGCCGGCAACGGGTCAGGTCGTAACGGCATAGCGTTCCGGATCTTTGCGGAAGGCGGCCCGGCAGCCGGGCGAGCAGAAGTAGACGGCGGCCCCTTCGTGAACCAGGTGCAGGGACGATTCGAGGGCCGGGACAGACATGCCGCACACCGGGTCGACCGCGCTCGCCGGCCCCGGTGGTGCCGGCTCGGATGGAACTGGCTCCGATGGTACTGGCTCCGTGCCGAAGCTCGTGGCGGCCGCGGCAGCGGACGCCAGGGGCGGGGCGGCGCGCCGCGCCCTGGACCGTTCACCGACCAGCTGGGCGAGGATGGACAGGGCGATCTCCCCGGGGGTCCGGGCGCCGAGTTGCAGCCCGGCCGGTGTGAAAACCCGCCGCCGCAGGGCGTCGTCGACGTCGAGGGATTCCAGGACGGCGGCGCCGCGGGTTCTACTGGCCACGAGGGCAACGTAGGGGACACCGGCCCGCAGGGCGGCTTCCAGGGCACGCTCTTCCGCTTTTCCGTGCGAGGCGACAATCAATGCCGCGTCGTCCCCGCGGGGATCTGCGGATTCGCCGTCCGTCAGTTCGACTTCGAGGCCGACGCCGGAGCCGAGCGTTTCCAGGGCCTGCGCCACCGGCGTCGTGCCCACCACCACGACACGGGGCGCCGGAATCCGCGGCTGGAGGAAGATCTCGATCGCCCCGCCGCTCAGGCACGGGTTGGTGACCTCGACGGCGCCTTCCTCCGCGGTGCGGGACGGTTCTCCGGGCAGCACCCGCAGCAGGAGGGGTTCCTGGGTGGCCAGGACCTGCCGGCTGTACTCGCGCACCGACTCCTCCACGCAGTTTCCGCCCACAAAGCCGTGGATCTCTCCGCCGGGCAGCACCAGGGCGGTGTCCCCGGCGTGGGCGCTCGTCGGATGCTGGGCGCGGACCACCGTGGCATGGACGAACGGCTCGCGGCGGCTGGCGAGTTCATCGGCCCTGGCGGCCAGGGATCCTGCGGTGGAGGCCATCAGATCGGCGGCCGGGCCCGGCCCTGCATGGCAGCCCAGACGCGGGCCGGGGTGCAGGGCATGTCCATATGTGTGACGCCGAACGGCGCCAGGGCATCGACAATAGCGTTGACGATCGCCGGCGGTGAGCCGACTGTGGCGGACTCGCCGATGCCCTTCGCCCCGATCGGGTGGTGCGGGGAGGGCGTGACAGTGAATCCGGTTTCCCAGTCCGGCACTTCCATGGCCGTGGGGATCAGGTAGTCCATGAAGGACCCGGCGAGGCAGTTGCCGTCCTCGTCGAACTCGATGATCTCCATCAGGGCCATGCCCACACCGTCCGTCAGCCCGCCATGCACCTGGCCTTCGATGATCATCGGGTTGATCCTGGTGCCGCAGTCATCCACCGCGATGAAGCGCCGCACTTTGACCTGCCCCGTGCCGGGATCGATGTCGACGACGCAGATGTAGGCGCCGAACGGGAAGGTCAGGTTCGGCGGGTCGTAGGTGACCTCGGCGTCGAGGTTTCCGTCCACGCCCTCAGGCAAGGCAACGGTGCCGTGGGCGCCCATGGCGATCTCGGCCATGGTCTTGCCGACGCTCGGATCGCCTTTGACGAACCAGCGGCCCTTTTCCCATTCGAGGTCCTCGGGGCGGGTCTCCAGCATCGCCCCGGCGATCAGTTTCGCCTTCTCGCGCACCTTCCGGGCTACAAGGGCCACGGCGCCGCCGCTGACCGGCGTCGAACGGCTGCCGTACGTGCCCAAGCCGAACGGCGTCTGGTCGGTGTCCCCGTGCACCACCTCGATGTCCTCCGGCGGGATGCCGAGTTCTTCCGCCACGATCTGGGCGAAGGTGGTCTCGTGGCCCTGGCCCTGGCTCTGCACCGAGATGCGCACCACGGCCTTGCCAGTGGGGTGGACGCGCAGTTCAGCGCCGTCGGCCATGCCGAGGCCCACAATGTCGAAGTGCTTCCTTGGCCCGGCTCCGACGACTTCCGTGAAGAAGGAAACCCCGATGCCCATGAGTTCCCCGCGTTCGCGTTTCTCGGCCTGCTCGCGGCGGAGGTCCTCGTATCCGGCGAGCTGCATCGAGAGGCGCATGGCGGCCTCGTAGTTGCCCGAGTCGTAGACCCAGCCGGTCTTGTTGGCATAGGGGAACTGCTCCGGCTTGATGAAGTTCTTCAGCCGCAGTTCCGCCGGGTCCATGTCCAGCTTGCGGGCAAGGATGTCGACCATCCGCTCCACGAGGTACACGGCCTCGGTAACCCGGAACGAGCACGCGTACGCGACCCCGCCGGGCGCCTTGTTGGTATAGACGCCGGTGACGGAGCAGTGGGCGGCCGCGAGGTCGTAGCTGCCGGTGAAGATGGAGAAGAATCCGGCCGGGTTCTTGGTGGGCTGGGCCGTGGCGTTGAACGCGCCGTGGTCGGCCAGCACGTGGGTGCGCAGGGCGAGGATCTTGCCGTCCCTGGTCGCCGCGATTTCGCCCTGCATGATGTAGTCCCGGGCGAACGAGGTCGACATCAGGTTCTCGGAGCGGTCCTCCACCCACTTGACCGGGCGGCCGGAGACGATCGAACCGACGACGGCGAGGATGTAGCCGGGATAGATCCCGACCTTGTTGCCGAAACCGCCGCCGATATCGGGGGAGACGATCCGGATCTTGTGCTCGGGGATGCCGGCGACGATCGCGAACAGGGTCCGGTGCGCGTGCGGTGCCTGGGTGGTCTCGTAGAGCGTCAGCTTGCCGTTGACGGCGTCGAAATCGGCGACGGCGCCGCACGTCTCCATCGGTGCGGGATGGACCCGCGGGTAGACGATCTCCTGGCTGACCACAACATCCGCGGAGGCGAACACCGCATCAGTTTCGGCCTTGTCGCCCATCTCCCAGTCGAAGATCCGGTTGTCCGTCCGGCCCTCGATCTCATCGCGGATCACCGGGGCGTCCGGGTCCAGTGCCTTGCGGGCGTCCACCAGCGGGGGAAGGACTTCGTATTCGACGTCGATCAGCTCCAGGGCGTCCCGTGCGGCGTAACGGTCCTCGGCCACGACAAACGCGACTTCCTGCCCCTGGAACCGGACTTTGTCGGTCACCAGCACGGCCTGGACATCCGCCGATAGTGTCGGCGCCCACGCGAGCTTGAGGCCCAGAAGGTCCTTGCCGGTGATGACTGCGACCACTTTCGGATGCGCGAGGGCGTTGGTGGTGTCGATGGACACGAGCCGGGCGTGCGCCACCGGAGCGCGCAGGATGGCGCCGTGCAGCATCCCCGGCAGCACGATGTCGTCCACGTAGTGCCCCTTGCCGCGCACGAAGCGCGGGTCTTCCTTCCGCTGGATGCGGCCGTAGCCGATCGGACGGTCCTCATCGCCTGCGGCCGGGTTTGACGGCCGGTCATGGATGACGGTCATGCCTTCACCTCCGTGTCTTCTGTTTCCGCCGTGACATCCGGGACGCGGGCATCCGGGACGGCGGTGTCCGTGTCGGCCAGGCCTTCCTCGGCTGCCGGCGCATCGTCCGCGCCGCCGCCGGCCGGGTGGGCGGCGGCCCACTGCACCGAGCGGACAATCGTGGCGTAGCCCGTGCACCGGCAGATCTGCCCGGAAATAGCCTGCCGGATCTCGGCGTCGTCCGGGTGCGGATTCTTATCCAGCAGCGCGCGGGCCGTGAGCATCATCCCCGGGGTGCAGAAGCCACACTGCAGCCCGTGCTCTTCCATGAAACCCTGCTGGACGGGGTCGAGGGTGCCGCCGCTGGCCAGCCCCTCGACGGTGCGGATGTCGTGCCCCGCGGCCATGGCGGCCAGGACGGTGCAGGACTTCACGGGCTGTCCGTCCATCAGGACCACGCACGTCCCGCAGTTGCTTGTGTCGCATCCCCAGTGCGTACCGGTGAGGCCCAGGACCTCGCGGATGTAGTGGACCAGGAGCACCCGGGGCTCAATCTCGCTCGTGACGTCGGTGCCGTTCACGGTCATGCTGATCTGCATCGGCTTCAGCCTTCCTGCATCTGGGCGGCGCGGGCACAGGCCCGCCGCAGTACCCGTTGGGTGAGCTCATCGGCGAGATGCCGCTTGTAGTCGACGGGGCCGCGCTGGTCAGCCACCGGATCGCAGGCCTCCGCTGCCAGCCTGCCCGCCTCGGCGAACAGCTCCTCCTCCGGATGCCGGCCGCGGAGCACGGCGGCGGCCCCGGCCAGGGGGTGGTCGAGGCCCAGGGCGGTGAGCCCGACGGCGGCGTCGTCGACAGTGCCGTCCGCGGTGAGGGTGACAGCGGCACCGGCGGCACCGACTGCCCAGTCTCCGACCCGGCGTTCGACCTTTTCATAGGCACTGCCCGACCGGGGGCGGATGCCGAACCTGAGTTCGCAGAGCAGTTCATCGTGCCCGACCGCGGTTTCATAGGGTCCGCGGTGGAACTCGGACATGGACAGGATGCGCTCGCCGCCCGGTCCGCGGATCACTGCCTCGGCGCCCAGGACATCACACACCGTGGAGAGGTCCTCGGCCGGGTCGGCCTGGCAGAGCGAGCCGCCAATGGTGCCGCGGTTGCGGACCACGGGGTCGGCGATCACCCGCTCGGCGTCCCGAACGATGGGGAACAGCCCGGCCACCTCGTCCGACTCGAGCAGGGTGGTGTGGCGCGTCAGGGCGCCGACCCTTAGCTTGTTGCCGTCACGGAGGATGAAATCGAGCTCGTATAAGTCATTGATGTCGATCAGCCATTCGGGCCGGGAGAGGCGGAGCTTCATCATCGGCAGGAGGCTATGGCCGCCGGCAACCACCCGCGATTCGGGTCCGTACCGGGCAAGGAGTTCCAGTGCGTTCTCCACCGTAGTGGCGCGCACGTAGTCAAATGGAGCCGGAATCTGCATAGTCCCTACCTCACTCCGAAAGGCCGGCGGCGTGGAGTAGCAGCTGCCTGGCGCCGGATTGAGGTCAGTCTTGCCCCGGCCTGACAGGGCTGTCAATATCGTCATAAGCGAAAGGTTATGAAGCCGTGGCGATGACATTGGGACAGTTGCGGACGTTCGCCCTGGTGGCCAAGCTGGGTTCCCTCCATGCGGCCGCCGTCCAGCTCGGAGTCAGCGAACCGGCAGTATCGACGGCGCTCGCCGCACTCAGGCAGGATCTGGGCGACCCGCTCTTCGTGCGCGCCCATGGCGGGATTGCGCTGACTCCCGGCGGCCGGGCGCTCGCCGAACATGCCCAGGACATCGTGGGACTGGCGGACCGGGCCCGGTGGGAGGTGGCACATGCCCAGACCGAGACCGGGCGCCTGAAAATCGTGGCGACGGCGCCGTTTGCCGAGCACGCGGCGGGGCGCCTGCTCGACCTTTTCACCCGCCGGGTTCCCGGGGCCTCCGTCGATGTGGTGGTGGAGGAGGCCGAGGACATCGCCTCGCTGATGCGGGAACGCGTCTATGACATCGCTTTGGGGGCCAGGCCCGCCGCCCGCAACGGCTCCCTCGCCAACGGTACTGGCGACGTCGGCATCGACTCCGTCCCGTTCCTGCGGTACCAGCGGATCGTCGTGGCGGCCGCCGGGCATCCGATCGCCGCCCTCCACGGGCCGGTCGCGCCGGCCGAACTGGTGCGCAGACCCTGGTTTGCCGGCCCCGCCGGCATTCAGGCGGCCAGCGAGGAGGGCCGGTGGCTGGCTGCCCAGTCGGTGGCGCCGGAGATCGTCCGGTTGAGCAGCGAAACGGAGGCCCTGGCCGCCGTCAGGGCCGGAGAGGGAACCATGCTGGCGCTGGGGCATATTGTCCGGGCTGAAATCCGCAGCGGTTCCCTGGTCCGTGTGCCGGTAGCCGGAACGCCGATCTCCGGACTCTGGTGGGCCAGTACCCTGGACCGCGGCCGGGCCACCACCATGGCGCGGACCCTCCAACGGTTTGCCGGCACCGCCGACGCCACCGCGGCCATGGTGGCCCCCGGCGGTTCCCGAGGGCTGGAACGGCGGGGATCCAAGTTCCACGTGGCGCTCTGGAGCTGAGGGGCCGCCTGCGTGCCACCTGCCGCCTGCCGCTGTGTCGCGTTGCGCAACGCCGGGGGCGGGTGCTACCCCTTGAGGGTTAGACGATCCATTCACCCTGCGAGAAGGAGTAGCAATGACGTTGTCCCGAGACGAAGACAGCTCGCTGCGGCATTGGAGCAGCCGGCTGATCCAGGCGCTGCAGATCCTCGACCTGGAAGTCGACCACGAAAAGATCGTCCAGGTGGCGGAGGAATCGGTCAAAGCCGTCGGGCCGCATGCGGACGCGATCAGTGCGTTCATCGTGGGCTACGCGGCGGGTACTGCGTCCACCAAGGGCCGCAAGGGCACGCAGGAGGCTGTGCACGCCGCGTCGAACAAGGTCATCGAGCTCTGCGAACATGGCGAGTCGGGCGGCCCGGACGAAGAAGGCTGGACCAAGAGGGCCCAGTAGCGCCAAGACTTCTCGGGAAAGGCCGCGTCCCCCATGGGGCGCGGCCTTTCCGCATTTTTCAGATCCGTTCCGTGGGACATGCTCATTGCTTGGGCGCAGGGGTGGGCATGGTGGTGTTATGTCCAGTGGCCGGGGCGGGGGCTGGGCATGTCCCGCGGGGGCGGTGGGGTGGCCGTGGGGCGCCCCGTGGACATGCTCATTGCTCGGGCGCAGGGGTGGGCATGGTGGTCTTAAGTCCAGTGGCCGGGGCGGGGGCTGGGCATGTCCCGCGGCCCGGCCAGTGGAACCGGGTGCCTAGCGTGAGGCCACCCGGGCAGGGGCTGTTGCCGCGCCGTCGGGTGTCTGGCCCAGGCTCGGCTCGAGCCGGACGATGACTGCCTTCGAGACTGGCGTGTTGCTGCCTTCGGCCGTGTGGTTCAGCGGCACCAGCACGTTGGCTTCGGGGTAATAGGCAGCAGCGCAACCGCGTGCCGTGGGGTACGACACCACACGGAACTTGCGCACCACGCGTTCCTCACCGTCGTCGTATACGCCGCGGACGTCCACATATTGCCCGTCCGTAAGGCCGAGTTCGGCGATGTCGTCAGGGTTCACGAACACCACATGGCGGCCCTTCTTGATGCCACGGTAGCGGTCGTTGTGCGAGTAGATGGTGGTGTTGAACTGGTCGTGGGAGCGCATGCTCTGCAGGATCAGGGTTCCCTCCGGCCGTTCGACAAGTTCAAGATCGTTGGCGGTCAGCACGGCCTTGCCGGTGGGCGTGGGGAATGTGCGGGAGTCGCGGGGACCGTGGGCGAGGACAAACCCGCCTTCCTGCCGGATCCGCTGGTTGTAGTCCTTGCAGCCGCCCACCACGCGCGAAATATGGTCCCGGATGAGGTCGTAGTTCTTCTCATAGCCGTCCCAGTCGGCCCTGATCTTGTCGCCCACCAGGAGTTTGCCCAGCCGGCTCACGATGGCCGGCTCCGAGAGCAGATGGTGGGACACCGGCTCGACGCTGCCCCAGGACGGGTGTACGGCGCAGACGGTGTCCTCCACCGACACGAACTGGGGACCGGATTCCTGGATATCGATCTCGGTCCGGCCCATCGTGGGGAGGATCAGGGCCTCGCGGCCCGTCACAGTGTGCGAGCGGTTCAGCTTGGTCGAGATCTGGACCGTCATCTCCGTGTTTTGCATGGCAGCCTCTGCGGCGTTCGTGTCCGAGATGGCACCCACCAGGTTGCCGCCCAGGGCGACGAATACCTTGATCTCGCCCGCGCGCATCTTGTTGATGGTCTCGACGGCGTCCGCGCCGTGTTCGCGGGGCGGCTCGAAGTCGAACTCCTCGCCGAGGGCCTCCATGAAGGACTGCGGCATCTGCTCCCAGATGCCCATGGTCCGGTCGCCCTGCACATTGCTGTGCCCGCGGATGGGGGAGGCGCCGGCGCCTGGCTTGCCGATATTGCCGCGCAGCAGCAGGAGGTTGATGATCTCCTTGATGGTGGCAACACCCTTCTTCTGCTGCGTGATGCCCATGGCCCAGGTGATGATGACTTTCTCGGCCTTGAGGTAGCGGGCGGCCAGCTCATCGATGTCCTCGCTGCGCAGGCCCGTGGCCTCAAGCACTGTGCCTTCATCCAGCCCGGCGAGGTGTTCCTTGAGCTCCTCGAGCCCCTCGCAGTGTTCGGCCAGGAAGGCGTGGTCCAGGACCGTCCCGGGGTTCTTGGCCTCGGCGTCGAGCACGCGCTTGGACACGGCCTGCAGCAGCGCCATGTCCCCGCCGATCCGGATCTGGAGGAACTGGTCCGCGATCTGGACGCCGTGACCGACGACCCCGTTGACCTGCTGCGGGTTCTTGTACCGGCGCAGGCCCGCTTCGGGGAGGGGGTTGACGGCCACGATCTCACCGCCGTTGCGCTTGCACGCCTCGAGTTCGGTCATCATCCGGGGGTGGTTGGTGCCGGGGTTCTGGCCCATGATGATGATCAGGTCGGCTTTGGCGTAGTCGTCGAAGCTGACCGTCGCCTTGCCGATGCCGATGGTCTGGCCCATGGCCCAGCCGGAGGATTCGTGGCACATATTGGAGCAGTCCGGCAGGTTGTTGGTGCCGTAGCCGCGGACCATGAGCTGGTAGAGGAAGGCAGCCTCGTTCGAGGTCCGGCCGCTCGTATAGAACGCCGCCTGGTCTGGGGAGTCCAGACCCTTGAGCTTGTCGGCCACGAGCCGGAGCGCCTCGTCCCAGCTGACCGCCTTGTAGTGGTCCTCGCCGGCGGCCTTGTACACCGGTTCGGTCAGGCGGCCCTGCATGCCAAGCCAGTACTCGGTCTGGCTGCGCAGGTCGCTGACGGCATTCTCGGCCCAGAAAGTTTCGGGAACCACCACCGGGGTCGCTTCCCAGGTCACCGCTTTGGCCCCGTTCTCGCAGAACTCGAATGCCTTGCGGTGGTGGGGATCCGGCCACGCGCAGCTCGGACAGTCGAAGCCGTCCTTCTGGTTCATCGCCATGACGGTCTTGCGGGTCCGGTTCAGCCCCATCTGTTCGATGGCCGGCTTCATGGAGTGGTACACGCCCGGGACGCCGGCTGCCCAGCTTTTCGGCCCGTCTCCGACGACGAGATCCTTTTCGGACGGTTCCTCGATGTGAGGAGTCTTGCGAGTCACGTGAACTTCCCTTCTGCAACCACCACCCGGATGGGGCGGCGTGCTGATCTGCCACTCTGCACCTTACCGTCAGGCCTATCAGCTTGATCGGAGCGCCGCAAGCAATTGCCCGGCACACGTCCATGCACTGCGCGCGCCCCCATTAGCAGCACCACCTTGGCGCAAGCTGGGGATCTGCTGTGCACCGGCCTCAGGTAGCGGAGGCCAAAAAACGAGTCCTCGGGGGGTATCCGTTACTCGGCTGTTATTCGTCGACAGTGCGCCCGTGCAGTCGTTCCCGCGTAGACTGCGGCGGCGCCGTCGAGCACAGGGCGAGTGGCCTAAAGCGTCTGCGCACGTAGCCCCAGAGCATGGTCCGGGTAGCCAGGGGCCACGGATAGCACCGGACTGCGATCCGGATCGTCAGTTACCGGCCGGTTCCAGTTTTCTCCAAGGAATCACCCAGCACTCTTGCACCATCACTCACTCTAAGAGGCAGGTGTGCAATGAATTTGTTCGCATGCAGGAAGGTCGACGGCCAAAGACGTGTCTTTAGTCGGCCAACCCGCGCAGTAGCCGCAGGGACAGCGATGACCCTGCTCAGTTTCATCGGACTCACCACCACGGCGCTTGGCGCCAACGCCGCACCGGCACCCGTCGGCGCAGGCTTCACCGTTACCCCGGCCGACCTGGCCTACATCCTCAAGCAGATCAAGATCGCCGAGGCCCACGTCGCCAACACGACGTCGGCCACGGGCCCCTGTGGGGCGCTTGTGGGAACAGGCCCCAACCAGATTCCCGACGCCCTCACCTCGTACGGTCTCCGCACGGTTGACGGCTCCTGCAACAACCTGATCAAGGGCCGTGAAACGTTTGGCGCCGCCGATCAGGTTTTCCCGCGTCACACGACGCCGTCGTTCAGCAGCGCGGATAGCGTCCCGGCCGGTTTCGGCCCTGCCGGGACTTCCTCCTACGCGCAAAAGTCGGGCAATGTGTTCGACTCCCAGCCCCGCCAAATCAGCAACCTGATCGTGGACCAGACGGCCACGAATCCCGCCGCTGTGGCCGCTGCCGGGTTCCCGGTCCGGACCCAAGGCAATCCGGGGCTGTTCCCCTGCACCACCGATCCTGATCCGTTGGCGGTACCGCCGGTCGAGGCTGTGCCGGCCGGCTGTGTCCCCACCGGAGACACGCTGTTCATTCCGAACGTCACCACCGACGTCGGACTCTCCCCGCCGTACAACTCGCTGTTCACCCTGTTCGGGCAGTTCTTCGACCACGGTGTGGACCAGACGGTCAAGGGCGGCGGAACGGTGTTCGTTCCGCTCAAGGCCGACGACCCGCTGATCACGGTGGGCCCCGACGGCAAAGCCGGCACGGGCGACGAGGTACCCGCCAACAGCCCCAGCGCATTCATGGTCCTCACCCGGGCACAGAACCAGCCCGGCACCGACGGCATCCTGGGCACCGCGGATGACGTGCAGGACGCCGCCAACACGGACTCGCCCTATGTGGACCAGTCCCAGACGTACACGTCACACCCCTCCCACCAGGTGTTCCTGCGGGAGTACATCAACAACGCCGCGGGCAGGCCTGTCTCCACCGGCAAGCTGCTCGGCGGTCCTGCCGGCCCCACCGCCGGCGGCATGTCGACGTGGAAAGACGTGAAGTCGCAGGCGGCGATCTTCCTGGGCCTCCGGCTCGAGGACAAGGATGTCACCAACATCCCGATGATCGCAGCGGACCCGTACGGCAAGTTCATCCCCGGTCCCGCCCGCGGCCTGCCGCAGTTCGTCACCCAGACCGGCCTGGTCGAGGGCAACACTGCTGCCCCCGTTCCAGTGCCGGCGAACGTGCGGCACTTCGACACGCCGTTCCTGACCGACATCGCGCACAACGCGGACCCGGGAACCGTGGGGCCCTGCACAACTGCCATCGGCGTAACGCCCCGGGTCCCGGTCGGTTGCCTGAGCCCGGACGCTGACACCACGGCGTCGGCAGACTTCGCCAGCCAGCCCGCCGGGACTTACGACGACGAAATGCTCAACGCGCATTTCTGCGCAGGTGACGGGCGTGTCAATGAGAACATCGGCCTGACCGCCATCCACCAGGTGTTCCACTCGGAGCACGACCGGCTCGTGGCGGATATCGAGAACACCCTCACCAACGACACTTCGACCACCGGCGTTGCCGCGCTGGCCGAGTGGAAGCTGGCCGCGGGTGCCAACGGGTGGAACGGCGAGCGGCTGTTCCAGGCAGCCCGGTTTGTCACGGAAATGGAATACCAGCACCTCGTCTTCGAGGAGTTCGGCCGCAAGGTCCAGCCGGCAATCCAGCCCTTCCACGTCTACCACACGGAAATCAACGCGGCGATCCGGGCGGAATTCGCCCACGCGGTCTACCGGTTCGGGCACTCCATGCTGACCGAGACCATCGCCCGTACCAACCCGGACGGCACCGAGAACAACGTCTCCCTGCTCAACGGCTTCCTGAACCCGCCCGAGTACGTCAACAACGGCACTCCTGCCGGGATGACCTCGGAAGAAGCCGCAGGCAGCATCGTCATGGGCATGAGCGACCAGGTCGGCAACGAACTGGACGAGTTTGTCACGGACACGCTGCGCAACAACCTCCTGGGCCTGCCCCTGGACCTGGCGACGATCAACATGACGCGCGCACGGTCTGAAGGCGTGCCGCCGCTCAACGAGCTGCGGCGCCAGATCAACAACGATACGGGCGATGCCCAACTGGCTCCCTACACGAGCTGGGCGGACTTCGGGCAGAACCTCAAGCACCCGGAATCGCTGGTCAACTTCGTTGCCGCCTACGGCACCTACCCGACCATCACCAGCGCAACCACGCTGGCGGCCAAGCGGGCAGCGGCCAAGGCGATCGTTGATCCGGGCACCCTGGCAACTCCTCCCACGGCCGACATGTCGGACTTCATGAACAGTGCCGGACCGTGGGCGACGCAGGAGACCGGCCTGAACAAGGTCGACCTCTGGGTCGGCGGCCTGGCGGAGAAGACCAACCTCTTCGGCGGGCTCCTCGGCAGCACGTTCAACTACGTGTTCGAGAACCAGATGACCGACCTGCAGAACGGCGACCGGTTCTACTATCTCCTGCGCACCCCCGGCATGAACCTGCGGGCGCAGCTGGAGAGCAACTCCTTTGCCGAGATGATCATGCGCAACACCGACGCGAACTCGCTCAAGGCCGATGCGTTTGCCACCGCCGACTGCAAGTTCCAGCTGCGCAACCTGGCCGGTACTCCGGCGGGCTACACGGCATCGGGGGCCACAGTCGCGGATGACACGACCACCGAATGCCAGGAGAACCTGCTGCTCCTGCGCAAGCCCGACGGCACCATCCAGTACATGGAGAAGAACACAGTCGATCCCAGCGGCATCAACGGCCAGTCCGTTTACAACGGCACTGCCAGCGACGACCGCGTCACCGGCGGCAATGACAACGACACGTTTCTCGGCAACGAAGGCAACGACGTCATTGAGGGCAACGGCGGCGACGACATCGCGCTCGGCGGCATCGGCAACGACAGGATTACCGACCTGTCCGGTGCCGACGTCCTCAAGGGCGGTCCGGGCAACGACTACCTCAACTCCGGTATCGGCGACGACATCAACATGGGCGGCGACGGCCAGGACTTCACGAACGGCGGCGCGAACGACAACGAAACGTTCGCCGGTGAAGGAAATGACTTCGTGCAGTCCGGTGACGGCGCGGACGCCACGTTCGGCGACGGCGGTGATGACTGGATCCAAGGCGGGTCCGGCCAGGACCTGCTGATCGGCGATCACGGCGCCCCGTTCTTCGATGACCCGGCGCAGACGAAGCCCGGCAACGACATCTTCGTCGGCCAGGTCGGTGAAAACGACTACGACGCCGAAGGTGGCGACGACATCATGACCAGCAATGCCGCCATCGACCGCTACGCCGGTGCTGCCGGCTTCGACTGGGCCACGCACCAGTACGACACGGTGGCCGCCGATGACGACATGAAGATCAACAACAACCTGATCGGCGTCCCGCTCCCCGTCGTGGTCAACCGCGACCGCTGGCAGGAAGTGGAAGCCAACTCCGGTTCGAAGTTTGACGACGTCATCCGGGGCGACGACGCAGTGCCCAGCACCGTAGGTGGTGCAGGCTTCAGTGGCTGCGACGTCCTCGACCAGACGGGCATCAACCGGATCGCCGGCCTGCAGGCCATCCTGCCGGCACCGACCACCCCGCTGGCACCCGTGGCCGCACTCTCACCGATGGGCGTCTGCCCGCTGACCGGCCCGGTCTGGGGCGACGGCAACATCCTCATCGGCGGCCTTGGCAGTGACAAGATCGAAGGCCGTGGCGGCAACGACGTCATCGACGGCGACCGGTACCTGAAGATCCGCATCAGCGTGCGGAACGACGCAGGCGTCGAGATCGGCACCACCGACCTCATGGAGCGCCAGTACCAGACAGGCAACCCGCTGACCCTGGCAGCTGCAGTAGCGGCCGGCGTCGTCAACCCCGGGAACCTGGTGGCTGTCCGCGAAATCGTGACCCCCACCGCCCTCGAAACCGCGGGCAACCGGGACGTTGCGATCTTCGCCGGACCGCGGGCCAACTACACCGTCACCACCACCGGCGGCAACGGCACGATCGGTTCGGCGGGATCGACCACCACGGTGGTCGACAACGTCGGCGTCGACGGCACGGACACGATCCGCAACATCGAGTTCCTGCAGTTCTCCGACACCGTACTGCCAGGCGCTCCGGTCATCGGCACTGCAACCGCCGGCCCCGGGCAGGCAACGGTTCGCTGGACGGCACCGGCGGTCGGCCCTGCCGATGCCTTCTCTGTGAAGGTGCTCGACGTGACGACGAACCCGGCCGGCGTCCAAGTCGGTGCCCTGCGCACCGCTCCGGCAGGCGCCACCAGCCTGGTGGTAACCGGTCTGACCAACGGATCCCAGTACCGGTTCCAGGTGCTCGCCAGCAACGCCCTCGGTGACAGCCCGTTCTCGGCACTCTCCAACACGGTGAGCCCGACGACGGCAACCGTACCGGGAGCGCCCACCATCGGGACGACCACGGCAGGGAATGCCTCGGTGACCGTGAGGTGGACCGCTCCGACGAACACCGGCGGATCGCCCATCACCGGCTACTCGGTGCGGGCCTTCGCCGGAACTGCCCTGATCAAGACGCAGGCAGTCACCGGAAACGTCGGAAGCGTCCTCGTGACGGGCCTGACCAACGGGACGGCGTACACGTTCGACGTCGCCGCAGTCAACGCAGTGGGTACGGGCGGATTCTCAGCCCGCACCGCAGCGGTGACACCACGTACCGAATTCGTGGCTCCCACCCTAACGGCCCGGACCCCCGGACCTGGTGCCCGCTCCGTGAGCCAGACGGCGGATCTGACGGCAACGTTTAGCGAGGCGGTGACGGGAGTTAGCGGAACCACGTTCCAACTGCGGCTCGGCCCTCCGCCCGGCACCACGCTCATCCCCGCGGTCGTGTCTTACAACCCGCTCACCAGGGTTGCGACCCTCAACCCGAGTGTCACGCTGGCGGCCGACCAAAACTACACGGTAAAACTCTCGGGGATCCGTGACCTGGCGGGCAACACGATGGCGACGAGCGAGTGGCGGATCATCACGGGCCCGGCGCCAACCATCACCGCCACGACTCCCGTCGCGGGAGCCACAGGGGTGCTGCGCAACAGCAACGTGACCGCCACGTTCAGTGAGGCCATCACCGGCTTCGAGGTTCCCGGCACTGTCCGGATTAATCAGGTCTCCACCGGAGCCCTGGTCGCTTCGGCGGTCACGTTCGACACCACCACCAGGGTGCTGACGGTCAACCCCGGAGCCAGCCTGCTCGCGAACACCCAGTACCGGGTCACCATCACCGGTAGCACCACTGGCGTCCGTGACCTGGCCGGCAACCCGCTGACCACCCGTTCGTGGACATTCACCACGGGAACAGCACTGTAACAGCAGTCTGAGAACGCCGGCTGGCGGGGCCGCTACGGTCCGCCAGCCGGCTTCCTCACTTGTTGGAAAGCCACTTTCCGACACGGTATACAGCACTATTGCCCACTTGGAGGGGCCATGACTACACGACGAGAAATTTTCAAACTGGGCGCTGTCGGCGCCCTCGGCCTTGCCGGTTTCAAAGGCGGCGACGACGACATCCCGACGACGGGCACCACCGCGCCGGCCGCGACGCCGGTCACCGCCAGCCTTCTTGCACCGCAGAACATGCCTGTTCCCTATGCGGGAGTATTCCGCCGCCCGCCGGAACTGGTCCCCTTTCAGACGGGCTTCGACGGCGGCGACCCGGCCCGTCCTTTCGCCCGGTACGCCCTTACCCAGAAGCTCGGCCAGGCCCACTTCCTGCCCGGACTGAACACCACCGTCGCGGGCTACAACGGCATATTCCCCGGCCCAACCATCCGGGCCACCCAGGGCACCCGGATCGAGGTGCGGATCCGCAACGCGCTGCCCGCCGCCGGGCTGGTTCAGCCCGCCCGCTTTGATACCGTCACCCACCTGCACGGCTCAGCGTCGCTGCCGCAGTACGACGGCTACGCCAACGACATCACCGTCCCGGGAAACGTCAAGAACTACCGGTACCCCAACTTTCAGACGGCTCGGACCCTCTGGTACCACGACCATAAGCACCACATCACCGCCCAGAACGTGTATTCGGGGCTCGCGGCCTTCTATCCACTGTCCGACAAGTTTGAGCGTGCCCAACTGCCGCAGGGCGAATTCGACGTACCACTCATGATCTCGGACGCGATGTTCAACGCCGACGGATCCCTCGCCTACAACGACAACGACGTCAAGGGCCTCTGGGGCGACATCATCATGGTCAACGGCGTGCCGTGGCCCACCATGAAGGTCAAGCCCCGGATCTACCGCTTCCGGGTACTCGACGCCTCGATTTCGCGGTCCTACCGGCCCGCATTGTCCACCGGAGATCCCATCTACGTGGTGGGCACCGACGCCGGCATGACGCCCAAAGTGGAGGCCGTGAAATCATGGCGGCAGGGCACCGCGGAACGCTATGAGGTGCTGATCGATTTCCGGAAATACCGGACCGGCCAGTTGATCGAGCTGCGGAACCTCAGCAACAAGAACAACATCGACTTCGCGAACACCAACAAGATCATGCGCTTCCAGGTAGTGGCCGACTCCGGGTCCGGGGCCGGCTCCATTTCCAGCATCCCGGCCACCCTGGACGACGGCGGCTCCGTCAACGCCTCCAAGGGCGGCATCCCCACCATGAGCCTCACCCCGGCGATGGCCAAGGCGAAGCGCGAACTGAAATTCTTCCGGGACCATGGACAGTGGACCGTCAACGGCGTCACGTGGGCCGACGTGGAGAAGTCCGGGTTCACCAAGCTGTTCGGCAACCCCCAGCCCTTCGACGTCGAGCAATGGACCATCATTAACGCGTCCGGGGGATGGTTCCATCCGGTGCACATCCACCTCATTGACGCCAAGATCATCGCGAGGAACACTAACGGCGGCCAGCCGTTTGCCTGGGAGAAGGGCCCCAAGGATGTCTTCTACGCCGGCGAGAACGAGTCCGTCACCGCCCTCATGCAGTTCGACACAGGTACCGGCGGGGGCGGGCGTTACATGATCCACTGCCACAACCTGGTCCATGAGGACCACGACATGATGGTGCAGTTCTCCGTAGGCGACCTCAGCACCAACGACCCCATCACTTCCGACCCGCCGACCCTGGACACCACTGCTCTGGACGCGTTCCCGCCGGTGTACCGGCCGGGCCTGCCGGCGGGGACCTGAGATGGGCCGCGTTGGGACGCTGGGCGCGGCGGCCCTGCTTGTACTGGCGCTGAGCGCCTGCACAGGCGGACCGCCGGCCCCGGCCCAGCCCTCGCCGACGGCAGCGCCGACCGCCGGAGCCGTGCAGAGCGCCGCGCCCGTGTCCCTGGAGACGGGGACCGACGTCGGCAACGGCCGCCCGGCCGTGAGCCACGACGGGCTGATGGTTCGACGCCGCGCCGTCATTGCCATCCACCCCGCCGCGGGCGGAAAGCCAGGCGCGCCGCGCGCACGGCTCGAGCAGACCGCGGCTGCCGGCGGCATCGTCCTTTCCGACATCCCCCCGGACGTGCTCGAACCAGCGATCCTGGAGCACCTCGCGCCGGAACTGATCCTGGCGCTTCCGCCCGGAAGCACCAGCGACGACGCCGAGAGACTGGCGGAGCGCGCCTTCGGCCCGGAGGGCAGCTACCCCGGAGTGGAGCATGTCCACGTCGCCTCAGTCCTGGTCCACGACCTCCAGTTCAGCGTCGCTGCCGCCGATCCGGCAGTCCTGGCCGCTTCCATCGCCAGGGAAGGCATTCTCTCGGACGCGCTCGGGAACTACGGCACGTCGGTGGATGGCGGAGCCCTGACGGTCACGTACACGGGACCACTGCTCAGCGACTCGCTGGTGGAATCCGTGCGGAACGGCATGGCCCGCGGCGCCGGGGTCCAGCCAGCGGACGTGACGCTGGCTCCCCGTTCAACCACGGGGGAGGGAGTGGACATGTCCCGCGAACCGGAACCGGCGGAGCCTGAACCGTCCGCGGGGGACAGCGGGACGCACTCGCATGAGGAAGGCGGCGATGATTCGGGCAGCGGCACAACCGCGACGACCCCGGGCCCCGACGATTCAGGACACTGAGGAGTCCGGACACTGAGCGCACCAGTGGCCGGCCGGAGGTAAGCTACCGGCCGGCCACGAGCGTGTCCCGGATCTCGCGGCGCAGGACCTTGCCGATCAGCGAACGCGGCAGCTCATCCACCACGGCAACGCGGCGCGGCACCTTGTAGGCGGCCAGGTTCTCCCGGCCAAACGCCAGCAGCGCCTCCGGGTCCAGGCCGGAGCCCGCGGACGGGACGACGGCGGCAACCACGTCTTCGCCGCCGCCCGGGCGGGGCAGTCCCACCACGCACACGTCCCGGACACCGGGGTACCCGGAGAGGACATCTTCAACTTCCGTGGGGGAGACGTTGAAGCCCCCCGTGATGATCAGTTCCTTGATCCGGTCCCGGACGGTCACGAAATCATCCTTATCTACCGAGACGATGTCACCGGTCCGGAACCAGCCGCCCTCCAGCAGCGCCTCCTCGGTCTCCTTCGGCCGGTTCCAGTAGCCGGCAAAGACCTGCGGGCCGCGGACCAGGAGCTCGCCCTCCTCTCCCGGGGCGCGGTCCAGGAGGACGTTCCGCGGGTCCACCACACGAATGTCCGTCAGGGGAAACGGGACCCCCACGGTTCCCGGTTTCCGGCTGGGACCGAAGGGGTTGCCCAAGGCGATGGGCGAGGTTTCCGTCAGCCCGTAGCCCTCGATCAGGTAGCCCCCGGTCGCCTTCTCCCACGTGTCCACCGTCGCCGTCGGCAGGTTCATCGCCCCCGAGATGGAAAAGCGGATGCTGTCCAGCGCGATACCGCGCTCGGCGGCTGCGGCGGCGATGCGGTCGTAGATCGGCGGCACCGCCGGCAGGAATGTGGCAGGCGACTTCCTGTGTGCCTTCAGCACGAGGTCGACGTCGAACTTAGGGAAGAGCACCAGCCTCGCGCCGATGCTCAGGGCAAACGTCATGCACAGCGTCAGGCCGTAGGCGTGGAACATCGGCAGCACCGCGTACACGGTTTCCCGGCCGTCCTTGAGCCCCGGCACCCAGGCGCGGCCCTGCGCGGCATTGGCCTGCAGGTTGGCATGGGTCAGCATGGCGCCTTTGGGCCGGCCCGTGGTGCCGCTCGTGTATTGGATGACAGCCAGGTCAGTGGCGGCCGGGCGCGGATGCTTTTTCTTCAGGTCGCCTGCGCCAAGGAGGTCTTTCCACGCCAGCACGGTCCGGCGCGCCGGCTGCGCCACGGTCCGGCGCGTGTGCTTGCCGGCGGTCAAGGCGGCGCGGGCGGCGCGGGCCGCCGGCACGGGGAGCCGCAGCGCGACCCGTTGCAGCAGCGGCATCGCCGGAATCAGCTCAACGGAGACGATGCTCTGCAGCCCGACGTCGGCCGGCAGTTGGCGGACCTTGTCCACGGCCTTGTCCCAGACAACGGCGACGGTGGCGCCATGGTCCTCGAACTGGTGGCGCAGCTCACGGTCCGTATATAAGGGGTTGTGTTCGACGACCACGGCGCCCAGGCGCAGTGCCGCGTGGAAAGCGATGATGTGTTGCGGGCAGTTCGGCAGGACCAGCGCCACCCGGTCACCGGCCCGGACGCCGAGCTTCCTCAGGCCCGCGGCCGCCCTGTTGATGGCGGTGCCGAGGTCCCGGTAGCTGGTACGCGCTCCGAAGAATTCCAGTGCGGTCTTCTTCCCGTAGCGCCGGACCGACGAGTCCATCAGGTCAACGAGGGACCCTTCCGGGAGCTTGAGGCTGGCGGGAACCCCGGGGCTGTAGTGGCGGGTCCAGGGGCGGTCGGGACGCCTGGGCCCTGCGGATTTGGTGCTCATGGTGTGTCCTTGCGACTGGGCTGCGCTGTGCTGGGCGGTGCCGGGCTGCCGGCCTCGGGCCCGGCCGGGCCCATCAAGAAATCCTACCGGGGGCGGCCCGCCTGGACGCGTGCCGCGGAGGCCCCGGCGGCGGCCGACGCCGGCCCGGAGGTGACTTTTGGCCCTTGGCACCCGGCAGGCCCGGGCGGAAGCTGGGGCGTACACCGCGAGCCGCGGGTCCGCGCACTTCTCTGGGGTCGTTCAGGACACAGGTTCGCGCTGGTCACAGGTTTGCGCAGGTCACAGGTTCGCGCGCAATTAACGCACAATTTACGCAAGAAGAAGGTCCACGGGGGCGCCATGCAGCAGCAGCAGCCGAGCCTGAACTTCCTTGGTGCCACCGACACCGTGACCGGTTCACGCTACCTGATCGACGCCGGCGGCGGGCGCGTGCTGGTGGACTGCGGACTCTTCCAGGGCTATAAGCGCAGCCGCGAGCGCAACCGGGCGCCCTTTCCGGTGCCGCCGCGGTCCATCGACGCCGTGGTGCTGACCCACGCGCACCTGGACCACACCGGATATGTCCCTGCTCTGGTCAGGGGCGGGTTCGGCGGCCCCGTGTACGCCACGGCCGGCACCACAGACCTATGCAAACTCATCCTGCCGGACAGCGGCCACCTGCAGGAGGAGGAGGCCCGGTATGCCTCGCAGCGGGGGTCATCCGCGCATGATCCCGCCCTGCCCCTCTACACGGCTGCGGACGCCGTCGCGTCCCTCAACAGATTCAAAATCGTCGGGTTTGATGTTCCCCTTGACCTTGGCGGTGGCATGGAGTTGACGTTCGTGCCGGCCGGACACATCCTGGGGGCCGCCCAGGTGCACGTCCGGGTTGGCTCCCAGTCGGTGCACTTCACCGGGGACCTGGGCCGGGCCGATGACCCGTTCATGTATCCGCCCCGCCCGCTCGGCGAAACCGGCATCCTGGTGACCGAATCAACCTACGGCAACCGGAAACACTCCACTGAGGATCCGGAGAAGCTGCTGGGAGAGATCATCAACCGCGTCGCGAAACGCGGAGGGGTCATCATGTTTGCCGCGTTCGCCGTCGGCCGGGCCGAAACGCTGATGCTGTACCTGTCCCGGCTCCTGCGCAAGGGCGCGATTCCTCGCATCCCGGTCTACCTAAACAGCCCCATGGCCATCGACGCCTCCGAAATGTACCAGCGCCACCCCGAAGAACACCGGCTCAAGCGGGAGGAATACGTGGACATGTACAAACTGGCCAAACTCACCCGCACCGTGGACGAATCCAAGTTGCTGAACCTGCGCGGCGGCCCCATGATCATCATCTCGGCCAGCGGCATGCTGACGGGCGGACGGATCCTGCACCACGTCGCGGCGTACGGCCCCGACCCGAAAAACGCCATCATCCTCAGCGGCTACCAGGCCAGCGGCACGCGGGGGGCCACCCTTGCTGCCGGTGAACGCGAGTTGCGCATCTACGGGGAAGACGTCAAGGTGCGGGCCGAGGTTATCCAGATGGAAAGCCTGTCCGCGCACGCCGACGGCGACGCCATCATCGCGTGGATGAGGGCGGCAGAAGTAGCGCCCCGGATGACCTACATCACGCACGGTGACCCGGACGCGTCCGACGCCCTGCGTATCAGGATCAAACGCGAACTCGGCTGGCGGGCCAGGGTGCCCGAATACCTGGAGACGATCGACATCGAGGATCCGAGATGAACCCCGAGGCCGTCACCCGGACCACCGTGTTGAAGGAGGTCCACGATCTCGCCCGGCCGCTGAAAACCGATCGGGACCTCAACGGCCTCGTGCGGCGCGCGGCCGACTGCCGTTTTGTCGCCATCGGCGAGGCCTCCCACGGCACCCACGAGTTCTACACCTGGCGCGACACCCTCAGCAGGCGGCTCATCGCGGAGGAAGGCTACAACTGGATTGGGGTGGAAGGGGACTGGCCCGACTGCCGGCGGATCAACCGATGGGTCCGCGGCCAGGAGGGGAAGGACCAGGGCGTCCACGCGCTGCTGGCCGGCTTCGAACGCTGGCCAACCTGGATGTGGGCCAACGAGGAAGTCGCGGCGTTCCTGGACTGGCTGCGCAGCTGGAACCTGGCCAGGCCGCTGGACAAACGTGTCGGCTTCTACGGGCTGGATGTCTACTCGCTCTGGGATTCGCTGCGCGAAATCATCGGCTGGCTACAGGCGAACGTTCCCGACGCCGTCCCCGCGGCGGAGCGCGCCTGGCAGTGCTTCCTGCCCCACCACGAGGACCCGCACCAGTATGCCTGGAGCACGCGGCTGGTGCCGCAGTCCTGCGAGCCCGACGTCGTGGCCCTCCTGACCGAGGTCAGGAACCGGGCCTTCAGCCCCGGCCGGCAGGAGGAGGACGCCTTCGACGCCGTCCAGAACGCTGAAGTCGCGGCCAACGCCGAGCACTACTACCGCATCATGGTCCGCGGCGACAGGCAGTCCTGGAACGTCCGCGACCACCATATGGCCGACACCATCGACCGGGTCAGCAGGCACCTCGGGCCGACGTCGAAGGGACTGATCTGGGAACACAACACACACATCGGCGATGCCCGGGCCACCGACATGGCGCAGGACGGCCTGGTCAACGTCGGGCAGCTGCTGCGCGAACGCCACGCGGGCGAAGGCGTGCTGCTGGTCGGCTTCGCATCCCACCGCGGCTCCGTGCTCGCCTCCGACGGGTGGGGCCGCCCCGAACGCATCCTGACGGTGCCGGAAGCGCGCCCGGGCAGCCACGAAGACTTCCTGCATCAGGCCCTGGGGGTGCCCTCAGTGCTGGTGTTCGGCGACGACAGGACCGGGCCGTGGCTTTCGACATGGCTCGGACACCGGGCGATCGGCGTCGTCTACCACCCGGAAAGGGACGCCGGAAACTATGTTCCGACCCGGATGGGGGAGCGCTACGACGCCCTCATCTGGCTGGAACACACCGCAGCGCTGCGTCCGGTGCACCATGAACGCCCGCCCCGCGAACCGGAGTTCGAGACCGAGCCCACCGGATTCTAGGCCGGTGTGCATTCCAGGAAAGCAGGAATCAGCATGAGCAAAGCAATCATCGTCGGAATCAACGGGTCCGCAGGCAGCAGCGCCGCCCTGGCCTGGGCCCTTGACCGGGCCGCCCGGGACAAGCTCCCGGTCACGGTCGTCCACGCGGTGGACGACCGCTGGATGTCACCGGATTTTCAGTACCACGAGATCATCCGGGAATCGGGGATGGACCTGCTTCGGGACGCTGAGACGGCCGCTCGTGAGCGGGCCCCGGACGTCACTGTCGACATCCAGCTCCGTCATGGCAGCGGCGGCTCGGTGCTCCGGGAAGTCTCCAAGGAGGCAGCCATGATCGTGGTTGGCGGCCATGACAAACATTGGATGGGCGGCGGTCCCATGACGGACCGGGCCCTGCAGGTTGTCTCGGCCTCGGAATGCCCGGTAGCCGTCGTGCCGGCGAAACCGGCCACCGGGGTCAAGGGCGTCGTGGTCGGCGTGGACGGCTCCGAGGAGTCGCTGCAGGCCGTCGCCTTCGCGGCCGCCGAAGCTGATCGGGGTGGAGACGAGCTCACCGTGGTCCTCGCGTTCAAGAGCCCCGCCCGGTGGGTCGAGAAGCAGCTGCCGACCAGTGGTCTCGCCGAGAGCATCGTCGAAGAGGACCGGATTGTTCTCGCCGAGTCGGTCGCCGGGCTCGGCGACAAATACCCCGACCTGGTGGTCCATCAGCGCCTTGAGACGAACACCGAACCGGCGAAGGCCCTCGTGGATATTGCCGCCGACGCCAGGGAGTTGGTGATTGGAAGTCGCGGACGTGGCGGGTTCTCCCGGACCGTGCTCGGCTCCACCGCGCACGCTGTACTCCTGAACGTGCCGTGCCCCACCATCGTGACGAAGGTGCATAAGGTCAAGCACGGCGACTGACCGCCCGGCAAGCAACCCGTGCCGGCAAGGTCCCGGAACGGGCCGGAGAGCCCCCTTTTGGCGGGGGCTTTCCGGCGCCGCCAACGGATGGGAGGATGATGCCGTGGACCCCTTCTTCAATTTCATCACCCACTTTTGGTGGCTCGTCTTTCCCCTGAGCGGACTGGCCGGGGGGTGGGCGCGGTCCTGGTCCAAAGCCGCCGAACGCCGGCACCGCCGCCGCGTGGAGCTTTATACGCTCAAGAACCAGGCGACGCAGGCAGAGCAGGCCAGCCAGGCCGACGTGCTGGCCCTCATGAAGGCGCACGACACCGTCAACCAACGCTGGCTGGATTACGAACTCGACGTGGGGAAGCTGATCGACTACCCGGTCATGACGGATGTCCGGGAGCCCCTCACCGTGGCCTTCCTCCGGGCCAAACGCGAGGCCGACGGGCTGCGCCCCGCCGCCCCGGCGGAAGTCAGGACCGCCGCGCGGCTTGCGGAGTACCGGGCGGCCGTGACCAGCTTTGAGCTCGCATTCGACGTCGCCGAACGGGAAGCCAAACGGATCAGGGACAGCAAGTTCACCGGTCCCGAACGCCAGCGGCTCGAGACAGCCCGGAAACTTCTGCGGATAGCGTCGGACGCGGCCGCAACTCCCGCCGAGCGGCAGACGGCCTACCGCCGCGCCCGCCGGGAACTCGACGGGCTCATCGTGCTGCCCGAGGCGACGCTAGCGGCGCTGGAGGACAGGATCGCTTCGATGCTCGGCGCGGGCCCGGCGCCGGACGTCCGCCGGGCCGTCTGAGCTGGGCCGCAGCCGGCGGAGCCGGGCGGCGCCTGCTGTGACCAGCACCGCACCGCCACGGTTAATGCCCGTGCCGCACAGGAGGACCGAATTTAGGGTCTTCTGGCACGTTTTGCCCTGCCGTCATTCCCACGTACCATCGATAAGGTTTCAAGCTGCATATGCGACCACCGCGAGTTCGTTCGGATGGACCCCGGATGGACGTGGTGGCCATGCAGCAACGGGGATGTGGAACTGCCGACCGTGAACACTTCAGATTGGGCAACAGGTGGAAATCACCGTAATGGTGGCGCTAGTGATATCGCTGGCGCTGTTCTTCGACTTCACCAACGGATTTCATGACACCGCGAACGCCATGGCTACCCCCATCGCGACCGGCGCCATCAAACCGAAAACAGCAGTTGCCCTCGCGGCGGTGCTGAACCTCGTGGGAGCGTTCCTCTCCACGGAAGTCGCCAAGACCGTCTCGGGCGGCATCATCAAGGAAGGCTCGGACGGGGTCCAGATCACCCCGGACATCATCTTCGCCGGGCTGATGGGCGCCATCCTCTGGAACATGATCACCTGGCTCAAGGGCCTGCCGTCCAGTTCCTCCCACGCCCTCTTCGGCGGCCTGATCGGGGCCGCGATTGCCGGTATCGGCATCCACGCGATCAACTTCGAGTCAATTCTCCAAAAGATCATTCTTCCCGCGGTGTTCGCCCCGATCATCGCGGGCGGCGTAGCCTACTTGTGCACGCGGCTGGCGTACGGCCTGACCGCCCGCCATGACCCCGAAACCGGGGACAAGCTCACGCAGAAGCGCGGCGGATTCCGGACCGGTCAAGTCTTCACGTCCAGCCTCGTGGCGTTGGCCCACGGCACCAACGACGCCCAGAAGACGATGGGCATCATCACCCTGGTCCTGATCTCCGCCGGCCTGCAGCCTGCCGGCTCCGGTCCGGAGTGGTGGGTTATCACCGCCTGTGCCTTCGCCATCGCGATCGGCACCTATTCCGGCGGGTGGCGGATCATCCGCACCATGGGCTCGGGGCTCACCGAAGTGAAGCCCGCCCAGGGCTTTGCCGCCGAGACCAGCACCGCCACAGCCATTCTGGCGTCCTCGCACCTGGGCTTCGCCCTGTCCACCACGCAGGTGGCCTCCGGCTCGGTCGTGGGCTCCGGCATGGGACGCCGCGGCACTACGGTGCGGTGGGGAACCGCCGGCCGGATTGCCATCGGCTGGCTGTTCACGCTGCCGGCCGCCGGAATCATGGGCGCGCTGACGGCTCTGCTCGTGCAGACCGGGGTCGTAGGCGTGATCATCGCGGCAACTGCCGGCACCGCCGCAGTGGCCTACATGTTTGTGCGCTCACGGAAGTCGCCTGTGGGCAGCAACAACGCCGTCGAGATCGAGGAAGTCGGCCAGGCCGTGCAGTTCCGCAAGAAAAAGTCCGCCACCAAGTCGATCAAGAACGGCGGTGCCCAGCGATGAAATGGCTGGAACTGTTCAGCGTGGCGAGTGCCACGCTTGTGTCCGCTGTAACCGTGGTAGTTCTCTACTCCCTCGGCGTCCGGCTCACGGCCATCGCGGGGGACACCCGGACCTCCCCGGCGGCCTGGACCCGACCGCTCGCTTACACGTGCTTCGCTTTGTGCGGCGCCGCCATTCTCTTCGGGCTCTACCTGATCATTCCTTACTTCCACAAATAAGACGTCCCCGCGGCCGTGCAGCCGTTGCGTTCGGGGGATGGGACACCGGCCACCGCAGTGGCTAGGCTGGGGCCATGGTGAGCTTCCAGTACTTCGTGGCGTCCTCACTCGACGGGTTCATCGCCACTGCCGACGACAATCTCGCCTGGCTGCTGCAGTTCGACGGCTTTGAGGGCGGACAGGACAGCTATGACGCGTTCATGGCCGACGTCGGCTGCATCGTCATGGGCGGCGAGACGTACGCGTGGCTTCGGGAGCACGAACCGGACACCTGGCCGTATCCGGGCACACCCTCCTGGGTCTTCACCCGTCACGAGCACGCCGCCCCGAAGGGCGCGGATGTGACGTTCGTGCGCGGGGTGGTAGGCGAGTTCGTGGACGACCTCAAAGAAGCGGCCGGCGGCCGAAACGTCTGGGTTGTGGGTGGAGGCGTGCTCGCAGCGCAGTTCGCTGACGCCGGGCTGCTGGACGAACTGATTGTCTCGGTCATTCCCGTGGTCCTGGGCGGCGGCAAACAGTTGCTGCCTATGGCGGGCCCGACGCCGCCGCTCGAGTTGACATCTTCCCGCACCTTGGGCCGGGGCATCGTGGAGCTGCGCTACCGCTTCCCGGCCCGGCCCTGATATGTAGTTGGCGTCTGTCAAGGGCGTGGCGAAGCGGTCCCGGGCTGGGTTGTCCGGGACCGCTTCCTTTTGGGTGGCCGGGAGGCGTTTGGTGTGTGGTCAGCGTGTCGTTGGCGACGGCGCGGTCAGACTGATATGCGCGGGTGGGACCAGCACCAGCCGGCGAGCTCCCGGGCGATGGCGACGTTCGCGATCACGGGTCGTTTGCGGCGTTCGAGGTAGGTGATCCAGCGGTTGTGCAGGCGCCGGTTGCCGGCATGGCCCCGGGCCCTTGCCTCCGCGGTGGCTTCCTCCCACCGGGACCGCATCAGCCGGGACGGATGCTCATAGGGTCTGCGGTGGTGCCAGGCGGCCTCGACGAGGAGTCGGCGTGCGTGGGTGTTGCCGGTCTTCGTGATCGAGCCCTGGGACCGGGACGCCCCGGAGGAATGCTCGGTCGGCACGAGACCCAGATAGGCGCCGATCGTGGAGCCGGTRAACCGGTCCCAGTCACCGATCTCCACGGCGAGACCGAACGCGGTCAGGGTCGAGATCCCGCGCAGGCACTCCAGCGACCGGACCACGGGCGTGTATTCGCTCTGATAGGCCATCGCCGTGATGGCCTCGTCGAGGCGGCCGCGGCGGTCCAGGATCTCATGCATGGCCTCCAGGGAGGAGGCATAGGCCAGTTGCCGGGCCGGGGCCTCGAAGTGTTGCCGGGCCAGCCAGAGTTCGTGGGTCCCGGTCCAGGCCTTACCGCCCGTATACAMGATGCCCTGGCGCAGCAGGAGCTTGGAGATCCGGTGCCGGGACCGCATCAGATCCCCGCGGACGTCCTCCCGGGCCCGGACCAGATCCCGGGCCGCCTCCTGGTCCGCGGCCGGAATCCGGACCGCGGTGATCTCGCCCAGTTTCAGCAGCCGGGCCAGGTGCAGCGCATCCTTCGCGTCGGTCTTCACCCGGTCCCCGGACGGACGTTGGAGTTTCGACGGGGCCGCGACCTGCGTGTCGATTCCGGGCGGCCAGCAGGAACCGGGCCAGGCCGAAACCCGTCGGCCCGGCCTCGTAGACCACCCGCACCGGGGCTGGAAGAGAGACGATCCAGGCAAGAATCTCGGCATAATCCGGAGTCATCCGGTGCGGAATGATCTCGCCGGTCTGCGCGT
>NZ_JBFTRB010000011.1:0-141296 GCF_056399305.1 Arthrobacter sp. 01N444
CACAGCTGTGCCGGACCCGGTCCAGGGCGAGCGTGACGAGGGTCGCGGCGCGGGAGGCGACCTCGCCGGCCGCGACGGCGGCTCCGAGCTCCGGGTGCACGGGCGGGATGGGCCGGCCGGCGAGTCCCTGCCGGGGCAGCAGCGTGTCGGCGAGGCAGAGCCGGCGCCTGGCCTCCGCGGCGCTGATCCGCAGCCGCGCCCGCAAAAAATCTGTTTCGTTCCGGTAGCCGTCATCCGCCGCAGCAGACATCCCAATTTGCCCGGCAAAGTCACCGCGGGGGCCAGTTCCGGCCCCGGCATGCGTCCCGCCAACAGGTGCGCCGTGAGCCCCGGCGTCGGAAAGGGCATCAGCTCCCCCGCCGGCCCCTGCATCCGTCCCGCCGTCGGATTCCTGTTTCCAGCCCGTGAGCCAGCCCGCCTGGGCCGCTTCCTCACCCCAGCCGTGTGCGGCCGGCGCGGTGAACGCGGCTTGTTTGCGCGTCCGCTCTACCGCCGCCGCGGCAACGAGCTGGAAGTATTCGACCGTGCGGGACAGGTCCTCGACGTGACCGGCAAAGTCCGCGGCCTCCCGCAAGCCAAACCAGGCGGCGTCGACATCCGCAGCCGGGTTCGAAGCCCGCAGCGCCGCCAGCGCCGAGTCCACCGCCGCACCCGCGGCGCCCAGAGCGCCGCCGGCTGCGTCAGCCGCCCCGGGAACGGCGGCCAGGCGGGGATGCCGGGAGGACACAGCCGGGCCGGGCCACGGGGCCCGGCCCGGGATGAACTCTCCAATGGCTTCCATAACTAAACTCTGCCAGAGGGGTACGACAGACTTAGCGGAAGCCATTCCTGCTGGCGCGCGACTCATATTGGGTGACTCCCGGCAGCGCACTTCAGAGCACCTGGAGCCCATAGGGCACGTCCGAGCACGTAACACTGCATACGACCCCCGCCCTCCTACGGACCGGTGCGTGGCAAGCTGTAGGGATGGACAGCACAGCCGCTCCCCAAGTCGGGGAATCACCGTTCGCACCACTGCTGCCGGGCGATCCGCGCCGCCTGTTGGGCCCACGCGATCCTGGCGATGCCTGGGTCGATGGCGACCGGGGGCGGTTCTGGGGTCGGTTCGGTTCCGCCGGGCTCCTGGTCCACGACCCCGCCAAGGGGGTCCTGCTCCAGCACCGCGCCTTGTGGAGCCATCAGGGCGGCACCTGGGGGCTCCCCGGCGGCGCCCTGCACCAAGGGGAAGAAGCCATCCACGGCGCGCTGCGGGAAGCACACGAGGAAGCGGCCGTGCCTCCGGGGAACCTCCAGGTCCTGTTTACGTCGGTGTTCGACGTCGGCTACTGGTCTTACACCACCGTGGTGGCCGTTGCCCTGCAGCCGTTCGAGGCCGCGATCAGTGATGCGGAAAGTATCGAACTGCAGTGGGTGGGGATTGACGGCGTCGGCGGCAAGGAACTGCACCCGGGCTTCGCCGCGGCCTGGCCGGGGCTGCGCAGCAGGCTCACTGAGGCCCGGCGCATCGCCGGCCGCCTGTAATCAGCCGGAGTCAGTGGTCCCGGGGCGCGGGCCGTCGGCGGTACAGCCAGATGAGTCCCAGGATCGGCAGCAGGAGCGGGATGAATCCGTAGCCGCGGCCAAACAGGGACCATACTGTCTCGTGCGGGAAGTTCACCGAGTCGAACACGCTGAGTGCTCCCACCACCAGGACGCCCACAAGCTCCACCAGGACTGCCGCCACCGAGACCTTGAACGCGGTGCGCCCCGGCTTCGCCAGAGACACGGTGGCCACGACGTAGACGGCGGCGGCGAACGCGGACAGCAGGTACGCCAGCGGCGCCTCGGAAAACTTGGTGAGAATCTGGTAGCCGGCCCGGGCCGTCGCCGAAATCGCGAAGATGGCATAGACAGCAATCAGCAGCCGTCCCGGCCCGGTGTTGCGGGTATCGGTCGTCGCCGGCGCAGTGTCGGCGGATCCAGCGTCCGCCGGCCCAGTGGTCCGGGACGCCGGCGCCGCCGGGTTTCCGGTGCCGTCGTGCGGGGAGTTTGCGCTCACGTTTTCTGCCTCTTCCATCTCAATACCAGATCTGGTTCATGCGCGCCGCCATCACCAGGGCGGTGACGCCGACGGCGGCCAGGACAAAGTTGCTCCAGCGGGTCCGCTCCAGGATGGACCAGTACACGGCCCCAATCGGGAGGATCAGCGCCGTCGCCAGATAGCCCCAGAACTCCCAAGCCTCCCCCGCGATCCGCTCGCCGCTGGCCACCCGGACAATCGAACCCCCCAGATAGACCAGGAGGGCAAGTTCGACGGCGGCCACCGACAGTATCGTCGTGTCGTTGGGCGCCTTCTTCAGGAGGCCCGCGACGACGCAGATGATGCTGGAGAGCAGGCCAACCACCAGAATGATGTAGAAATACGCGTCCACTACTGGCCGGCCAGCTTTTCTGTGGGCTGCTTTTCTGTGGCCGGCTTGCCGTTGCCGGGCTTTTCGTTGCCGGGCTTTTCATTATCCGGCGCGAAGACGAGCACTGGTTTGGCGTAGCTTCCCGCATCGGCCAGGAGGGCCACGAGCGAACCGTCCGGCGCGAACGCCGCTGCCGGTTTGTCCGCGGTCGCTGCCTCCGGTGTGCCTGCCGCTGCTCCGGCTCCGATCCTGCGGCCGAAGGAAATCTCGGTGGTTTCCGCCTCGCTGAGTTCACGGTTCGGCATCAGCGCCCGGGCAGCGTCCGAGATTTCCAGGACGTCCAGCGTCTCGGCCAATTGTTCGAGGGTGTGCGCCTGATCAAGGGTGTATGGACCCACTTGAGTCCTCCGCAGTGCAGTCAGGTGGCCGCCGACGCCGAGAGCATCGCCGAGGTCGCGGGCCAGGGCACGGATGTAGGTACCGGAGGAGCACTCCACGGTGACGTCCACGTCGAGGGACTCGCCGTCGTGGACGGGACGGGTCTCGTGGATCTCAAAGCGGTGGATCGTCACCGGCCGGGCTGCGAGCTTGACCTCTTCACCGGACCGGACCCGGGCGTAGGCGCGTTCGCCGTTGACCTTGATGGCACTGACGCTGCTGGGAACCTGCTCGATTTCCCCGGTCAGTGCCGCGACGCCGGCGCGGACGGCGTCTTCGGTGACCCCGGCGGCGCTGCGGGTGGCGGTGACCTCGCCTTCGGCGTCGTCCGTCACGGTGGATTCACCGAGCCTGATGGTGGCGGTGTAGGTCTTGGACGTGCCCACGATGTAGGTCAGCAGCCGGGTGGCCTTGTTGATGCCCACCACCAGAACGCCGGTGGCCATCGGATCCAGTGTCCCGGCGTGGCCGACCTTTCGGGTACCGGCAATCCGCCGCATCCGTCCAACCACATCGTGGCTGGTCCAACCTTGCGGCTTGTCTACTATCACCAGTCCAGAAAGCACGCCTCCCAGTATATGCGGGCCAGCCCCGCCCCGACGCCCACAGTCCCGCCGCCACCGCGAACGCCGGGCGTTAGGATGGCAGACATGCCCGAGCTTGCCGCACATGTCCGCGACGTCCCGATTAACCAGATCCGCGAGATCACCGAAGCCGCCTGGGGAACGCCCGGTGCGATCGTGCTGAGTATCGGGGAGCCGGGCTTCGCAGTCCCCCGCCATGTCCTCGAGGCCGGCATGGCGTGCCTGGACCGGGACGAGACCAACTACACACCTAACGCCGGGATCCCCGCGCTGCGGGAGGCCTTCGCCGCCCGCTTCCGTGAACACAATGCGACGCCGGTCGGCGCGGAGCGCGTGTACGTGGTCGACGGTGCCCAGCAGGGCCTGCATTTCGCCATGAGCCTGTTGCTCTCCCCCGGGGATGAGATCCTCATCCCCAATCCCGGCTACCCCACCTTCGCGATGACGAGCAGCCTGCTGCACGCCGTTCCGGTCCGCTACCCGCTGTACCCGGAGCACGATTTCCAGCCACGGATCGAGGACATCGAGGGGCTCATCACGCCCCGAACCAAGGTGCTGATCCTGAATTCCCCGTCCAACCCGCTCGGCGCTGTCCTGGGCGAGGACCTGACCCGCCGGCTCGTGGAGCTGGCGAGGCGGCACGATCTGTGGGTCATCTCCGACGAATGCTACGAGGCGTTCACCTACGATGTCCCGCACGTCAGCCCGGCCCGCTTCGACAGCGACGTCCCGGGCGAAGCACGCGTTTTCACCTCGCTCACGCTCTCCAAAACCTACGGGCTGACGGGACTGCGGATCGGTGCGCTGATCTGCCCGCCGGGGCTGGAACAGAAGATGAACAACGTGATGGAGTCGATCGTGTCGTGCGTGGCCTCGCCGTCGCAGTACGCCGCGCTGGCAGCGCTGACCGGTCCGCAGGACTACGTCAGCCACGCCCATGCCCACTACCGGGCCAACCGCGACGCGGCCTCGGCGGTGCTGCGCGCCCACGGCATCCCCTACCTCGCGGCCCAAGGCGCGTTCTACCTGTGGGCGGACGTCTCGCATGCCAGTGGCGGGGATGTCCGGTCATGGACGCGCCGCTTCCTGGCGGACTCCGGGGTGGCCTTCGCCCCCGGCACGGCGTTCGGCTCGATCGGCGAGGGCTGGATCCGGATCGCGCTCTGCGGCAACCAGGCCGATCTGGTGGAGGGCCTCGGGCGCATCCCTGCACGCGAGCGGGCAGCGGGGACCGACAGGTCCACCGGCCCTATCGCCGGGCCGGCCGGCGCCCTAGCCTGAGCTCACGGCGCTTCCAGGCCGGCCCACTGTCCTGGCGTCGGACCTGGCCCGACAGGGCGCCGTGGATTTCCAGCCGAGGGAGTACATCGTGTGGTGGCAAGACCTGCTGTGGGGTTTCTGGAATGGGCTGACGGCATGGATCGTCCTGATCGCCCATGTATTCGGGTTCTGGAGTGAATTCCCGTTCTATAACTCCGCCCGCGCGGGGAACTGGTACGACTTCGGCTACCTCCTGGGCATGGGATCTCCCGTGCTGGGCGGCGGGCTGGGAGCCCGAGGACGCTCAAGACGCCGCTAGGCGGACAGTGCGGCGTCGAGCCAGCTGCGAAGGGCGGCCGACGGCGGCGCGCCGGCCTGGCGCGCTGCCACCGCGCCGTTCTTGATGACGAGCAGCGTCGGGATGGCCTGGATATCGAATCTCCGGGACAATCCCGGGGAGCTGTCGACGTCGACCTTCACCAGCTTGAACTTTCCAGCCCGCTCCACGGCCAGCTTGTCCAGCACCGGGCTGACCATTCGGCACGGCCCACACCACGCCGCCCAGAAATCGACGAGAACCGGAACGGTGGATTGCTCCGCGACAACCGGGAAGTCGGCGTCGGACGCCGCCACGATCCAGGCAAGGTCCCGGCCGCAGTTGCCGCAGCGCGGGTGCCCGGCAGCGGCCGCGGGAATCCGGTTGGTCTTCCCGCAGTGCGGGCATTTGGTCAGGCTGGACTCCACGGCACTCCGCCACCTTTGCGCATAACTGCGGTCCTTGATGCTTCTATATTCGTCAACCGTGGCGCGGCCGTCCACCTCCACGCCGCTCCCGGACAGACTCGAGGCGGTTTTCACCCGGATCCCGGGTCACCGGCAACGGCAGCTGGATCTTTACGAACGGATACGACAGCAGGGGCCGGATCCGTTACCGGTTCCGGCCCCTGCTGTTGAAGGCATTCCTACTTGTTGCGGTCCTCATCGATTGCGTCGTTGTCGATGAGGTCCAGGTCCTCTTCGTCAAAGTCGTCCTCGTCGAGCTCCACGTCCTGCGGAGTGTCACTCTTGTAAGGATCGGCGTCGCCGGCGTGCTTGGCACTTTCGGCAAGTGCGGCCACCTCGGCGTCGCGCTTCTTCGCCGCCCGGAGCAGCTCCTCAAGGTTCGAGGCGTTGACGGGGATCTGGTCAGCCACGAACTCGAGCGTTGGAGTCAGCCGCACGGTGATGTTCCGCCCGACTTCCTGCCGCAGCACGCCCTTGGCCTTCTCCAGCCCCTTGGCGGCATCGGCCTGGGCCACTTCGTCACCGAACACGGTGTAGTAAACAGTTGCGTGCTGCAGGTCGTTGGTCACCCGCGAGTCGGTCACGGTGACGCCTTCCAGGCGGGGATCCTTCACCCTCCGGCCCAGCGCCTCAGCAACGACAACCTTAATCCGCTGCGCCAACTTGGCAGCCCGTGCGGGATCAGCCATTTCCACTCCTAAAAATTTGGATGTACGACGGCGCTGTAACGGCTGCCGTACACCAGTTGGGTTTTCATGCCACGCGCCTAAGGCGAGTCTACGACGGACTCCCGTTGGATTCTTCCGGCGGCCCTTTGGAGCCGTGGAGGGGGCCCGGGAGTGGCATCGGGCCTGCCGGAGCTGGGTGGCCGACGTCGTAAGACGTCGGCCACCCAGCGTAGGGGCGGGGCCCCTCTACGGCGGAAAAGTGCAGGGCCGCCGGAAAATCCAACGGCCCCGCACCTGTACTGCTAAACCAACCTAGACGCGCGGCTTCTCGCGCATCTCGAAGGTCTCGATGATGTCACCTTCGGTGATGTCGTTGAACGAGCCAAGACCGATACCACACTCGAAGTCCGTGCGGACCTCGGTTGCGTCGTCCTTGAAGCGCTTGAGCGTCTCAACGGTGAGGTTGTCACCGATGATCTTGCCGTCGCGGCTGATGCGGGCCTTGGCGTTGCGCCGGATAACACCGGAGCGGACGATCGAGCCTGCAATGTTGCCGAACTTGGAGGAACGGAACACTTCGCGGACCTCGGCGGTGCCAAGCTGGACCTCTTCGTACTCCGGCTTGAGCATGCCCTTGAGGGCTGCCTCGATGTCATCGATTGCTGCGTAGATGACGGAGTAGAAGCGCATGTCCACGCCTTCGCGGTCTGCCAGTTCGGCAACACGCTCGGCGGGCTTGACGTTGAAGCCGATGATGACGGCGCTGTCGACCGTTGCCAGGTTGACGTCGTTCTGCGTGATCGCACCGACACCGCGGTGGATGACGCGGAGCTGGACACCCTCGCCGACGTCGATCTTGAGCAGCGCGTCTTCGAGGGCTTCCACGGCACCGGACACGTCACCCTTGAGGATGAGGTTGAGGGTGTCGATCTTGCCATCGGCGACGGCCTGGTCGAAGTCTTCCAGGCTGATGCGCTTGCGGCGCTTGGCCAGGGCGGCGTTGCGGTCGGCAGCTTCACGCTTCTCGGCGATCTGGCGGGCGGTACGCTCGTCAGCGGTCACGAAGAAGGTGTCACCGGCGCGCGGGACGTTGGACAGACCCAGCACCTGCACGGGGCGGGACGGGCCGGCCTCGGTCAGGGCGCTGCCGTCGTCGTCGAACATCGCACGGACGCGGCCGTGGGCCGTGCCTGCCACGATGGTGTCGCCGACGTGCAGGGTACCGGACTGAACCAGGACGGTGGCCACGGAACCGCGGCCCTTGTCCAGGTTGGCTTCAATCGCGATACCGCGGGCGTCCTTGTTCGGGTTGGCGCGCATGTCCAGGGCAGCGTCTGCGGTGAGCAGAACGGCGCCGAGGAGCTCGTCGATGTTCAGGTTCTGGCGGGCGGAGACCTCCACGAACATGGTGTCGCCACCGTATTCTTCCGGAACCAGGCCGTACTCGGTCAGCTGGCCGCGGACCTTGTCCGGGTTGGCGCCTTCCTTGTCGATCTTGTTCACGGCCACGACGATCGGCACGTTGGCCGCCTGGGCGTGGTTGAGGGCTTCAACGGTCTGCGGCATGACGCCGTCGTCCGCTGCGACCACCAGGATGGCGATGTCGGTGACCTTCGCACCACGGGCACGCATGGCGGTGAACGCCTCGTGGCCCGGAGTATCGATGAAGGTGATCTTGCGATCGATGCCTTCGTGGGCGTGGGTGACCTGGTAGGCACCGATGTGCTGCGTGATACCGCCGTGCTCGCCCGCCATAACGTCGGACTTGCGGATGGCATCGAGCAGTCGGGTCTTACCGTGGTCAACGTGACCCATGACGGTGACAACCGGAGGACGTGCCTCGAGGTCTTCATCGCCTTCGGCTTCCAGTTCGGCGTCGAAGTCGATGTCGAAGGTGGAGAGCAGCTCGCGCTCCTCGTCCTCCGGGGACACAACCTGGAGCTTGTAGCCAAGCTCCTCGCCGAGCAGGGCGAAGGTCTCTTCATCCAGCGACTGCGTGGCCGTGGCCATTTCGCCGAGGTGGAAGAGGACCGTCACCAGTGCTGCCGGGTTTGCCTCGATCTTGTCGGCAAAGTCCGTGATGGACGAGCCACGGCGAAGCCGGACTACGGTGTTGCCGTCGCCGCGGGGTACGCTCACGCCACCCAGCGACGGAGCGCTCATCTGCTCCAGTTCCTGACGCTTGGCACGCTTCGACTTGCGCTGCTTGCCACGGCCTGCGCCGCCCTTACCGAAGGCGCCCTGGGTGCCGCCGCGACCGCGACCGCCCTTACCAAAGCCACCACCGGCCGGAGCGCCGCCACCGGCACCGGGAGCACCGGTACCCGGAGCGCCACCCGGACGGCCCGGACCACGGCCTCCGCCGCCGGGACGGCCGGCACCAGCGGGTGCGGGACGTTCGGTGCGGTTAGGCATCATGCCGGGAGTCGGGCGGTTGCCGCCGGCTCCTGCCGGACGACCGGCGCCGGGAGCGCCGGCCGGACGCGGGGCGCCGGGGCGGGGGCCGCCTGCGCCTGCTGCCGGACGGGGACCACCCGGACGGGGGCCGCCAGCGCCTGCTGCGGGGCGCGGACCACCGGGGCGTTCACCCTCGGTGCGGCTTCCGCCCGGACGGGGCATTCCCTGGGAAGGAGCGAACGGGTTGTTGCCCGGACGCGAGGGACGTTCGTTGTCGCCGCCGCGGCCGCGGGGCATGCCCTGGGACGTGGCGAACGGGTTGTTGCCGGGACGGGGACCGCCCGGACGCGGTGCAGAACCACCCTGGCGTGCCGGAGCAGCCGGGGTTTCGGCCTTAGGGGCCGGACGCGCGCCGGGCTTGACGCCCGTCGACGGAGCGGCCGGGGCCTGGGCAGCGGGGGCTGCCGGAGCCTGGGCGGCGGGGGCTGCCGGAGCGGCGGGCGCGGCGGCAGGTGCCGCAGCGGCCGGAGCCGGAGCTTCAGCCTTGGGTGCTGCAGCCGCCGGCGCTGCGGGCGCAGCGGGGCCGGGTGCAGGCGCCGGACGGGTCGCTGCCGGGCTGGCAGATGCCTGGGGGGCGGACGCCGGAGCTTCGGACTTCGAAGCTGCGGGGGCGTCGGGGTAAGCGTTGCGCAGTTTCCGCACAACGGGAGCCTCGATTGTTGACGAGGCGGAGCGAACGAATTCGCCCAGTTCCTGCAGTTTGGTTACTGCATCTTTGGAAGTAATACCGAGCTCTTTAGCAAGCTCATGTACGCGGACCTTGGCCACATTTCTCCTGTCTCGGTCCGCACCGAGCCAGGCACGAACCGTCTACTTCTTACTGCGGGCCTCCGCCGCGAATGCAGCTGAAAGGCCCATTGCAGAGCGCAACAAAGTTGTCATCGTTGCGCACTCATCGCTGGGAACTCATCGGGTTTCCATCAGTTTTCTGACCCGCTTTCAGGTTGGACGGTTGTTGCTGCGGCCACCGGGGTGCCCACGGCTTCCGTGCCGGCAGTGATCCGGCGTTCAACATCGGCCGTACCGGCTGCGCCGTTGAGGGCGCGGCCGAACGCTCGACGTTTGACCGCCAGTGCCAGGCACTTTTCGCTGGGGTGCAGCCATGCTCCCCGGCCAGCCATCCGGCGTCGTTCATCCACTACGACGGCGGACGAACCACCGGCGCCGGCGACGAGCCGGAGTAACTCCGACCGCGATCCTTTTTGTCGGCATCCGATACAGGTGCGCTGCGGCTGATTCCCGAGGTGTTGCACATGTGCCACGTTCGAGTATCTTCCTGCCAGTACAGCTGCTTGGTGAATCACCGCGTCCCGGGAATCCGGGAAAAACCCAGACGCGCCAAAGACACACGGATACCGGCCGTTAGGCGCGGTCATGTCTATTCTAGCCCCTCCGGCGCCCGGGTCCCGAACCCAGGCATGCCGGTCAGCTTGGAAATCACGGCTAACCCGTGAGAGCGCACACAGGCCGCGGGCCGCGATGGCGGCCCGCAGCCCGTGTTCGTGCGCGTGTTCGTGCGCTTGCGCGTTTGCGCTATTTGCCGGTGTTGACGGCGGCGTCGGAGACGATGTCGATTCGCCATCCCGTGAGCTTGGCGGCGAGACGGGCGTTCTGGCCCTCTTTGCCGATGGCGAGGGAGAGCTGGTAGTCGGGAACGACCACCCGGGCCGAACGCGTCGCCTCGTCGGTGATTGTGACCGAATTCACGCGCGACGGCGAGAGGGCGCTGGCGATGAAGGTCGCAGGATCGTCGTTGTAGTCAACGATGTCGATCTTCTCGTCGTTCAGTTCAGTCATGACCGCCCGGACACGCGAACCCATTTCACCGATGCAGGCGCCCTTGGCGTTCACGCCGGGGGTGTTTGCCTTCACGGCGATCTTGGTGCGGTGGCCGGCTTCGCGGGCAAGCGCCACGATCTCGACCGAACGGTCCGCGATCTCGGGAACTTCGAGTTCGAAGAGCTTCCGGACGAGCCCGGGGTGGGAGCGCGACAGCGTGATGGACGGGCCCTTGGTGCCGCGGTGGACGTCGATCACGAAAGCGCGCAGCCGGTTGCCGTGGATGTACTTCTCGCCGGGAACCTGCTCGGGCGGCGGCAGCAGTGCCTCCACCGTGCCCAGGTTCACCTGGATCATGTGCGGGTTGTTGCCCTGCTGGATGGTGCCGGCGACAAGCTCACCTTCACGGCCCTTGAACTGGCCCAGCACGTTGTCGTCCTCAGCGTCCCGGAGGCGCTGCAGGATGATCTGCCGTGCGGTGCTCGCCGCGATGCGTCCGAAGCCCGCGGGGGTGTCCTCGAACTCGCCGATCGGGGCGCCGTCGTCGTCGATCTCGGTGGCCCAGATGGTCACGTGGCCGCTCTTGCGGTCGAGCTCGGCCCGGGCCTTTTCGAAGGCGCCGGGGGTCTTGTGATAGGCCACGAGCAGTGCCTGCTCGATTGTGGGAATCAGGAGATCCAGCGGGATTTCACGCTCACGCTCCAGGAGTCTCAGTGCGCTCATGTCAATATCCATCAGGCCTCCTCAGAAGGTCCATTGTTTGCTTTTTCCAAGCCGGCCTCTTCGAGGTGGCTGAACTCTATCTCGACTTTTCCGCTGCGGATCCTGTCGAAAGGAAGCTTGACGGGTTCACCCTGTTTGGGCTTCATGCCCTTCTTGACGGCAATTTCCGGAACGAGGGTGACTCCCCCATCGTCGACGGACTGGACCCTGCCGGTGACGTTGTCGCCTTGGATCACGTTCACGTTGACCATCCGCCCGCGGGCGCGGTGCCAGTGCCGCTCCTCGGTCAGTGGACGGCCGACGCCGGGTGAAGAGACTTCGAGCTCATAGGGGCGCGCGTCCATGCTGGGGTCGTTGTCCAGGGTGTCCGAGAGGGTCTTGGAGATCTCGGCGATGACGTCGAGCCCGACGCCCCCGGTCTCCTCCTGCGGCAGGTCCACCACTACGTGGACCACCCGGTTGGCGCCGGCGACATGGATGGATACGTCCTCCAGGTACAGCCGGTTCGCCAGCACTGCGGGTTCCAGGAGTGCGTGAAGGCGCTCGGCCTCGACATTTTGAACGGTTGCGGCTTCAGCCTTTCCCGTCCCGGTCCGGTCTGTTGAAGTCGTGGCTTCTGCGTTGGTCATGATGCCGGCCGCCTCCCGCTAGATGATGTTGTGTGTACTAGCCTAGCGATTTTCCGGGCGGCGTGGTGCACGCAGTTCCGGGCCGGCATGACAACATGGTCTGTTGTGAAAGACGACACCAGGGAAAAGCGATGGCAGGATCACTTTCCCCGGTCGCTCCCCCGCTATGTGCTTTTGGTGTGCCTCGCCCTGGTGGTGGTGAGCCTGGGGGTGGTCCTGACGCCGGCCAGGCCGCCGGAGCCTGCGGCGCCGCCCTTTTCTGAGCGGGCGCGCGCCGCCGCACTGGCCGAAACCCGGCAACTGCTGGACACCGGCAGCCAGCTTGGCACCGCGGCCCGGGCCGGTTCAAAAGACAGCCCGGCCGAGGGCGCGGATGGCCGTCCGGCCGCTGCCGGGAATGCCGCCATCGGGCGGACTGTGACCTTGCTGACACTCCAGGCGCAAGCGCTGCTGGCGCCGGGAGAAAAGCCTGCGGACCCGGCCGGCGCGGCTGCCGCCTCCGGCCGGGCAACGCCCCTGGCAGCGTCCTCCGCCGCATCGACTCCGTCCGCTTCCGGAGAACCCGGCGCCGGGGCGTCCGCCGCACCTCTTCCGGCGACCGCAGCCGGGCTGGTGGCGGCCTTGGCAGACAGCGGCCGCCAGCGCCTCGCGGACGCTGCCAAGGCCGACGGCGGCATGGCACGGCTGTTGGCCGCCGTCGGCACCGCTCAACTGCTGCAGGCGTCCGCCCTCGCCGCCGGCACCGGAACGGCGGCGCCGGCAGCCGACGTAACCTCGCCGCAGGTGTCCGGCACCTGCCCGTCGCCGTCCCCGCCGGCGCCCTCCACAGAGGGTCCGGCCGCAGCAGAACCGTACACAGCAGCTCAGCCCGAAGGAGAGCCATCCGCGGCCGCGTCCAGCCTCGGCGGCGCCCTGGCGTCGGCTGCGCGGACCGAGGCGCAGACCATCTACGGCTACCAGGTGGCGCTGACCCGGCTCGGTGGCGACGCGGCGAATTCCGCGGCCGAGGAACTGGCCCATCATGACGCGCTCCTTGGCGCCGTGGAATCCCTGAGCCGGCTGCACTGTTCCGCGGTGCCACCACGCGAGGCGGGCTACGCGCTGGAGCCGTCCTTCCTGGCCTCCCCCGCCGCCGGCCTCGGCGACCTGGAAGCCGCCGCCCTGCCGGTCTATGGCGACCTCGTGGCGCTGAGTGAGGGCGGGACCCGGCAGTGGGCCATCGCTGCCCTGTTCGGGTCTGCGAAGCGGGCGGTGCAGTGGGGTGCGGATTCCGGCGCCCTGCCGGGCCTGGACAGGGCCTCGATGCCGACGCGGCCGGCAGGCGAAACGCCGTCGCAGCCCGCGGGCTGAACGCCGGAGCAAGCCTCGGCTTATTTTGGTAAGCCTTGGAATACTGGCATGCCCCGGCGCCGGGTGATTTGCTGTAGGCATGGAAACGACCGGCGCCGCAACCCAGCACGAGAACGAGCCGCACCACAATGACATCGCACACCGCCTCAATTGGCTCCGCGCGGGCGTTCTGGGGGCCAATGACGGCATCGTCTCCGTCGCAGCGATCGTCGTCGGCGTCGCCGGCGCCACCACCGACACCGGAGCAATCCTGCTCGCGGGCGCCGCGGGCGTGGTGGGCGGCGCTATCTCGATGGCGCTCGGGGAATATGTCTCCGTCAGCAGCCAGAAGGACAGCCAGCACGCCTTGATCGAAAAGGAGCGCCGGGAACTGGAGGAACAGCCGGAGGAAGAGCTCGAGGAACTCGCGGCGATCTACCAGGGCAAGGGCCTCAGCCCCGCGACCGCACGGACGGTGGCCAAGGAACTGACGGCGCACGACGCGCTCGGCGCGCACCTCTCAGCCGAACTCCATATTGACGAGACCGACATCGTGAGCCCCTGGCACGCGGCGTTCGCTTCTGCCATCGCGTTCCTCGCCGGTGCAATCCTGCCCATGCTGGCCATCCTGCTGCCGCCGGAAAGCATCAGGATTCCGCTGACCTTCGTGGCCGTGCTCGTGGCGTTGGCCGCCACCGGCGCCGTGGGCGCGTGGATTGGCGGCGGCTCAAAGCTCAAAGCAGCGATCCGCGTGGTGATTGGCGGCGCCGTGGCGCTGGTGGCAACCTTCGCGATCGGCAACGCACTCGGCGCGAGCGGCATCGTCTAAAGGCCCCCCGGTCCCAGAGGAATCATCCGAGACCCGCCTGAGGCCCGCCAACGCGGCGGCGGCCCCTCCGGCCCTACGATAGGTCCCGTGAACGCGATCCCAGACGTCCCCATCCCGCCTGATCTTTCCCGCCGGTACGCCCGTACCCCTGCGGGACGCACCTGGCTGGCGACACTTCCTGACCTGATCGGGCGATTCCTCGACCAGTGGGACCTGGAGCCGGATCTGGAACCGGGTGCCCTTCCCTGGAACGGGCACGGCGGCGTCGTCATTCCCGTGCGGCGCCGGGACGGGCAGGGGTCCCCGGGCAAGGGCGAGGCAGCCGTGCTGAAGCTGGCTTTTCCGCATGAGGAGGCCACCCGCGAACACCACGCCCTCGCCCTGTGGGGAGGTCACGGCGCCGTCAGGCTGCTGGCCGCCGACGCCGGTTCCTGCGCCCTGCTCCTCGAGCGCCTGGACGCCTGCCGCTCCCTCCTGGATGTCCCGCTGGACACGGCGGTGACCGCGTGGGGCGGCGTGGTCCGCCAGCTCAGCGTGGTCCCGGACGGCCGGCCGGAGTGGCGGGAAATCGACCACGTGGCGGCACGGGCCGAGCGGTGGAGCGATGAATTCCCGGAGGCGTGGGAACACCTCGGGCGGCCGTTCCCACGCTGGCTGCTCGAAGCGGCGCTGGAGGTCTGCCAGACCCGCGGCGCCGTGGGCCGGCGGTCCGGCAAAGACGTCCTGGTCCACGCGGACCTGCACTATTTGAACGTGCTGGCCCGGCCGGGCGTCCCGGACCCTGGAACCCGGAAGGAAACACCGCCGCTGGAGTACGCTGCGATTGATCCCCAGCCCATGATCGGGGAGGCGGAGTTCGCGGTGGCCCCGGTGCTGTGGAACAGGCTCCGGGAACTGCCGCAGCAGGATCCCGGGCGGGCCCTGTTCGCGCGGTGCGGGGATTTCAGTGCCGCAGCCGGGCTCGACGCCGAGGCCGCCCGGCAGTGGAGCCTGGCGCGCGAGGTGGAGAACGCCCTCTGGTATGCCTCGCAGCGCCACTATGACGGCGATCTGGCCCGATCGCTGTGGGTGGCGAGCACGCTGGCGGGCCGGACGCTTCCCGGCCTGCCCGCCCCGCAGGAACTGCCCGATCCGGGCCAGGACATGGCCCACTGGGCGGCGGACCAGCACTAGAAGCAGCCGGCTCCTTCAGCACTTGGCGATCCGGGGACTTTTGGCTCTTCCCCGACCGGGGGTGCCGGGGAGAAGGCTGGACACATGCACGAACCCCGTGGCGGGCGCTCAGCCGCCGAACCTGCTGGGCAGAAGGGTCGGGACAATGACGATCCTTTCCTCCGGTATGCCGCCCGCTTCGAGCGGCCCATCGTGGAGATCAAGAGTATGCTCCGCGGCTCCGTTACCTCCCCGGCCGAGATCGCCCGTGCGCTCGGCTTGCCCGCCGCAGCGGCCGAGGGACCGGCATCGTTTTTCGCCGACTTCTCCGCGCCGCACGGAACCCGGCACATCCGGGCATGCGGTGGAGCCGCCTGCTTCGCGGCGTCCGGCGGCAGGCACATGGCGGAAGTGGAAGCGGCGCTGGGAGTGGAGGCGGGGAGCCGAAGCGCGGACGGCGCCGTATCGCTCCAGGAAGTGCGCTGCCTGGGCTACTGCTTCGGCGGACCGGCAGCCCTCGACGGCGGGGACGCGTGTGCAGGGCCCGACCTGGCGGCCCAATTGCAGGGGTCGTCACCGCGGAAGGCGCCGCCCATCCCGGTGTCCTGTGACAGTGCGTACGCTGTGGTGACCGCCGGGCTGCTGGGAGCCTCGACGCCATGGTCGGCCTGGCCCGGCGTCGTCGCCGCAGGAACACCTGAAGATGTCCTCAGCCAGGTCGAATCCGCCCGTCTGAAGGGACGGGGCGGAGCCGGCTTCCGCGTCGCCGCCAAATGGCGGGCCGCACTGGAACACCCTGCACCGCGGGTGGTTGTGGCCAACGGTGATGAGGGCGACCCCGGTTCCTTTGCGGACCGCTTGCTCATGGAACAGGACCCGCACCGGGTGCTCGAAGGCCTCGCCCTGGCCTGCTTCGCTGTCCGCGCGGAAACCGGCGTCGTGTTTGTCCGCTCAGAGTATCCCCACGCCGTCGCCCGCCTGCAGGAAGCGCTGCTCGAGGCACGCGCTGCCGGGCACCTCGGCCCGGACGCGGGAGGCAGCGGATTCAGCCTGGAGATCCACGTAGCTGTTGGCGCGGGGTCGTATGTCTCCGGCGAGGAAACGGCCCTGTTGAACGGGCTCGAAGGCCTGCGCGGCGTCGTGCGGCCCCGCCCGCCGTTTCCCACCGCACGGGGGCTCCACGGACGGCCCACCGTAGTCAACAACGTGGAAACACTCAGTGCGGTGCCGTGGATAGTGCAGCACGGCGGAGCCGCATACGCGGCGATGGGGACCGCGGACGAGGCCGGCACGGTGGTCGCCTGCCTGTCCGAACGGTTTCTCCGGCCCGGCGCCTACGAGGTGGAGATCGGCACGCCAGTCCGGCGGATCGTGGAAGATCTCGGCGGCGGGCTTCGGGACGGGGCAGCGATGCGTGCACTGCAAATCGGCGGCCCCCTGGGCGGCTTCCTCGGCCCCGCCGACCTGGACGTGCCCCTGAGCGATACCGCCCTCACCAGCCGGGGAGCGGCCCTCGGCCACGCAGGGATCGTCGCCTTCGATGACAGGCTTTCGGGCGAGCAGGTGCTGCGGAACCTGTGGGACTTTGCGGCGGCGGAGAGCTGCGGGCAGTGCTCGCCCTGCCGGGTGGGGACATGGCGCGGCCGGGCCCTGTCGGAGCGGCCTGACGGGCCGGATATCCGCCGGGAACGCGGCGAGGTGCTGCGCACGATGGCGGCGGGCAGCCTGTGCGCTTTCGGCCGCCGGGTGCCGTCCGCGGTGTTAAGCCTCGCCCGCGTCTACGGCCTGGACGGATGGCCGTCGTGAAACTCGTTGTCGACGGCCGACTGGTCGAGGTCGCGGCCGGAGCCACGCTGCTCGACGCTGTGCGGGGGGCCGGCCTGGCCCTCCCGACGTTGTGCCACGATGACCGGCTCACCACTGTGGCCTCGTGCCGTACGTGCCTGGTCGACATCACCGGCCGGGGCCCGGCCGCCGCCTGCAGCACGCCGGCGGAGGACGGATTGCGCGTCGCCGTCGAGGCGTCCCGGCCGTTGCGGCGGGATGCCCTGCGGGCCATCGTCGCGGGGCTGCCGACACGGGCGCTGGACGTCCCGGCCGACCGCAGCGAACTGGCCCGGCAATGCGCCGACTACGGGGTGACTGCCCCGCCTGGTGCCGTCACGCCGCCGGAACGCGGACTTGACCACTCCCACCCGTACGTCAAGCTTGACCGCGATCTCTGTATTGCCTGCGGGCGGTGTGTCCGCGCCTGCGCGGAGATCCAGGGCACGTTCGCCCTGACCCTCACGGGCCGCGGAGCCGGCACGGTGGTGGCGCCGGGCACCGGTGGTCCCTGGGCGGAGTCCGACTGTGTCTCGTGCGGGGCGTGCGTGGATACCTGTCCCACCGGCGCCCTGTCCGAGCCCGGGCTGCTCAACCTGCTGCCGATCGAACGGCAGACCCGGACCACCTGCGGGTATTGTGGCGTCGGCTGCAGCCTGGAGGTCTCCACCCGTGACAACGTGATCATGACCGTCCGGCCCGCCGGTGAGGGCTCAGTGAATCGCGGCCACGCGTGTGTCAAGGGACGGTTCGCCCACGGGTTCCTGGGTTCAACAGACCGTCTGACAACCCCGCTGATCCGCAGGAACGGAACCCTGGCGCCCGCGTCGTGGGAGGCCGCAACGGGTTACGTGGCCGCCAGGCTTGCCGGGATCCGGGACGCGGACCCGGGCGGATTCGCCGTCATCTCCTCGGCCCGGGCCACCAACGAGGAGAACTATCTGGCCCAGAAATTCGCCCGGGCAGTCATGGGGACAAACAACGTGGACAACTGCGCCCGGCTCTGTCACGCCCCCTCGGCGGCCGGCCTGGCCGCCACGTTTGGCCTGGGCGGCGGCACGAATGCATTCGATGACCTCGACCGGTGCGACGTGATCCTCCTGGTTGGCGCGAATCCGACGGCGGCGCACCCCGTTGTCGGTTCACGGATCTTCCAGCGGGTCATGGACGGCGCCCGCCTGGTGGTGGTGGATCCCCGGCGCACGTTCCTGGCCCGGCACGCCGACATCCACCTGCGGCCCCGGCCGGGAACCAACGTGGCCGTGTTCAACGGCCTGGCCCACGTCCTGGTCCGCGAGGGGCTCGTGGACTCCGCCTTCCTTGAAACCCACACCAACGGCTATGACGAGCTGCTCGGGTTGCTCGAGGACTACCCGCCCGAACGCGTAGCCGAAATCTCCGGTGTCCCGGCGCACGACCTCGTGAGCGCCGCCGTGATGTACGGTCAGGCGCTGGTCCCGGCAATCTTCTACGGACTCGGCGTGACCGAACACCGGCACGGCACGGACGGTGTCCGGACCCTGTCCAACCTGGCACTCCTGCGCGGTGCCGTCGGGCCGGGTGCCGGCGGTGGGGTGAACCCGCTGCGCGGGCAAAACAACGTCCAGGGTGCGTCTGACATGGGGGCTCTGCCTGACCTGCTGCCCGGCTACCAGAAGGTCTTGGACCCGGCAGCGCGGACCCGCTGCGCCGAGGCCTGGCGGGCCGATGTGCCGTCGCGGCCAGGGCTTCGGATCCCGCAGATGTTCGCGGCCGCCCGGGACGGGGCGTTGCAGGCGCTGTGGGTGATCGGGGAGGACGTGCTCGCCACCGATCCTGACAGCGCTTCGGTGCGGGCGGCCCTGGCTGCCTGCCCGCTGGTGATCTGCAACGATCTGTTCCTCTCCCCCACGGCCGCCGCAGCGGACGTCGTCTTTCCCGTGGCCGCCTGGCTCGAGAAGGACGGCACGTTCGTCAACTTCGACCGGCGCTTCCAGCGGGTCAGGGCCGCCGTGGCGCCCCCGGCCGGCGTCCGCACAGACTTCGCGGTGCTGCACGCCGTCGCGGCCGGCATGGGGGCGGACCTTGGATGCCCCACACCGGAGGAGGCCATGGCGGAGTGCGCCAGCCTGGCGCCGCTGTTCGGCGGAATATCCCACGCACGCCTGGACCGGGACGGCCCGCTGCATTGGCCGTGCGGGTCCGCCGTTTCCCCCGGAACACCTCGGCTCTATCAGGACCGGTTCGCCACCCCGGACGGTCTGGCACACCTGGCCGCGCGGCCGTACCTGCCGCCGGGCGAGCAGTGCGACGCGGCCTATCCGTACCTGCTCGTCACCGGGCGCAGGGCGGAGCATTACAACTCCGGCAGCATGACCCGCCGGACCGACAACCTGGTCCTGCTCCCCGACGAAACGATCGACGTCGAGCCCGGGGACGCGGCGGCGCTGGGACTGAATGATGGCGATACTGTCCGGCTGGACAGCCGGCGTGGAATGGCGGTCCTGCGGCTCAGGATCACGGACGATGTGGAACCCGGTCAGGTGTTCGCGGGCTTCCATTTCCCCGGCGCAACAGTCAACAGCCTCACCTCTGCCGTGGAGGACGAGGTAACGGGGTGCCCTGAATACAAGGTGACCGCGGTCCGCATCTCCGCGCACGCGTAACTCGCTAACCCCCGCAGTCAGCCCCGCACCGCCGCCAGCGCGTCGCGGACGGCGTCGACGGCGACTCTGACGTCGGCGTCGTCCGTGCTCCAGTTGCTCACCGAGATCCGCAGGATATCGCGGTCCTGCCAGCGTGACCCGGACATCCAGACCCGGCCATCAGCCATGACCCTCTCCGTCACGGCCCGGGTCACGGCGTCGTCGCCAAACGCCAGGGACACCTGGGTGTAGTCGACGTCGTTGAGCACCTCCACGCCGTCCAGCGCCCCGAGCTGCTCGGCCAACTGCGCGGCCCGCTGCACGAGCGTGCGGACCTGGCTGGCGACGCCGTCGCGGCCCAGGGATTTCAGCGCCGCCCACACCGGGACGCCCCGCGCGCGGCGGGAGAGCTCAGGCACGGACTCGAACGGGTCCCCGGCACCGTCCGCGGCCTGGATCAGGTAGCTGGTGTGCAGCCCCATCGCCGACCGCAGGGCCTGGGCGTCGCGCACGATCACGATCCCGCAGTCGTACGGGACGTTGAGGGTCTTGTGCGCATCCGTCCCCCACGAATCGGCCAGCCCGAGTCCCGCGGTCAGGGCGGACAACTCGGGCACGGCGGCCGCCCAGAGTCCGAAAGCCCCGTCCACGTGCACCCAGGCGCCGTGCGCCTTCGCGACGGCGATGGCCTCGGCGAAGGGGTCGAAGGCGCCCGAATGCAGGTTGCCGGCCTGCAGGCACACCAGGGCCGGGACCGGGCGGCTGTCCTCCCCCGCACGGAGCGCAAGGTCCAGGGCGCAATCCAGCTCGGCCGGGATGATGCGCCCCTGGCGGTCGGACGGCACCACGGTGGGACGTCCCAGGCCCAGGTAGCGCAGGCCGAGGTCGATGGTGTCGTGCCGTTCCTGCCCCGCAAAGCAGCGGATCCGGGGCGCACCGGCGAGGCCGTCGCCGTCGAGGTCCCAGCCGGCGTCGGCCATGAGCCGCCAGCGGGCGGCGGCGAGGCCGGTGAAGTTGGCCATGGTGGCGCCGGTGGCGAAGCCGACGTCGGACTCCCCGGGCAGACCCAGCAGCTCAAGGATCCATTTGCCGGCGGCTTCCTCGATCGCGGCGGTGGCGGGCGTGGCGAAGCGCAGCCCCGCGTTTTGGTCCCAGGCGCTGAGCAGCCAGTCGGCCGCCAGCGCCGCCGGCAGCGTGCCGCCGATGACCCAGCCGAAGAACCGCCCGGACGGCATGGCCATCAGCCCGGGTTCGGCCTTGGCCGCAAGATAGTCCACCACTTCCGCCGCCGGCATGCCCTCTTTGGGCAGCGGTCCGCCGAAGTCGGCCGCCAGCTCGGCCGCCGTGACCTGCGGCCCGATTCGGCGTGTTCCCTGGCTCTCAAGCCACCGGCGTGCGTGTCCGGCCGCGGCCTCGAGGGCATCCCGGTAGCGTTCCTCACCTGCTGACATAGCTGCATGCTACGCCCGGGGCCAGCGGACCGGGAGTCCCATGCGGGTTGCCGCGGAACCAGGCGGCTTAGGACAGGTTGTCCTGCCAGACGTCGGAACCGAGCTTGATGATCAGCGCGCCCACCACCACCAGGAACACGATCCGGATGAACTTGCTCCCCTGCCGGACCGCAGTCCGGGCACCGAGGTAGCCGCCGGCCATGTTCGCCATGCCCAGCAGCAGCCCGAGCCCCCACAGCACGGCGCCGTGCGGAACAAAGAACAGCAGGGCGCCGGCGTTGGTGGCCACGTTCACGATCTTGGCCTTGGCGCTGGCCTCCAGGAAGGCGTAGCCCATGGCCGAGACGAGGGCGATGATCAGGAACGAACCGGTGCCGGGACCGATCAGGCCGTCGTAGAAGCCGATCACGCCGCCGATCAGGCAGGCCACCACGTAGTGCCGGTGCCCCTCGTGGCGCAGCTTGGTCAGCTCACCGATGCCGGGCTGGAAGGCGGTGAAGAGCGCGACGGCGATCAGCGCCAGCACGATGATCGGCTTGAACACGCTGGCCGGCAGGTTGGCGGCCAGCGCCGCACCGCCGTAGCTGCCCGCGAGCGCGATCGCTGCCATGGGCAGGGCGGTGCGCAGATCGGGCCGGACGCGGCGGTAGTACGTGGCCGCGCTGGTGCTGGTGCCGAAGATGGAGCCCATCTTGTTGGTCGCCAGCGCCTGGACCGGGCTGATGCCCGGCACCAGGAGCATCGCCGGGAGCTGGATGAGCCCGCCGCCGCCGACGACGGCGTCGACCCATCCGGCCGCCAGACCGGCCACGACGATCAGGATGACAGTTCCGAGCTGGATCGATTCGAGTCCGGAGACCATTACTTAGTACGGCTTAGTACGGCGCCCGGGACGGCGCGGCATCAGCTGTTGCGCACGGCGTTGACCACGTAGTCAACAGCCTTGTCAACGGCTACATTCTCGGCACTGCCGCTGCGGCGGTCCTTGATCTCCACGACGCCGTCCACGAGTCCGCGCCCGACGGCGAGGATGGTGGGGACGCCGACGAGTTCGGCGTCGCCGAACTTCACGCCGGGGGAAACCTTGGGGCGGTCGTCATAGATGACGTCCAGGCCGGCAGCCTCGAGCTCCAGGGACAGTTTTTCGGCGGCGGCGAAGATCTCCTCGCCGCGGCCCACGGCCACAACGTGGACGTCGGCGGGGGCGACGGCGCGCGGCCAGACCAGGCCCCGGTCGTCGTGGTTGGACTCGGCCAGGGCCGCCACGGCGCGGGTGACGCCGACGCCGTAGGAGCCCATGGTCACCACCACCTGCTTGCCGTTCTGGTCCAGGACTTTCAGGTCCAGGGCGGCGGCGTACTTCCGGCCCAGCTGGAAGATGTGGCCCATTTCGATGCCGCGGGCGGTTTCGAGGGGACCGGAACCGTCGGGCGCCTCGTCGCCGGCGCGCACCTCGGTGCACTCGATGACTCCGTCCCAGCCGAAGTCGCGTCCGGCGACGAGGCCGAAGACGTGCTTGCCGGCCTCGTTGGCGCCGGTAACCCAGGCAGAGCCGCTGACGACGCGGGGATCCACGAGGTAGAGCAGCTTTGCGGCGCCCTCGCTGCCCAGCAGCGGCGCGTCCAGGGACATGCCGGGGCCGAGGTAGCCCTTGACGATCAGGGGCTGCTTCTTGAGGTCGTCCTCATTGGCGGCTTCGAGCGTGATCTCGCCGGCAATCGGCAGGAAGGACCCGATGTTCGCCTCGACGCGCTTGAGGTCCACACCGCGGTCTCCGGGGAGGCCGATGACGACGATCTGGCGTTCGCCGGTGGGCAGCGTCACGGCGAGGACGACGTTCTTGAGGGTGTCGGCGGCGGTCCAGGGGCCGCCGTCGGCCTCTGTGCGCGGAACCAGCACGTTGGCGGCGTCGACGAGGGTCTCGATGGTGGGGGTGTCCGGGGTGTCCCTGACTTCGGCGGCCGGGGCGTTGCTGAAGTCGATGTCCGCGGGGACCACGGTGGTGACGGCCTCGACGTTGGCCGCGTAGCCGCCGGCCGAGCGCACGAAGGTGTCCTCACCGATCTCGGTGGGGTGCAGGAATTCCTCGCTCTTGGACCCGCCCATGGCCCCGGCGGTGGCAGCGACCGGAATCACTTCGAGGCCGAGGCGCTCGAAGATCTTCAGGTACGCGCCGCGGTGGGCGGCGTAGCTGTCGTCCAGGCCGGCGTCGTCGACGTCGAAGGAGTAGGAGTCCTTCATGATGAATTCGCGGCCGCGCAGCAGGCCCGCGCGGGGACGCGCCTCGTCGCGGTACTTGTTCTGGATCTGGTAAATGCTCAGCGGCAGGTCCTTGTACGAGGAGTACAGGTCCTTGACCAGCAGGGTGAACATTTCCTCGTGCGTGGGGGCCAGAAGGTAGTCGTTGCCCTTGCGGTCCTTGAGCCGGAAGATGCCCTCGCCGTATTCGGTCCAGCGGTTCGTGGCCTCGTAGGGTTCCTTGGGCAGCAGCGCCGGGAAGTGGACTTCCTGGGCTCCGATGGCGGTCATTTCCTCGCGGATGACCTGCTCCACTTTGCGCAGCACACTGAGCCCCAGCGGCAGCCAGGTGTAGATGCCGGGCGCGGCCCGCCGGATGTAGCCGGCGCGGACCAGGAGCCGGTGGCTGGCCACCTCGGCGTCGGCGGGATCTTCGCGCAGGGTGCGCAGGAACAGCTTGGAGAGTCGAAGGACCACAGGTGGGGTATCCGTTTCTGGGGAAGTGCGGGCAAAGCCTAAGAAAAGCATCTAGGTACTAATCTACCGTCCAGAGCGCCCCGCCTTGCCGCGCCGGCCCCGCTGCGCCCCCGCTACGGCCCCGCTTCTCCTCCGCTTCTCCCCCGCTTTTGCGGAGCGCGGCGCATGGAAGAGCCACGCCATAACTGATGGAAGCCCCTGGCCGTTTTCCGGCTGGTCATCCCGTCATGGCGTGGCTCCGTGGCCCCAGCACCCCCAGATCTCAGGCTGCGAGCTACTTGGTGTCGTCTCCAGGCGTTGTCGTCCCCGGAAAATGCGTTGGGGAGTGTGCGCGCCTATGCGACACGGCTAGGTAGAACCTATGTGCCATGCGGCCGGGAAGCAATAGTCTGCAACCGGATATTTTCGGCATGTCGTTGCGGATCCATGCGCGGCGGCAATCGGGCTACTTCCCGACGAGCGCGGCGGCCTGATCCAGTAATTTTCCGGCCCGGGAGATGGCGTCGGCCTCGCTGCCGCCACCTGCCGCGCTGACGGTGATGAGAACGCCGTCCTGGATCACCTGTCCGGTGATCGCAGATTGCTTCCGGCCACCCGGCAGTGCGGTGTCTGTCCGGTACGCGACGGTGCCCGGGGTTGAGCCGACTCCGGCCAGCTTGGTCAGTTTGAGGTCCACTTTGGTGCCATTGGTCGTGAATGAAAGGGCTGAGCACTTATTGAAGTCCTCGCCCTGGGCGAGTCCCTTCTTGAGGAGCTTGGCGTCAGCCCGGAACGCCAGGGAGACACCCGTGGAAGCGCCCGTCCCGGCATCTTGGGCCACCCCCGCCGCGACCGCCGTGCCCTCGGTCGAGGCTGCCTGGCCACCAAGGGCCAGAGCCGCGCACTCCGCGGGTTCCACCGAGATCGATGCCAGCAAGGACTTTGCCTGTTCGACCGACTTCTTGAGATCGGCAAGCGGCATCACGGTGAGCGGCTTGCCGTGCGCATCCTTCAACTGTGCCACGAGGGCCGTCAGTTCATCGCTCGTGTAAGCCTTGGCTTGCGTCTGGGTGGGAGTAGGCGTCACGGCCGCGCCGGGAACCGTGGTTGCGGCCTGGGCTTGCGCACTCTTGGCTGTATCCGGCGAGCCGGTGGGCGTGCCACATGCGGCCAATCCCATGGCGCCCCAGGCGAGGAGCGCCGAGGCCCCGAAAATGCGCAGCACTGATGTCTTCATGTTTCCCCCAATAAACTAGACCGGCCAGCCGGCATTTGCCCGCTAGAAGAGCACTGTAGCGAACGTGCCCACCTGGCGAAAGCCCACCCGATCGTAGGTGGCGCGCGCCTTGGCGTTGAACCCGTTGACGTACAGGCTGGTCACCGGCGCGAGGGTCTGGGCGAGGACGACGACGGCGGCCATGTAGCCCGCGCTCAGTCCCAGTCCGCGGAAGTCGGGATTCATCCAGACACCCTGGACCTGGGTCACTTCCGGCGTGACCGCGCCGAGTTCGGCTTTGAAGACCACATCGCCGGCGGCGTTCACGTGCACGAGGGAATGGCCCTGGCGGATGAGGCTCTTGACGCGCCGGCTGTAATACTCCCTGCCGCCGAGGTAGGGCGAATAGCCCACTTCTTCCTCAAACATTGCGGCGCATGCGGGCAGGATCTTGTCGAAGTCAGCCAGCTGGCCAAAGCCGAGTGCGGGCTCTGGCCGGACGGCGGGCGGCCCCGCAATCGTCAGCAGGGGCTGGTGGTCCCGGACTTCGTGGGCCGTCTGGCCGAGCTGCTCCAGCGCCGCGTAGAGAGCCAGCACAGTTTCGGCGGGGCCAAAGATCGAGGCGTAGCGGCGCCCGGAGCGGTGCGCGGCCATCGCAATGAGGCCGGCGAGCTCGGGCGCCAGCTCGATCGGCACCAGGTTGGCGCCGGCCCAGCAGGCACCGAGGAGGGTGCCGCCGTCGAACACGCCAAGAATGCTGGCGCCCCCGGCCGTGGGAGACGCCGTACCGGCGGTCTCCAGGTGCGAGAGGATGAAGACATTGGCGACGGCGTCCCGGTGCGCCAGGGCCAGCAGTTGTCCGGTGTCCGCGCCGCCAAGGACCCGGACGACGACGCCGGGAGCGGCGTCGTCCTTACGAGACGCTAACCACGGGGCTACCCTTGACAGCATCTTCGCCATCGGCGTCCCCCATCTCTTCTGCGATACGCATGGCTTCTTCGATCAGTGTCTCAACAATCTGATCCTCCGGGACAGTCTTGATGACCTCGCCCCTGACAAAGATCTGGCCCTTGCCGTTGCCGGAGGCGACGCCGAGATCGGCCTCGCGGGCCTCGCCGGGACCATTGACCACGCAGCCCATGACTGCCACGCGCAGCGGGACTTCCATGCCTTCCAGGCCAGCGGTGACCTGCTCGGCGAGCGTGTAGACGTCCACCTGGGCGCGGCCGCAGGACGGGCAGGAGACGATTTCCAGCTTGCGGGGGCGCAGGTTGAGCGACTGCAGGATCTGGTTGCCCACCTTGATTTCCTCGACCGGCGGGGCCGAGAGGGAGACGCGGATGGTGTCGCCGATCCCGCGGGAGAGCAGGGCGCCAAACGCCGTGGCGGACTTGATGGTGCCCTGGAAGGCCGGTCCGGCCTCGGTGACGCCGAGGTGCAGGGGCCAGTCGCCCTTTTCGGCCAGCATCTCGTAGGCGGCGACCATGATGACCGGATCGTTGTGCTTGACGGAGATCTTGAAGTCGTGGAAACCGTGCTCCTCGAAGAGCGACGCCTCCCAGACGGCGGATTCCACGAGGGCCTCCGGGGTGGCCTTGCCGTATTTCTTCATGATGCCCGGTTCCAGGGATCCGGCGTTGACGCCGATCCGGATGGAGGTGCCGTGGTCCTTGGCGGCGCGGGCGATCTCCTTGACCTGGTCATCGAACTTGCGGATGTTGCCCGGGTTCACGCGCACGGCGGCACAGCCGGCCTCGATCGCGGCGAAGACGTACTTCGGCTGGAAGTGGATGTCCGCGATCACCGGGATCTGGGACTTCTTGGCGATGATCGGCAGCGCCTCGGCGTCATCGGCCGACGGGCAGGCGACGCGCACGATGTCGCAGCCGGAGGCCGTGAGTTCCGCGATCTGCTGCAAGGTGGCGTTGATGTCGGTCGTCGGCGTCGTGGTCATGGACTGGACGCTGATGGGCGAATCGGAGCCGACGCCGACTGATCCCACCTTGATCTGGCGCGTCTTGCGGCGGGGGGCAAGAACGGGGGGCGGTGCTGACGGCATTCCCAGGCTGACCGAGGTCACATGGACTCCCTTTTAGAATTCGAAGTTGCGAAGGTGCGGGCGGGACGGGCTAGGCGTGCTCGGCCAGAAGACCGGTCAGCGGCGCCCACACGGTGGTGCGGGTGCCCGAGATGGCACCGGCGGCTGCGAAGGGGTCCTGCCGCAGAAGGTCGTTCAAGGCCGCCTCATCGGCGGCCTTGAAGATGAGCAGCGCGCCTGCACCGTCGCCGTAAGGGCCGCTGGCCAGCAGGGCGCCGTCACGGGCAAGATCCGCGGTCCATTCGCGGTGCGCCGGGCGGCTGGCATCGCGGACCTCGGATGATTCGGCGTCGTACACGTACTCCACAGCAAAAACAGTCATATGGATACACTATCGCCCTGTTTGCCCGGTTCCCATCCGGAGGCTCTGGGGCACGCGGTCAGCCGAGGAAGAGGACCTTGGCCAGGGCGGCGACACCGGCTGCCCAGAGCATGGAGGTGAGTGTTCCGATGATGAACCGCTCGGCCGCCACCGGGGTGGCTTTCAACTCGGCAAACCGGCCGAGGCCCTTGATGGCCACGACGTAGGCGATGGCGACGGGCTGGCCGGCCAGGATCGCCAGGCACACGGCGAACCGTTCCAGGATGCCGATAATGGCACCGCCGCGCAGGATGCGCACGCTGCTGACGGTCTCGGCGGGCGGCGCGGCGGCTGCCGCTGCCGGGGTAGGCGCTGCTGCGTCCGGCCCGGCCGGCTCCGGGGCCGCCTGGAGGTCGGGGTCCGTGGTGGAGTCGGCGGCGGGGTCCTCGGCCGCGTCCCCGCCGGCGCCGCTTCCGGCGTCGGCCCGGTCATCAATGGTGCGGGCGAGGCGGAACACCCAGGCAGTGACCGGCCAGCCGACGAATCCTGCGGTGAGCAGGGCCAGCGTGATCCAGAGGGCGTTCACTTCTCTCCTTCGGTGCTGTCGTGGGCGAGGGTCAGCAGCAGTTCTGCGGCCGGCCTCGCGGCCCATTCTTCCTGCCAGCCCGAGCGCAGGACTGCGCGGCTCACCGACTGCTCCGTGATTCCGAGTTTCTGTGCTGCTATTTTTTGGCTGCCGTGGGTTCCGTGGGTGTCTTGCCGCACCGAGCGCAGCACGTCCACCACCTTCCATTGCGCCGCGGTCCGGTCCTGGACCAGGCGGCCAATCAGTCGGAGCACCGCCTCCGCATTGGCGCAGGCCCTGGCCCCCTGGGATCCGCTGGCGCCGTCCGCGGCCGTGGTTGCTGCATTTGCATTTGCCCGACGGCGGTCGCGGCCGGCAACCACGGCGAGGGGAACATGGGCGGCCGCCCCCTTGGCCCGGTCGACGGCGGACCGGGCCGCCACGAAGGCGGGACCGGAGCCTTCGCGCGGGCTGGCGGGCAGCGGCAGGTCCACCTCCCCCACTCCGATCCCGACATACCAGCGGCCGCTGCGCAGGGCGTGAAGGGCGATCTCCACCACCTCGTCGGCCCGTTCCACGACGCCCTGGACCTCGTCGCCCACCGAACGCTCAAAGCGCCCGGCGGTGGAGAGTGCGCTGAGCCCCTTCAGGAGGCCGGGGACCCGGTCGATGTCGCCCGTGCTGCCGCGCTGGTCGATTGTCATGACGTACATGACCCCAGCCTAGGGAGCTGATCGGGAATAATCAACCGTTTTCAACTGATTACTTAAAATCAGCCTAAATAGGCTTATGAATGATAGTCAGCGGAATTTGGCTGAAATACCAGCCGGCCTATCCGAAGAGGTTGACCGGCTTGACGATGTCGGCGTAGATCAGCAGCGCGCCCATGCCCATCAGCAGCACCGCCACCACATACGTCACCGGGAGCAGCTTGGCGATATCGAAGGCGCCGGGATCCGGGCGGCCGAACAGCTTGGCGATCTGGCGCCGGGCCCCCTCGTACAGCGCGCCCGCAATGTGGCCGCCGTCGAGCGGCAGCAGCGGAATGAGGTTGAAGACGGCCAATGCGAAGTTGAGTCCGGCCAGCAAGCCCACCAAGGCGGCGAAGCGGGACTGCAGCGGGACCTCCTCCATCGCGGCGACCTCGCCGGCCACGCGGCCCACGCCCACCACGCTGATGGGGCCGTTGGGGTCCCGGGGTTCCTCGCTGAAGGCTGCCTTGGCCACGCCGGCCACGCGCTCCGGCAGGTTCACCACCACACCGGCGACCTGCTTGATGTTCTCCCCCGCCATCGGCAGCACGGCCGACGCCGGCTGCTGCACGAGTGCCGTCTGGGCGCCGATGCCCAGGAAGCCGACGTCCTGGTATTGGAGGCTTCCGTCAGCGGCCTTGGCCTGGCGGCCGTCGGGACCGAGAACCGGGCGGGCGGAGAGTACGGGCGTGACGGTTGTCGAGACGGTGGCGCCGCCGCGCTCCACGGTGATGCTCACCTGCCGGCCCGCCGAGGCGCGGATCCAGCCGGTGAGTTCGTCCCACCTGGTGACGGCCTTGCCGTCGAAAGAGGTGATGGTGTCATTCGGCAACAGGCCCGCGGCCGCGGCCGGGGTGGGCTTGCAGTCGGCGGAGTCCGGGTCCACGGTCTCGCCGGCCTTGACCTGGCATTTGGAGACGTCCGCGATCGTGGTGGTCTGGCTGGCGGTGCCGAATCCCATCAGCAGCACCGCGGTCAGCACGACGCCGATCAGCAGGTTCATCGCGGGCCCGCCGAGCATGATGATGATCTTTTTCCAGACCGGCAGCCGGTAGAAGACCCGGGTTTCGTCGCCGGGGCCGATTTCCTCGTGGGCCAGGGAGCGGGCATCGGATGCCAGTGACTGGAACATTCCGGTGCTGGAGGTGCGGACGGTGCCGTCTTCCTTGTTCGGCGGGTACATCCCGATCATGGACACGTAGCCGCCCAGCGGGATGGCTTTGAGGCCGTACTCGGTTTCGCCCCTTTTCTTCGACCAGACGGTGGGTCCGAAACCGATCATGTATTTGGTCACGCGGACCTTGAAGAGCTTGGCCGGGAGCAGGTGCCCGACTTCATGCAGGGCAATGGACACGGCGATGCCGATCGCCACGAAGACGACACCGAGGACAAAGAGGAGGACGGGGCTCATACTGTGATCTGCTGCTTCCTAGACGCTTCTTACGGCTAAACGTTCGTGGGTGCGGGCGCGTGCCCATCTTTCAGCATCCAGTACGGACTCCACCGTCAGCCCGGAGGAGCCTGAGTGTTCGCTGAGGACGGCATCGATGGTGTCCACAATGTCGGTGAACCGGATCTGCCCGGCGTGGAAGGCCATCACCGCTTCCTCGTTCGCGGCATTGAACACGGCCGGGAAGGTGCTGCCCTGCGTGGCGGCCGCCTTCGCGAGGTCGACGGCGGGGAACGCCACGGTGTCCAGCGGCTCGAACGTCCAGCTGGTGGCCTTGCTCCAGTCGCAGGCCCTGGCGGATCCGGGGACCCGGTCCGGCCAGCCGAGGCCGAGGGCAATGGGCAGGCGCATGTCCGGCGGCGAGGCCTGGGCGATCGTGGAGCCGTCGACGAACTGGACCATGGAATGCACCACGGACTGCGGGTGGACCACGACGTCGATCTTCTCCAGGGGGATGCCGAAGAGCAGGTGCGCCTCGATCACCTCCAGGCCCTTGTTGACCAGGCTGGCGGAGTTGGTGGTGACCATCAGGCCCATGTCCCACGTGGGGTGGGCCAGGGCGTCCTGCGGTGAGACGTCGTGCAGTTCGTCCCGGGTCTTGCCGCGGAACGGCCCGCCCGATGCCGTCAGGATCAGCCGGTCCACTTCCGCGGCGGAGCCGGAGCGCAGGCACTGGGCAATGGCCGAGTGCTCCGAATCCACGGGGACGATCTGCCCTTCGCGGGCCGCGGCCTTGACCAGGGCGCCGCCGACGATCAGGGACTCCTTGTTGGCCAGTGCCAGCGTTGCCCCGGAGGCGAGGGCGGCCAGGGTGGGGGCAAGTCCGATCGAGCCGGTGATGCCGTTGAGGACGACGTCGGCGGTGATTTCCGCGACCCGGGTGGAGGCGTCGGGGCCGGTGATGAGTTCGGGGCTGTACCCGATGAGTCCTGCCGCGCGGGCGGCGTCGTCGATCATGCGCCGGAGGGCGGAGGCATCACCGGAGGCGACACCGACAGCCTGGGCGCGGGTGTGGACGGCCTGCCGGGCCAGGAGTTCGAGGTTGCCGCCGCCGGCGCTGAGCGCGACGACCTCAAAAAGGTGCGGGGCGCCGTCGACGACGTCAATCGCCTGTGTGCCGATGGAACCGGTGGACCCGAGGAGGACGATTTTGCGCGGCTGCATGATTCAAGTATCCCGCACCGCGCCGGTGCGCCGCGTCCGCCTCGAGGTGGCACTTCACGGCAGCCGCGGCGTGCAGCAGTGCCGTGAAGTGCCAGCTCGACGCCGTCGGGTTGAGTCTTCCGCCGCTCGTTGACGCAGCAGGGCGGAGGCGTAACGTGGAAAACGTGGAGTGGACCGCGTGGTTCGACGCGCCGGAGTACGAGTTCGCCCGGCAGGTGCTGCAGCGCAGCACCGCCACCCTGTATTTCGTGGCCTTCCTCTCCTCGCTGAACCAGTTCCCGGCCCTCCTCGGCGAGCGCGGCCTGTTGCCGGTGCCGGCGTATCTCGAGGGCTTCAACCGTCTGGGCCGGCCCAGCCTGTTCCGCTGGCGCTACTCGGACCGGCTGCTGCGGACGGTGTGCTGGAGCGGCATGGCCATTGCCGCCACGCTCATCGCCGGGCTGCCGCAGCTCGGGCCGCCGTGGGTTCCGCTCATCGCGTTCCTGACCCTGTGGCTGTTATACATGTCGATCGTGAACGTGGGGCAGACGTTCTACGGCTTCGGCTGGGAAATGCTGCTGCTGGAGGCCGGGTTCACGGTGGCCTTCCTTGGCTCCGACGAGACTCCCCCGCCCCGGACCATCCTGATCCTGCTGGTCTGGCTGGTGTTCCGGCTGGAGTTCGGGGCAGGCCTGATCAAGATCCGGGGCGGCCAGGAATGGCGGGACCTGACGGCCCTGTACTACCACCACGAGACCCAGCCGATGCCGGGGCCGCTGAGCCGGCAGGCCCACCTGCTCCCCAAGGCCTGGCACCGGCTGGAGGTCCTGGGCAACCATTTCGCCCAACTGGTGGTGCCCTTCTTCCTCTTTGCCCCGCAGCCCCTGGCCAGCGCTGCCGCCGGAATCATCATCTTCACCCAGCTGTGGCTGGTGGCGAGCGGAAATTTCGCCTGGCTGAACTGGATGGCGATCATCCTGGCCTTCGCGGCGGTCAGCGATCCCGTGGCGCACGCCGTGATTCCGGCGATCCCGCTGGACTGGCATGCCGCGGCTGTGTCCCCGTCCGCAGGAACCGGAGCAGGAGCGGCGGTGGGCGCGGCGGTGGGCGCAGCGGTGGGCAGCCAGGCGCCGGTTCCTTGGCTGGTGGTGGTCCTTGTGGCCACCGTGCTGCTGGTGGTGCTCAGCTACCGGCCCATCGAGAACCTCTTCTCCCACCACCAGTTGATGAACGCATCCTTCAACCGCTGGCAGTTGGTCAACACCTACGGCGCGTTCGGCACCGTCACGAAGCGGCGGATCGAGATCGTGGTGGAGGGGACCCTCGACGAGGACCCCGGGGACGACGCGGACTGGCGGGAGTACGGGTTCAAGGGCAAGCCCGGCGACGTCCGGCGCATCCCGCGCCAGTACGCCCCGTACCACCTGCGGCTGGACTGGCTGATGTGGTTCCTGCCGCTGCGTACCGTGCACGAGGAGTGGTTCTACGCGTTCCTGGCCAAACTGCTGGCGGCGGACCGGCCCACGCTGCGGCTGCTGCGCCACGACCCGTTCGACGGCGGACGGCCGCACTGGATACGTGCCACCAGCTACCTCTACCATTTCTCCACCCGGGCCGAGTTCCGCGCGACGGGCCAGCGCTGGATCCGGACCCCGCTGTATGTCGTCATCCCGCCGTCCCGGCTCCCGGCGCCGCGCCCGACGTCGGAGGCGTGAGGCCCGGCGTCGGAGGCGTGCGGCCCGGGGCGGTGCGGCCCCGGGCGGTGCGGCCCGGCGCGGTGCGTTCCCATGGGCCCGTTTACCGCAAATGGCCGGAATGAGTGTCGTCATTCCGGCCATTTGCGGCAATTCAGTTCAACGCCCGCGCTTAGACGGACACCGCTTCCTTCGCCGGCGCAGCCTCCAACGTTGCCTGGCGGCGGCGCAGCCACCACGAGGCGGCGAAGATCAGTGCCATGGAGACGTACACCACCAGGGCGAACGGCGAGGAGAACAGGGCCGTGGGGTCGTTTTGCGAGAGCTGCAGCGAACGCCGCAACTGCACCTCGAACATCGGCCCCAGGATCATCGCCACCACCATGGGCGCCACGGGATAGCCGTAGCGGCGCATGAAGTAGCCCAGGATGCCCACCACCAGCAGGATGCCGACGTCGCTCGGGGAGAAGTTCACCGAGAAGGCGCCGAGGGCGGCGAAGACCAGGATGCCGGCGTAGAGGTAGGGCCGCGGGATCTGCAGGATCTTCACCCACAGGCCCACCAAGGGCAGGTTCAGCACCAGGAGCATGAGGTTGCCGACGTACAGCGACGCGATCAGGGTCCAGACAAGCGCGCCCTGGTTTTCGAACAGGAGCGGGCCCGGCTGGATCTGGTAGCGCTGGAACGCCGTGAGCATCATGGCCGCCGTCGCCGTCGTCGGGATTCCGAGGGTCAGCAACGGCACCAGGACACCGGCGGCCGCGGCGTTGTTGGCCGCTTCCGGTCCGGCGACGCCTTCGATCGCGCCCTTGCCGAACTGGGCCTTGTTGGCGCCCTTGGCCAGCTTCCGCTCGGCGGCGTAGGACAGGAATGTGGAGACGTCCGCGCCGCCGGCCGGGACGGTGCCGATCGGGAACCCGATGAAGGTTCCGCGCAGCCACGGCTTCCAGGACCGCTTCCAGTCCTCCTTGGACAGCCAGGCGTTCTTGCCCTTGCTGACGGGGATCAGCTCCACCGGGCCGTGCCGCAGCTTCGATGCGACGTAAAGCGCCTCGCCGAGGGCAAAGAGGCCCACGGCCACGAGGACCATGTCGACGCCGTCCACCAGGGTGGGGTTGTCGAACGTGAAGCGCTGCTGGGCCGTGCTGTCATCGATGCCGATCAGGCCGATGAACAGCCCGAGCGCCAGGGATGCCAGGCCGCGCAGGACGGAGGCGCCCAGCAGCGCACCGACGGTCAGGAAGGCCACCACCATGAGGGCCACGTAGTCCACGGGGCCGAGGCCGACGGCGAAGTCGGCCACGACGGGCGCCAGGAAGGTCAGCAGGACCGTGGCGATGGTGCCCGCGATGAAGGATCCGATCGCCGCCGTCGCCAGGGCTGCTGCTCCCCTGCCGGCCTTGGCCATCTTGTTTCCTTCGAGCGCCGTGACGATCGAGGAGGACTCGCCCGGCGTGTTCAGCAGGATGGAGGTGGTGGAACCGCCGTACATGCCGCCGTAGTAGATCCCGGCGAACACGATCAACGCGGCCGCGGGGTCCAGGGCATAGGTGATGGGCATGAGCAGGGCCACTGTCATGGCGGGGCCAATGCCGGGCAGCACGCCGACGGCGGTGCCGACGAAGACCCCGCCCAGCGCGTAGAGCAGGTAGACGGGCTGCAGCGCGGTGCTGAATCCCTCGAGCAGGAGCATGAAGCTATCCATGGAAGAACGGCACCCCCTCGAACAGCGGCCCTGGCGGCAGGGAAACACCGAGCAGGCCGCCGAAGACGTACTGCAGCACCAGCGCCAGGATCACGGACACGGCGATCGCCTTCCAGAGGGGTTTGGCGTCCAGGGACCAGGCGGCACCGCTGAAGAGCACGGCGGCGGCCACCGGCCAGCCGGCCGGCTCGATCAGGAAGATGTGCAGCACCACGAAACCCACCAGTTTGGCCAGGGCCACCCAGTCGGTCTTGGCGGTCACGTCCAGATCTTCGCTGTCCTCGGCCTGCCCGACTTTGCCGCGGAGGACCTGCAGGACCACCCCGGCGCCGCACAGCACCAGCAAGCCGCACACGATGTAGGGGAAGGCACGCGGGCCGATGCCGGTCTCCGACGGCGGGATCGGAATGGATCCCGCCGTCGCCAGGCCCGCGACGCCCACGCTGACGAACACGAGGGCGAACAGGATCTCCCCGGTCGGCCGCTTGGCGGGCGCCGCGGCGGGTGCAGACGTTGATGCGAGGTCAGACACTGTTACTTGACCAGGCCGATCTGGGTCAGGGTGGTCTTGACCTTGGCGATGTCCTCGGTCAGGAAGGTCTTGAAGCCGTCACCGGCCAGGAACGCGTCGTCCCAGTTGTTCTTGGTCAGGGTGGACTTCCAGGCCTCTGACGCGTGCAGCTTGGTGACGACGTCGGTCAGCTTCGCTCGCTGGGCGTCGTCGATGGACCCGGGGGCCACCACGCCGCGCCAGTTGGTCAGCACGACGTCGATCCCCTGGTCCTTGAGCGGCTTGATCCCGGGAAGCGCCGGGGCCTCGGCCTTTCCGGAGACGGCGAGCGCCCGGACCTTGCCGGCCTTGACCTGTTCGGCATACTCGCCCACGCCGGAGATGCCGGCCTGGACCTTGTTGCCGAGCAGCGCCGCGATGGACTCGCCCCCGCCGGAGTAGCCGATGTAGTTCAGCTTGTCCGCCTCCACGCCCTGGGATTTCAGGATCTGCCCGGCCAGGATGTGGTCCGCGCCCCCGGCCGAGCCACCCGTGATGGCCACGCCCTTGCCGTTGGCCTTGATGTCCGCGACGAGGTCGGCGACCGACTGGTATTTCGACGACGCCGGCACCACGAGAACCAGCGGCTCTTCAGTGAGCCGCGCGATCGGGGTGGTGTCTTCGAGCCGGGTCTTGGCGCCATTGGTCTCGACCGCACCCACCATGACGTAGCCCATCACCATGAGGGTGTTGACGTCCTTCTCGGTGGCGAGCTTGGCGAGGCCGTTGGTCCCGCCGCCGCCGCCAATGTTGGTGACCTGGGCGGAGGAGACGAGCTTGTTGGTCTGCAGGTCCTGCTGCATGGCACGTCCGGTCTGGTCCCAGCCACCGCCGGGGTTGGCCGGGACGATGATGCTGAGCTTCTTGATCGGATCGGCGCCCGCGGACCCGCCGGCAGCGGTGCCGGTTCCGCTTCCCGCGCAGGCGGACATGGCCAGGACGACTCCGGCGGCGCCGGCAATGAGGGCGGCGCGACGTGTGTGGGTGGGACGCGTGAAAGCGGGCCGCGTGAAAAAGTTCTGGGAAGTCATGGTTTCTCCTAGGGCGAATGTGATGCACATCATTGGAATCACGTCACTGACCCTAGGAGCGCCCGCCGAACGGCAACAGCATTTGGCCGTAGAGGTAGTAGTGGTCATATTGGTCACGGCCCCGGCCGTCTTTTTGGCGGGCGGGCTGCGCCCCCAATGGGAAACTTGTGACATGTTTCACAAGATTCCCCTTCGGTTCCAGCTGGTCGCATTGCAGCTGGGCATCGTGCTGGCTGTCCTCACGGTGGTGGGGGCCGTGACCATCCGGATGCAGGAACAACAGCTCCGTGACGCCTACAAGGGCCGGCTGATCGGCGTCGCCGAAAGTGTTGCCCAGCTGCCCTCGGTCATCAACGCGTTCGGCACATCGTCGCCGGCCCAGACAATCCAGCCGATCGCGGAAGTCATCCGGCAGGCATCCAACGTCACCTATGTGGTGGTGACGGACCGGCACGGGGTCCGTCAGTCGCACCCCAATCCGGCGGAAATCGGCCGGCCGGTCTCCACCGATCCGTCCGTGCCGCTGTCCGGGGAGATCTACGTGGGTACCCAGACGGGCACGCTCGGTGAGTCCTGGCGGGTGAAGGTTCCCATCTTCGATGCGGCCGGCGCCGTGATCGGCTCCGCATCCGTGGGGGTGCTGGAGAGCACCCTGGCCGCCGACCTCCATGAGGACATGCCGCAGCTGTTCGGCTGGCTGCTCGGGGCGGCACTGCTGAGTTCGCTGGGCGCGATGTATGTCTCGAAACTGGTGTGGCGGCGGATCTACAAACTCGAGCCCGAGGACATCGCTGCCCTGCTCGAAACGCGCGACGCCATGCTCCACGGCCTGGGTGAAGGACTCGTGGCGGTGGACGCCGACGGCAGGGTCGCGCTGGTCAACGATGAGGCACGCCGCCTGCTCGCCCTGGCCGGGGACATCACCGGGACCCCTGCAGCGGCAAGCCTGGAACCGGCGGTCCTCCGCTTGCTCTCGGCCGGGTCCGCCACGGAGGAACTGGTGCTCTCGGGTGAACGGATTCTGCTGGGCAAGGTCAATGCGGCCACCGTCGACGGCCGCGAAGTCGGCAAGGTGCTGATCCTGCGCGACCGCACGGAGCTCCACACCGTCCTGCGTGACCGCGACGGCGCCGTGGACGTGACGCAGGCACTCCGCGCCCAGGCGCACGAATTTGCCAACAAACTGCACGTCATCTCCGGGCTGCTGGAGCTCGGAAAGCAAGACAAAGCCATCGAATACCTGGGCCGCAGCCACAACGACGCCGTCTTCGCGAACCGCCCGCTGGCGGCCGGAATCACCGACCACGGGGTCCAGGCGCTGCTGATCGCCAAGTCCACGGTCTGCGCCGAGCGCGGCATCGAGATCATCGTCAGCCCGGATTCGCTGTGCTCGGTTGATGACTCGGGCGACGTCATCACGGTGCTGGGCAACCTGATCGACAACGCTGTGGACGCTGCGGGTTACGACAGCACTGTGGCCATCCGGCTGGGCGAGAGCGCCGACGGCGGGCGGACCATCGTGGTGGAGGACGACGGACCCGGCGTCCCGGTTCCTGAACGCGCTAAAGTGTTCGAGCCCGGCGTGACCAGCAAGGAGTCCGAGGGAATCAACAGCCGCGGGTTTGGGCTGGCCCTGGTCCAGCGGGTTGCCCTCCGGCGCGGAGGCCGGGCGGCAGTATCCTCATCGGCGTTGGGCGGAGCCTGCTTCTCGGTAGTGCTCAGAACAAAAGAGGCGGAACTACAAAACCAATGAACGCCATACGCACCCTCATCATTGACGATGACGTAGCAGTGGCCGGGATCCATCACGGGTTCCTGCTGGCACGCGGCGGATTCGACGTCGTGGCCATGGCCCACACCGGGCAGCAGGGCATCGATCTGGCCGCGGAGCTGGGCCCGGAGCTGGTGTTGCTGGACATCCATCTGCCGGACATGTCCGGCCTGGACGTCCTGCAGCGGCTGCGCGCGCGCCGGCGGCCGGTGGATGTCCTCGTGATCACCGCGTCCCGGGAGCTTGACACGGTCCGTGGCGCGATGGCCGGCGGGGTGCTGCACTACCTGGTCAAGCCCTTCTCCTCGCAGGCATTGAACGAACGGCTCGACGAGTACGTCATGCTGCGGGACGATCTGGCCTCCGGCGCTTCCGGGCCGCTTGACCAGGCGAGCATCGACCGCCTGGTGGCGCCCTCCCGCCGGTCCGCGGTGGCGGAAACCCCGGCGAGTCAGCCCGCCCAGCCAGACCAGGCCGCCGTACGGCTGCCCAAGGGACTGTCGCGCCCCACCCTGGACGCGGTCATCGAGGCACTGAAGGCCAGTCCGGAGGACGTCTCCGCGGCCGGCCTGGCGCTGCAACTGGGCCTGTCCCGGGTCAGCGCCCGCCGCTACCTCGAGTACCTCGTGGTTCACGGCCATGCCCGGCTGACGCCCCGGTACGGAGCCGCGGGCCGGCCGGAGAACCGTTACCTCTGGCGCCGCTGAACATGTCCGGTTCTTGGAGTCAGCACTGAGCATGTCCAGTTCATTTCGGCCACACTGAGCATGTCCAGTTCGTGACGGCCACACTGAGCATGTCCAGTTCATGACGGCCACACGGGACACGTGGCACAAATGCGGGGCACGGGCCTGGGGTTGCGCGGCACAGGGCACCCATTTGACGCAGATGGCCGCAATAGGATCAGCCAATCCGGCCATCTGTGGCGAATCGACGAAGTCCAGCCCGGCAGAGTCCCACCTCGGCAGCCACGAAGTTGCCCGGCGCCAGCCCTGGGACGCCGGCAGCCACCCAGGGACCCCTCGGCACAAGGCCTCGGAGAATGGTCGAGGATTCAGAGCCACGGGGCACCCATTTGACGCAGATGGCCGCAATACGATCAGCCAATCCGGCCATCTGTGACGAATCGCGAAGTCCAGCCCGGCAGAGTCCCACCTCGGCAGCCACGAAGTTGCCCGGCGCCAGCCCCGGGACGCCGGCCACCCAGGGACGCATCGGCACAAGGCCTCGGAGAATGGTCGAGGATTCAGAGCCACAGGGCACCCAATTGACGCAGATGGCCGCAATACGATCAGCCAATCCGGCCATCTGTGGCGAATCGCGAAGTCCAGCCCGGCAGAGCTTCACCCGGGCACACGCTGGTTGGCACACGCTGGTGGGCACACGTTGGTTTGCACGTGTCGATGGGCAGCCGGCCCGCGGTCAGGACCCGACGCGGCCCGCGCGGCGCAGTGTGGACGCGGCGTGCTTGAGGATGGGCCCGTCGACCATCTTGCCCTTGAACTGGAAGACGCCCGAGCCTGCCGCGGAGGCGGCATCGAGCAGCTCCGCGGCTGCCGAGACGTCGGCCTCGGAGGGCGCGTAGGCTTCGCGGACTACGGCCACCTGGTCCGGATGAATGCAGGCCTTGGACGAGAATCCGGACGCCACCGCGTCACGGGATTCGAGTGCCAGGCCGGCCAGATCCGGGATGTTGACGTAGACGGCGTCGATCGCGTCCTTGCCGAAGGCGCCGGCGGCCAGCAGCACGCTGGAACGGGCGTGCAGCGCGACGGCCCGGTAGCTGCCGTCCTCCGCCCGGCTGGAGGTTCCGCCGAGCGATGCCAGCAGGTCCTCCGCACCCCACATCAGGGCCACCACGTTGGGCTCGGCGGCGATGGCGGCGGCGTTGAGGACGCCGGCGGCCGTCTCGCAGAGGGCAATCACGCTGTAGCCCTCGAGTTCCCTCAGCTGGGCAGCGCTCTCCGCCTTGGCCAGCATGATGTGCCGGTACGGCGTGTGCTTGAGGCAGTGCAGGTCCTTCTCGAACTCGTCCGTGCCGGCCGGGTTGACCCGGACGACCGTGCGGGACGGATCCAGTTCCGGGACGTCGCCGGTGGCGCCGAGCTGGGCGAGGATGGCGCCGCGGGCCCGCTGCTTGTCGGCAGGGGCGACGGCGTCCTCAAGGTCCACGATCACGGTATCGGCGCGTTCCGCGGCTTTTTGGTACCGCTCGGGGCGGTCGGCGGGGCAGAACAGCAGGGCAGGGCCCATCAGGAAACTCATGTCTCTATTCTCCCCTTTTGCGCCGCTTCCAGCTCGGCAGCGGCGTGGGCCTCGCGTGTCCACATCAGGCAGCTGCGGGCGGCGAGCGCAACCACGTCCCCGTGCTGGTTCCGTCCGGTGTGCTGCATGGTCACGATGCCCTGCCCCGGGCGGGTCGCGGACAGCCTCTTCCCGGTCACCACCGTCTCCGTGTACAGGGTGTCCCCGTGGTACAGCGGGTTCGGAAAAGACACATCCGTCAGGCCGAGCTGGGCGATGATGGTGCCCTGGGTCAGCTGCGGCACGGACTGGCCCACCACGGTGGCAAGGGTGAACATCGAATTCATCAGCCGCTGGCCGAAGGGCTGCCCGGCGCTCCAGGCCGCGTCGAGGTGCAGGGCCTGGGTGTTCATGGTCATGGTGGTGAACAGGACGTTATCCGTCTCCGTGAGCGTCCGGCCCGGCCGGTGGGCGTAGACCACGCCCTCCTCCAGCTCATCGAAATAGAGGCCGCGCTGCTCGATCACCCGGGGGGTGCCGGTACCCGGGTGTGCGCCTGCGCCCGGTGAAGTCGTGCCTGCATCACTCATACGGTCAGTTCCTGGTCTTCCTCGAAGAGTTCGGCTCCGGTGGCCGCCACGACGTCCTCCACGGACACGTTCGGCGCCAGTTCGCGCAGCACCAGGCGGGACTTCCCGCCCTCGGTCACGACGTCGATCACGGCGAGGTCGGTGATGATCCGGTCCACGCAGCCCTTGCCGGTCAACGGCAGCGTGCAGGTTTCCACGATTTTCGGCTTACCGTTGCGGTCCACGTGATCCATCATCACGATCACCTTCTTGGCCCCGAACACCAGGTCCATCGCGCCGCCCATGCCCTTGACCATCTTGCCCGGGATCATCCAGTTGGCGAGGTCGCCGTTGACGGCGACCTCCATCGCGCCGAGCACGGCCACGTCGACGTGGCCGCCCCGGATCATGCCGAAGGAGGCGGCGGAATCGAAGAACGCCGCGCCCTTGTTGACCGTGACGGTTTCCTTGCCGGCATTGATCAGGTCCGGGTCGACTTCATCCTCGGCCGGGTACGGCCCGACGCCCAGGATGCCGTTCTCCGAATGCAGCACCACCTCGACGCCGGCCGGAATGTAGTTGGGTATCAGCGTCGGCATGCCGATGCCGAGGTTGACGTACTGGCCATTGTGCAGCTCCTGCGCCACCCGGGCCGCGAGTTCGTTGCGGGTCCAGCCCTTGCCCTCAGTACCGGCGTCGTGTTCGACGGCGGAGCGCCGGTATTCGTGGCGCACGGCCTCGGGACGGGGCGGGGCCTCTGCGGCTTTGTTCGTTTCCACGGCTAGGCTCCTGTCTGCTCTGGCGACAGTTTTGGTGCGCCGGAGGCACCGGTGGCCACCGCAACCGTCCGCTTCTCAATGCGTTTCTCGCCCTGCGGGGCAAGAACCACGCGCTGGACGAAGATCCCTGGGACGTGGACGTGCTCCGGGTCCAGCTCCCCCGGCTGCACGAGCTCCTCGACCTCGGCGATGGTGATCTTCCCTGCCATGGCGCACAGCGGGTTGAAGTTCATGGCCGTGGCGTGGAAGACGAGGTTGCCGTGGCGGTCACCCTTCCAGGCGTGCACGAGGCCGAAGTCCGGGGTCAGCGATTCCTCCAGCACGTACTCGGCGCCGTGGAAGCTGCGGACTTCCTTGGGCGCGGAGGCAATCGCGACGTTGCCCTCGGCGTCGTACTTCTGCGGCAGGCCGCCGTCGGACACCTGGGTGCCGACGCCGGCCGGGGTGTAGAACGCCGGGATACCCGCGCCGCCGGCGCGCAGCTTTTCGGCCAGCGTGCCCTGCGGGGTGAGGACCACCTCCAGCTCGCCGGAAAGGTATTGCCGGGCGAACTCCTTGTTCTCCCCCACGTAGGAGCTGATGGTGCGCCGGATCCGGCCGTCCTTGAGCAGGATCCCGAGGCCCCAGTCGTCGACGCCGCAGTTGTTGCTGACGGTTTCCAGGTCCGTGGCGCCGCGCTCATGCAGGGCCTCGATCAGCGTCACGGGAATGCCGCACAGCCCGAACCCGCCGACGGCGAGGGAGGCGCCGTCGTGAATGTCCGCGACAGCCTCGGCGGCGCTGGCAACAACTTTGTTGATCATCGGTGATCCTTCCGGCCGGCTACAGTCCCAGTTCGCGGGCGATCAGCATCAGCTGGACCTCCGTGGTGCCCTCGCCGACTTCAAGGATCTTGGAGTCGCGGTAGTGGCGCGCCACGGTGAATTCGTTGATGAAGCCATAGCCGCCGAACACCTGGGTGGCGTCCCGCGCGTTGTCCATGGCTGCCTCGCCTGCGACCATCTTAGCGATGGCCGCCTGCGTCTTGAACGGCTTGCCGGCAAGCATCCGGGCGGCCGCGTCGTAGTAGGCCAGGCGGGCCGTGTGGGCGCGGGCTTCCATCCGGGCGATCTTGAAAGCGATGGCCTGGTATTTGCCGATGTTCTGCCCGAACGCGCTGCGTTCCTTGGCGTATTTCACGGACTGGTCCACGCAGCCCTGGGCCGCGCCGACGGCCAGGGCAGCGATCGCGATCCGGCCTTCGTCCAGGATGGAGAGGAAGTTGGCGTAGCCGCGGCCCTGGGTGCCGAGCAGGTTTTCCTCGGGGACGTGGACGTTGTTGAACGTCAGCGGGTGGGTGTCCGAGGCGTTCCAGCCGACCTTGTTGTAGGCCTTTTCCGCGGTAAAGCCCGGAGTGTTGGTGGGCACCAGGATGGTGGAGATCTCCTTCTTGACGCTGCCGTCCGCGCGTTCCTCCTGGCCGGTCACCGCGGTGACGGTGACGAGCCTGGTGATGTCCGTGCCGGAGTTGGTGATGAACTCCTTGTTGCCGTTGATGACCCACTCACCACCGCCCAGCTTGGCGGTGGTCTTGGTGCCCCCGGCGTCCGAACCGGCTTCCGGCTCCGTCAGGCCGAAGCCGGCGAGCGCCTTGCCGGAGGCCAGCAGCGGCAGCCATTCCTGCTTCTGCGCCTCGTTGCCGAAGCGGTGGATCGGCATCGCACCGAGCGAGACGCCGGCCTCGAGGGTGATCGCGACAGACTGGTCCACCCGGCCGAGCTGTTCCAGGGCCAGGGCCAGGGCGAAGTAGTCCCCGCCCATGCCGCCGAACTCTTCCGGGAAGGGCAGGCCGAACAGGCCCATGTCCGCCATCTGGGAGACGACCTCGTAGGGGAAGCTGTGCTCTTCGTCGTGCTTGGCGGAGACCGGGGCCACCACTTCGTCGGCGAATTCGCGGACGGTGTCGCTAAGGATCTGGTAGTCCTCGCTGAGTTCAAAATCTGCCATGGGGTGACTCCTGTTTCTGAGGTACATCTGTGGTCTGGTGAAAGGTGTTGGGTGTGCCGGGGTTGGTGAGCCGGGGTGGAGGCGGTGGGATCAGTGCGGTTCCGTCATTCGGCCGCGCCCATCGCGATGACGGCTTCCTCGATCGTGTCCTCCGCTTTCGAGGGTTCAGTCGGAACAGCGGGGTGGATCGTTGCCACCACCTGATCGGCCTTGACGAGGTCGCCGGAGCCGACGCTGATGTGGACAGTTCCGTCCAGGGGCGCCACGAGCTGGTGCTCCATCTTCATGGCTTCCACCGAGAGCAGGACCTGGCCGGCCTCCACGGCGTCGCCGTTGCCGACGGACACCGACACCACGGTGCCGGGCATCGGCGAGCGCACCGCCGGGTCGGCGGCGCCTTCCTCGCGTTCGATCGCGGCGAGCACCCGGGCGAGCCGGATCTCCCGGGTGAGCACCTCGAGCCGGCAGGACCAGCCCTCGTTGCCGAGGAACACTTCCGTTGGCATCGGGTTGCCGGGGCCAGGGGGGACGGGCCCGCGGTGGACAGGCGCCAGCGCGTAGCTGCGGGATTCGTCGCCCAGAGTCAACTCCGCGGCGCCTCGCTTGGTGGACCGAAATGATGCCGGGCGTCGCGGGCCGCCGTTGACCGCCACGGCCGCCGTCCCCCGCGCCAAGGAGCCGGATACCTGCACCGTGGCGATACCGCCGTCGGGGGTCCCCAGGCTGATCCGGCGCGGGGCAGCTGCACCGAGCCGCCACCCGTTACCGAGATGCCAGGGGCCTGTCCCGGCGTCCTGCGTTTCATGCTCGTGCATCGCAGCGGCGAAGACGGCAGCAGCGGCCACCTCGAAGTCGCCCGGGTGCCGGAAGGAGAACTCCGGCATTTTCCGTTCGATCAGGCCGGTGTCGAGCCGTCCGGCGCGGACGTCGGCGTCGTTGATCAGCAGCCGCAGGTATTCGACGTTGGTGTCGATGCCCAGCGCGGTATACCCGGCGAGCGCCTCGTCGAGGGTGTCCAAAGCCTCAGCCCGGTCCTCGCCCCACGCGATGACCTTGGAAATCATCGGGTCGTAGCTGCTCGAGATTTGGAGGCCCTCCAGCAGGGCCGAGTCGACACGGACCTTGCCACTCGCGGTGTCCGGCAGTTCGTCCAGCAGCACGACCTGTCCGATGGACGGCAGGAAGTTCTTCTCTGGCACCTCAGCGTAGACGCGTGCCTCCACCGAGTGGCCGGTCAGCACGACGTCGGCCTGGGTCACCGTGAGTTCCTCGCCGGCGGCGATGCGCACCTGCCATTCGACGAGGTCAATGCCGGTGACCATCTCGGTGACGGGGTGTTCGACCTGCAGGCGGGTGTTCATCTCCATGAAGAAGAACTCGTCCGGGGCGGCGTCCGAGACCAGGAATTCCACGGTCCCGGCGCCGGAGTAGTGGACGCTGCGCGCGGCCTGGCAGGCGGCTTCGCCGATCCGGGCGCGGATCTCCGCCCCGTCGGGCAGGGATTCCAGCAGCGGGGACGGTGCTTCCTCGATGACCTTCTGGTGGCGGCGCTGCAGCGAGCACTCGCGCTCCCCGAGGTGGATGACGTTGCCGTGGTTGTCCGCCAGGATCTGGACCTCGATGTGCCGCGGGGTGAGCACGAGCCGTTCCAGGAACAAGGTGTCGTCGCCGAAAGCACTCGCGGCGACCCGGCGTGCGGTGGCCAGGGTGGCTTCCAGGTCCTCGGCGCGTTCGACGATGTGCATGCCCTTGCCGCCGCCGCCGGCGGAGGGCTTGATCAGCAACGGGAAGCCGACGCCGGCCGCGGCCTCGATCAGCTGCGCGTCGGTCATGCCGGGTTCAGCGATGCCCGGGACCACGGGGACGCCGTAGCCGGTGACGTGGTTCTTGGAGCGGATCTTGTCGCCCATGACGTTCAGGGATTCGACGCCGGGGCCGATGAACGTGATGCCGGCGGCTTCGAGGGCGCGGGCAAAGTCGACGTTCTCGCTCAGGAAGCCGTAGCCGGGGTGCACGGCCTCGGCGCCGGTGTCGCGGCAGGCCTGGATGATGGCCTCGATCTTGAGGTAGCTCTCGGTGGCCGCGGCGGGCCCGATCCGGACCGCCAAGTCGGCTTCCCGCACGTGCCGCGCGTCGGCGTCGGCGTCGGAATAGACGGCGACCGAACGGATGCCCAGGGCGCGCAGGGTCCGGATGACGCGGCAGGCGATTTCGCCGCGGTTGGCGACGAGCACGGTGCCGAACAGCGGGGTGCCGGTTGTGGGGGTGGCTGGAGGAGTGGCCACGGAAGGCGTGGTGGGCGAAGAGATGGTCGGCGAAGAAAGATTCATGGCTGGCTCACATCCGGAAGAGGCCGAAGGAAGTCTCCGGCAGCGGGGTGCGGGAGACGACGTCGAGCGCCAGTCCCAGGACGGTGCGGGTGTCCGCGGGGTCGATCACGCCGTCGTCCCAGAGGCGGGCGGTGGAGTAGTAAGGGCTGCCTTGGTCCTCGTACTGCTGCTTGATGGGGGCCTTGAAGGCTTCCTCGTCCGCGGCGGACCATTCCTCGCCGCGGGCCTCGTACTGGTCCCGCTTCACGGTGGCGAGCACGCTGGAGGCCTGGTTGCCGCCCATGACGGAGATCCGCGACGCCGGCCACATCCAGAGGAAGCGCGGGGAGTAGGCGCGTCCGCACATTGAGTAGTTGCCGGCGCCAAAGGACCCGCCGATCACGACCGTCAGCTTGGGGACCCTGGCGGTGGCGACGGCGGTGACCATCTTGGCGCCATTCTTGGCGATGCCGCCCTGCTCGTAGTCCTTGCCGACCATGAAGCCGGAGAGGTTCTGCAGGAAGATCAGCGGGATGCCGCGCTGGTCGCACAGTTCGATGAAGTGCGCGCCCTTGAGCGAGGACTCGCTGAACAGCACGCCGTTGTTCGCCACGATGCCCACCGGGTGGCCGTGCAGCTTGGCGAAGCCCGTGACCAGGGTGGTGCCGTAGTTCTTCTTGAACTCATGGAACCGGCTGCCATCGACCAGCCGGGCGATGACCTCACGCACGTCGTACTGGGCGTTGACGTCCGTGGGCACGGCACCGTAGAGCTCATCCGGGTCGGCAACGGGCTCGACGACGGTGTCCACGTCCCAGACTGGCGCGGCAGGCTTCGGCAGGGTGGAGACGATGTCCCGGACGATCTGGAGGGCATGCTCATCGTTCTCGGCCAGGTGGTCCGTGACCCCGGAGATCTTCGAGTGCACGTCGCCTCCGCCGAGTTCCTCCGCCGTGACGATCTCGCCGATCGCGGCCTTCACCAGCGGCGGGCCGCCCAGGAAGATGGTGCCCTGGTTGCGGACAATCACGGTCTCGTCGCTCATCGCCGGAACGTAGGCGCCGCCGGCGGTGCAGGAGCCCATGACCGAGGCGATCTGCGGGATCTTCGCCGCGGACATCCTCGCCTGGTTGAAGAAGATCCGGCCGAAGTGTTCCTTGTCCGGGAAGACCTCGTCCTGCTTGGGCAGGAACGCCCCGCCGGAGTCCACGAGGTAGATGCAGGGCAGCCGGTTCTCCAGGGCGATTTCCTGCGCGCGGAGGTGCTTCTTCACCGTCATCGGATAATACGTGCCGCCTTTGACCGTGGCGTCGTTGGAAATGACCAGCACCTGGCGGCCGTGCACCAGCCCGATGCCGGCAATGACGCCGGCACCGGGCGAGTCGCCGTCGTACATGCCGTCCGCGGCCAGCGGGGCGATCTCCAGGAAGGGGCTGCCATCGTCGAGCAGCTGGTCAATGCGCTCGCGCGGCAGGAGCTTGCCGCGCGCCACGTGGCGTTCCCGGGACTTCGCGGGCCCGCCCAGCGCGGCGGTGGCGAGCCGTTCCCTCAGCTCGCCGGCCAGCCCCAGTTGGGCCTCCCGGTTCGCGGCGTAGGCGGTGCTCGTCGCATCCACCCGGCTGGCGATTGTCTCCATTGACTGTTTCCGTTCCCTGTCCTGCGCGGACTTGCGCGCCGGAGCGGCAACTCAGGCCGCCCGACTATTTCGGTTAGTACCGCATAACTGAGATTTAGGTTAGTCTCTATTAACTGTGATGTCCAACACAGGGATCATTTTGTAAAGAGGGGATGCGCCGGTGACCGAGCCCAGCCAGACTGCCCAGCTTCCGTCAGCGCAGGCAGCCCCGCCCCAGGCAGCCTCAACCCAGCGCAGCCAGGCCAAGGCGAACAGACGGCAGGCCCTCCTGTCCGCCGCCGCTGCGCTCTTTGCCCTGGAGGGCTTCAACCGCGTTTCCCTGGAGGATCTCGGGGCCGCGGCCGGCGTCAGCGGACCGGCGGTCTACCGTCACTTCGCCGGCAAGCAGGCCGTCCTCGGCGCCCTGCTGCTCAGTGTCAGCCAGGACCTGCTCGACGGCGGCCGCAAGGTGGTGGCCGATTCCGACGGCGATCTGGCGGCGTTGGGCGGGCTGGTGGCCTTCCACGTCGACTTTGCGCTGAGCAACCCGGACGTCATCCGGGTCCAGGACCAGGACTTCAGCAACCTGGCCGGCGAGGACCAGGCCGAGGTCCGCACGCTTCAGCGCAACTATGTTGAACTCTGGGTGGACGTGCTGGCCGGACTGCACGAGGGCACGGAGGCCGCCGAACTGCGGATGCGCGCGCATGCCACGTTCGGGCTGATCAACTCGACCCCGCACTCGGTGCGCAGCCACGGGCGCCGGATCGGGGTCCGCCGCGCGAGGCCGCTGCTGGAAAGCATGGCGCTGGCCGCGCTCCTGGCACCGGCTCCCACCGAGCCGCTCGGCTAAGCAACTCCCCCCGCCCCGGGCGCCCTCCCGGGTCCACGTGTCCACCGCCCACGTGTCCACCCCATGGCGACTTAGGCACGGAGACGCCGTCAACGGGGCCGCCGCCGTCGAAATTGTCCTCCATGCGCCCCGGGACGGCGACAACCCCGCCCAAAGGAGCCCGCACACCACGAAGCTGCCGGCTGCCCCTTCCTTTCGGACGGGGCAGCCGGCAGCTGTGTAGAGGGACCTAGACCATCGCGAGGACCATGCCCGGATCGGCCAGCATGGCGCCGAGGTCCTGGAGGAACCGCGAGCCCTGCTCGCCGTCGACCAGACGGTGGTCGAAAGACAGGCTGAGCGTCATGACCTGGCGCAGCGCGACCTCGTCCTGGTACTCCCACGGCATCTTCCGGACCGCACCGAGGGCCAGGATGGCTGCCTCGCCCGGATTCAGGATGGGTGTGCCGGCGTCAATGCCGAAGACGCCGATGTTCGTGATGGAGATCGTGCCGCCGGAGAGCGCCTCAGGGCTTGTCTTCCCGGCCCGGGCCGTGTCCGTCAGTTCCGTCAGGGCCGAGGAGAGATCCATGAGGGACATCCGGTCCGCGTCCTTGATGTTCGGAACCGTCAGCCCCCGCGGGGTCGCGGCCGCGATGCCCAGGTTCACGTAGTTGAACTGGACGATCTCCTGGTTGGCCTCGTCCCAGCGGGCGTTGAGGGTCGGGTGGTTGCGCAACGCAATCAGCACGGCCTTGGACACGAGCGTCAGCGGGGTGAGCTTGTACCCGGCGAACGCGCGACTGGCCTTGAGCCGCGCCAGCAGCTCCATCGTGGGCGTGACGTCGACGGTCAGGAACTCGGTGACGTGCGGCGCGGTGAAGGCACTGGCCACCATGGCGGCGGCCGTGAACTTCCGCACGCCCTTGATCGGCGTGCGGGTCTCGCGCTCGCCCGGGGCCTGGACAAGCCCTGCGGCCTGCGCCGTCGCACCGGCGGGCTCCTGGGCGGCCGCGGGCAGGTCCCCGCCGCCGACGAAGTTCAGCACATCGTCGCGGGTGATGAGCCCGCGCTCCCCGGTACCGGGCACGGCCTCAAGGTCGACGCCGAGATCCTTGGCCAGCTTGCGCACCGGAGGCGTGGACCGCGGGCGCTCCCCCGCCGCGGATGCCGCCGAGGTTTCGACCGGGTTGGATTCGGCCGGCGCAGAGACGGCCGGTTCAGCAGCACGTACGGGTGCCACCGGCTCGGCCGCGACGGCCGGAGGGGCCGCCGGGGCCGCGAAGGTGCGGGCGCGGCGGGCCGGACGGCCGGACGCTTCCAGGACGGCGCCATAGCCCACGAGGTTCGGCTCACGCTTGCCGCCTGCGGCCCCGTCCGCACCAGCACCGCCGCCGGAACCGGCGGCGCCGTCGTCGCCCTCGATCTCGAAGGAGACGATCGGCTTCCCGACCTCAACAACGGTGCCGGGCTGTTCGTGCAGGGCCGCGACGACGCCGGCAAACGGCGAGGGCAGCTCGACGACGGCCTTGGCCGTCTCTACCTCGGCGATGATCTGGTTGAGGGTGACGGTGTCCCCTACCGCGACCTTCCAGGCGACGATTTCCGATTCCGTCAGTCCCTCGCCGAGGTCCGGGAGCCTGAATTCCTTGATCATGGTGGCGCTCATCCTTCCAGCCCGCTGAGGGAGTTGGGGCGGCCGAGGGCGCGGTCGACGCCGTCGAGAATCCTGTCAAGGCCCGGCAGGTGGTGCATTTCCAGCTTGGAGTAAGGGTAGGGAACATCGAAGCCGGTCACGCGGACGGGAGCGGCCTCGAGGTGGTAGAAGCAGCGCTCGGTGATGCTCGCGGCGACTTCGGCGCCGAGGCCGCCGGACTGGCTGGCCTCGTGCGTGATGACCAGACGGCCGGTCTTGCGGACCGAGGCCTCAAGTGTGGCGAAGTCCAGTGGTGCCAGCGAGCGCAGGTCGATGACCTCAACCGAGATGCCTTCGTCGGCGGCCGCCATGGCGGCGTCGCGGGCGGTTTTGACCAGCGGGCCGTAGGCCACGAGGGTGACGTCCGTGCCCTCGGTGACAACACGGGCCTTTTCCATGGACAGGGCAGAGCTCAGGTCGACGCTCTCGTCCACCTCGCCCTTGTCGTGGTAGCGCCGCTTGGGCTCGAAGTACAGGACGGGATCGTCGGAGGCGATGGCTTGCTGGATCATGGTGTAGGCGTCCTGGGGGTTGGACACGCTGATCACGCGCAGCCCCGAGGTGTGGGTGAAGTAGGCCTCGGGCGATTCCGAGTGGTGCTCCGGCGAGCCGATGCCGCCGCCGAACGGGACGCGGATGGTGATGGGCATCTTGACCGCGCCCTGGGTGCGGTAGTGCATCTTGGCGACCTGGCTGACGATCTGGTCGAACGCCGGGTAGATGAAGCCGTCGAACTGGATCTCCACCACCGGACGGTACCCGCGGTATGCCAGGCCGACGGCGGTGCCCATGATGCCGGACTCGGCGAGCGGGGTGTCCACGACGCGGTGCTTGCCGAAGTCTTTCTGCAGCCCGTCGGTGACACGGAAGACACCGCCAAGGGCGCCGATGTCCTCGCCCATCAGGACCACCTTGGGATCGTTTTCGAGGGACTTGCGCAGGCCCGAATTGATGGCTCGGGCAAAGGTCATCTGCGTCATCAGCGTGCACCTTCTTCAGAAGCGGCTTCTGCGGGATCGCCGAAGGAAGCCAGGTAACGGGAGTAGTGCTCCTGCTGGCGGTCCAGCCAGGAGTTGGGCGTGCTGTACACGTGCTTGAAGATATCCAGCGGCTGCGGCTCGGGCATGTTGATGGTGCCGGCCCGGAGTTCCTTGGCCACTGCGTCAGCTTGCGCGGCGACGGCGGCCTCGAGGTCCGCGGTCAGCAGTCCCTTGCGCTCGAGCAGCGACTTCATCCGGCTGATCGGGTCCTTGGCGGCCCAGTCTTCGAGTTCGTTGGCATCCCGGTAGCGGGTGGGGTCGTCCGCCGTCGTGTGCGGGCCCATCCGGTAGGTCACGGCCTCGATGAAGGTGGGGCCGCCGCCGCGCCGGGCACGGTCCAGGGCAATGCGGGTGGCTGCCATGACGGCGAGGACATCGTTGCCGTCGACCCGCATGCTGGGGATGCCGAAGCCTGAGGCGCGGTCCGCGAGCTGGATGTGCGACTGCAGCCGGACGGGTTCGGAAATGGCCCAGTGGTTGTTCTGGCAGATGAAGACGACGGGCGCCTGGAAGCTCGCGGCGAAGACCATGGCTTCGTTGACGTCGCCTTCGCTCGTGGCGCCGTCGCCGAAGTAGGCCACGGCGACACAGTCGGCGCCGTCGTTCTGGATGCCCATGGCGTAGCCCGTGGCGTGCAGGCTCTGCGCGCCGATGATGATCTGCTGGGTGGCAACGTTGACGGTGAACGGGTCCCAGCCGGCGGATGCGTTGCCACGCCAGGCACGGACGAGGTCCTCCGGCTTCACTCCCCGGCAGTAGGCGACACCGTTGTCGCGGTAGCTGGGGAAGACAAAGTCGTCCTCGCGGAGGGCACGGGCCGAGCCGATCTGGGATGCTTCCTGGCCCAGCAGTGGCGGCCACAGTGCCAGTTCGCCCTGCCGCTGGAGGGCCGTGGCTTCAGCATCGATCCGGCGGATGACCACCATGTCCTCATAGAGCGCGCAGAGCTGCTCATCGCTGACGTCCTGGAGCCAGGGATCGAACTCGGGATGGCTGATGCGCTCGCCCGCCGGGGTGATGAGCTGGACGAGGTCGCCGCCCGTCCGCCTCATAGAATTTTCACTGTTTCCGGGGCCCCCGGCGGCAATGCCGCCCTTGCCCGCGTCGTCGGTAAACACTGTTGTCCGCACCTTCTGACGTCGTCTGACCGGAACTCGCAGGACTCGTGATCCCGCGGCGCGCCAGCCGCCCGGGCGCCGTTGCCCCGGATAATTGTGACCCTACTCACAATGCTCATCGGGTACAACCACCCGCAAAAATATTGAGCATTATGCACTGTTTGGCATTCGCCAACCGTGCTAATCTTGCGCATTATGCAAACCTTGGATGGCACTGACACCCGCCTGCTTTCGGCCATGGCGCGGGACCCCCGCCGGACCGTGGTTGCCCTCGCCCAGAAGCTCGGACTCTCGCGCAATACGGTGCAGGCCAGGATGGCCCAGCTGGAGAAGAAGCACGTGTTCCTCTCCTTCGAGCGGCGGATCAACCCGGTGTCCCTGGGGTACCCGCTGATGGCTTTCATCTCCGTCCACGTCCAGCAGCAGAAACTCGGACCCCTCGCCCTCGAGCTCGCCGGGATTCCGGAAATCCTGGAGGGCTACGGCCTGACGGGCTCGGCCGATCTGCTCCTGCGGGTGGTGGCGCTCGACGCCGAGGACCTGTTCCGGATCAACGGCAAGATACTGGCCTGCGACGGCGTGGACCGGACCGATACCGCACTGGCGATGGGCGAGCTGATCCCGTTCCGGATCCAGCCCCTGCTGGAGCGCGGATCCGCCGATAACTGATCCGCTTTTCATCTGTGCCGTGGGCGGCCGCGGCGCTAGGCTGTGTCCGTTGGGTCCCCCTGAGTCCTTGGGTCCGCGCACGCGGCCCAGTGCAACAGGCAGTGGCTTGTCTGGACTGCCGGAAAGGCTTGAACCGTGAGCAGTCCCGAGGAACCACACCGCCCGGTACCGCCGCAGCCCGGGCATGAGCCTGCAGCCGGCCACCCGGCGCCCGGCCAGCCGCCCGTTCCGTACTACGCCCCGCCGCCCGGGCCACCCGCCGACGCCGCGGTGCCCAACTACGCGGCACCCAGCTACCCGCCACCCGCGACCGGCGCGGCACCCAGCTACCCGCCACCCGCCGACGGCGCACCTCCGTACTACGGCGGTCCGGGGCAGCCGCCGCCCTACTACGGCGGCGCCGCCCTGCCGCCCCCGAAAAAGAGCCGCAAGGCCCTGTGGATTGTCCTCGGGATCGTCGGCGGTGTGCTCCTGCTGGTAAGTGCCGGCGCCGTCGTCCTGCTCAACGTGGTGGGCGGAGCCACCAACCAGGCACGGGGCATCGCTGACGATTTCACGAAGATGCTCATCGCCGGTGAGGTCAGCACCGCCTACGAGAAGTACCTGGATCCGGCCCTCATGCGGAAGATTTCGCCGGAGGAGTTCGCCGCGGGGGTGCAGAGCCTGGAGCTTGACGGCAGCTGTAAACCGAACTTTTCAAGCCTCAACGTCAGCTCCAACAACGGCTCCAACGCCGCCGACGTGGCCGGAACGATCGACTGCGACACGAAAAGTGTGGAGCTGGCCTACCGTTTCGAGGGCCACGACGAGCTGAAGATGGTGAACATTCGGCTGAGGCCTCAGCGCTGACCTCGAAAAACCCTGTCGAAGCGCCCATCCACAGAGAAGCTCCCGTGCTGCTGCACGGGAGCTTCTCTGCTGGTGCAGCCTTCCTAGTGGTTGGTAGCCTTTTCGGCGCCCACCCCGGTCAGGGAACGGACCTCCATTTCGGCCTGCTTTGTGGCGTCCTCCTTCCGCTTGTCCAGGACCGTGCCCAGCCAGCCCAGGAAGAACGCGAGCGGGATGGAGACGATGCCCGGGTTGCTCAGCGGGAAGATGGCGAAGTTGGCGCCGGGGATCATCGACGTCTTGGCCCCGGAGACCACCGGGGAGAGCGCAATCAGGATGATGGCCGCGGACAATCCGCCGTACATGCTCCACAGGGCTCCCTGGGTGGTGAACCGGCGCCAGAACAGCGAGTAGAGGATGGTCGGAAGGTTGGCGGAGGCAGCCACGGCGAAGGCGAGCGCCACGAGGAACGCGACATTTTGTCCGTTGGCGAAGATGCCGCCGGCGATGGCCAGCAGCCCGATCACCACCACGGTGCGGCGGGCAACCTTGACCTCGGTGGCGGCGTCGGCCTTCCCCTTGGCGATGACGCTGGCGTAGATGTCGTGGGCGAAGGATGCCGCCGCGGTGATCGTCAGGCCGGCGACGACGGCCAGGATGGTCGCGAAGGCCACCGCCGAGATGAAGCCCAGGAGCAGCGGACCGCCGAGGTGGAAGGCGAGCAGCGGCGCGGCCGAGTTGACGCCGCCCGGGGCTGCCTTGATGGTGTCGGCACCCACCAGCGCAGCTGCGCCGTAGCCCAGGACCAGGGTGAACAGGTAGAAGATGCCGATGAGCCAGATGGACCACACCACCGACTTGCGGGCTTCCTTTGCGGTCGGAACCGTGTAGAAGCGCATCAGCACGTGCGGCAGGGCTGCGGTGCCGAGCACCAGGGCCAGGCCGAGGGACAGGAAGTCGACCTTGGAGGTCTCCGTCTTGCCGTACTGCAGTCCCGGGTTGAGCAGGTTCGGGTTGCCCGAGGTTTCCACCGCGCCGCCCAGCAGGTCGGAGAGGTTGAAGCCGTAGATCGCGAGGACCCAGAAGGTCATGACTGCCGCGCCGGCGATCAGGAGCATGGCCTTGATGATCTGAACCCAGGTGGTGCCCTTCATGCCGCCGATCAGGACGTACATGATCATCAGGGCGCCGACGACGATGATCACCAGGGCTTGTCCGCCCCAGTCGCTGATGCCCAGGAGCAGTGAGATGAGGCTGCCGGCACCGGCCATCTGGGCCAGCAGGTAGAAGAAGCAGACGGCCAGCGTGGAGATGGCTGCCGCGATGCGCACGGGGCGCTGCTTGAGCCGGAAGGAGAGGACATCGGCCATGGTGAACTTGCCGGTGTTGCGGAGCAGTTCGGCGACGAGCAGCAGGGCGACGAGCCACGCCACGAGGAAGCCGATGGAATACATGAAGCCGTCGTAGCCGTTGATGGCGATGGCTCCGGTGATGCCCAGGAAGGACGCTGCGGAGAGGTAGTCGCCGGCGATGGCGGTGCCGTTCTGCGGGCCCGTGAAGGAACGTCCGGCCGCGTAGTAGTCGGCCGCCGTCTTGTTGTTGCGGCTGGCCCTGATCACAATGACCATGGTGATCGCGACGAAGAGGGCGAAGATGCCCATGTTCAGCAGGGTGGTGTCCTTGAGATCCGCGACATTGACCGCGGGAACCATGAGTGTCATTTTGCTGTCCCCCCAACCGGGTTGCCGTGCTTGTCGAATTCGTGCCCCTCGATTTCCTGGCGGATCTCGGAGGCAATGGGGTCCAGCTTGCGGTTCGAATAGCTGACGTACCAGCCGGTGATCGCGAACGTGGAGACAAACTGCAGCAGGCCCAGGATCAGGCCGACGTTGATGTTGCCCCAAAGCTTGATCGACATGAATCCGACCGCGTAGTCGGCCAGCAGGACATAGGCGAAGTACCAGAGCAGAAAGGCAATGGATAGCGGGAAGACAAAGCTGCGGTGACGGGTGCGCAGTTCCTGGAACTGCTCCGTCGACTGGACTTCCTTGAAGTCCACGGCCGCCGCAGCGTCCGTTTCTTGGGCGTCGTGACCCATCGGTTCCTCCTCATTGAGACTGGTGAGTCCACACCGGTTGCCGTGGTCTGCGCGGGACGCACCCTGCAACCCATCCTGCCGATGTGACTGCAATCACTGTGCACCGTGACGTGGGCTACCTACCACAGCCGGGGCAGCCTGCGTCGCTCAGCGGTCCCGGCGCTGCGCCAAACGGCGCCCGATACACCTGTTTCGCGGCCATCGTTGTCCGGGCACGTGCCAGAGCCGTCAGCCCCGGCACCGGCGGTAGGCTGGGCATCATGCCGGACTCTCCCCTGTTCACCGCCGCCGCCGTCGCGGTGATCGCCATGGCGATCACGGTGGTCGTCGCCGTCGGGCTCCAGGTCCTCCGCTCCTTCCGCGACCTCGGCACCGATGCCGAGCGCGCCACTTACACGACGCTCCACGCCGCGTCCCGGGCCGGCCAGTACCTGCGGACCGGCCTGAACCCTGCCGGTGCGGCCAAGGCCAGCAAACAGCTGCGCAGCATCTTGGGCTGCGATGCCCTCGCCATCACCGACACAACCGGCGTGCTCGCGTGGGACGGCGCCGCCGAGGAGCTCAAGCCTGCCCTGATGGGGCTCGCGTCAAAAGTGTTCGACGGCGGCCACCTCGCCGTCATTCCGGCGGGCGAACTCCAGCTCCTGGCCGCTGGCGTCGGCGGCATGACGCTGGCGCCGGAGGTGGAGCGCGCCGTCGTGATCGCCCCGATCAAAACCGGCACGCGTGTGGTGGGTGTGGTGGCCGCCTTCGCGCCGGCCGCCGGGGCGGGACTGGTCCGCGCCACCGGGGAGGTGGCTGACTGGGTGGCCACGCAGGTGGAACTGGCCGAGCTCGACGCCTCCCGCACGCTCCTGATGGAAGCCGAGGTCCGCGCCCTCCGCGCCCAGATCAGTCCGCACTTCATCTACAACTCGCTCAACGCGATCGCATCCTTCATCAACACGGATCCGGTCCGGGCGCGCGAGCTCGTGGTGGAGTTCGCCGATTTCACCCGCTACTCCTTCCGCCGCCACGGCGACTTCACCACCCTGGCCGAGGAACTGCGCTGCATCGACCGCTACCTGCTCCTGGAGCGGGCCCGGTTCGGGGACCGCGTCCAGGTCAGCCTGCGGATCGCTCCCGAGGTGCTCAGCACCGTGATCCCCTTCCTGAGCCTGCAGCCGCTCGTGGAAAACGCGGTCCGGCACGGGCTGGAGGCCAAGGAGGGCCCGGGCCACATCTCCATCACTGCGAATGACTCCGGTGCCTTCGCGGAGGTGACGATCGAGGACGACGGCGTGGGCATGGACCCCGACCAGCTGCGCTCCGTCCTTGCCGGGCACAGCGACGGCGACCACGTCGGGCTGCGCAACGTCGACGCCCGCCTGCGCCAGGTGTACGGCGACGACAACGGCCTCGTGATCGAGACCGCGCCCGGCGAAGGCACCCTGATCACGATGCGCGTCCCCAAGTCCCAGCCCCGGCACGATGCCTGATTCCGGTCGGGCAAGAATGCCTGCGGCAGTACGCTAGAGCCATGATTAACGTCCTCGTCGCCGACGACGAGCTCCCCGCCGTTGAGGAACTGGCCTTCCTGCTCGGCCGGGATGACCGGATCGGCGCCATCCACCGGGCTTCCTCGGGCGCCGAGGCCCTGCGTGCCCTCGAGGCCGAAGACGTCGACGCCGTGTTCCTCGACATCCACATGCCGGCGCTGTCCGGGCTGGACATTGCGCGGGCCATCTCCCGCAGCGCCCGCCCGCCCGCCGTCGTTTTCGTCACTGCCGACGAGGACTGCGCGCTGGAGGCCTTCGAGCTCGCGGCCGTGGACTACCTCCTCAAGCCCGTGCGGGCCGAAAGGCTGGCAAAGTCGATCGGACGCATCAGCGAACTGCTCAAGGATGGTGCCCCTGCACCCGAAATGATCACCGTGGACCTGGGCGGGACCACCAAAATGATCCGTCGCGAGGACGTGACCTACGTCCAGGCGCAGGGTGATTACGCCCGGCTGCACACCGCCGATGCCAGCTACCTCATCAGGGTTCCGCTGGCGGACCTCGAACAGCAGTGGGCCGACGCCGGATTCGTCCGCATCCACCGCTCCTACCTGATCGCGCTGAGCCACGTCAGCCACTTGAAGCTCGCCGCAGCGCGGCCCAGCGTCACCGTGGGTGGAGCCGAACTGCCTATCAGCCGCCGGCACCTGCCTGCTGTCCGGGAAAAGCTCGGCGCAACCCGTATCCGGCCGCAGGCATGACAAGGGTCCGGGTCACGGCGCCGCGCAGCGTCACACCAAACAGCGTCACACCAAACAGCGCCACACCAAACAGCACCGCAGCAAACAGCGCCGCCCTGAACGGCGGGCGCTCCGCGGCAGCCTCCCGCGAAGCGGAGGAGGAGACCGACGCCGGGCAGTTGTTCGTCCGTTCGCTCATCCGGTCCCAGCTCCGGCTGGGCCTCGTGGTGGCCCTGGGATTCCTGCTGATCATGCTCGCCTTCCCGCTGATGCTGGGGCTGGTCCCCGGCCTGGCGGACTCCACGATTGCCGGCCTTCCCTTCGACTGGGTCCTGCTGGGGGCCGGGATCTATCCCGTGATCGGCCTCAGTGCCTGGCTGTACGTGCGGACCGCGGCCAGGAACGAGGCCCGCTACCGGGACCTCGCCGGCGACAAATGACCGAACAGGTGAGGACCCACGTGAACGGCCCGGCGGGCGGCCACGTACGGGGCCCGGTGGGCGGCCACCCACGCGGCCGGGTGAACGGCCGGTGAACCCCGTCGTCGGCGTCGCGGCGTTCGCCGCCGTCTCCCTCGCCACGGCTGTGATTGGTTTCTACGGGTTGCGGATCTCGCGCACCACCGGGGACTTCTACGTGGCGTCCCGGACGGTCAAGCCGTGGTGGAACGCCTCAGCAATCGGGGGGGAGTACCTCTCGGCCGCGAGCTTCCTGGGGGTCGCCGGGCTCATCCTGCTCTCCGGTACCGACGCCCTGTGGTATCCGGTGGGGTACACGGCCGGATACCTGATGCTGCTCTTGTTCGTCGCCGCTCCCCTGCGCCGCTCGGGCGCCTACACGATCCCTGACTTCACCGAGGCGCGCCTCGATTCGCGTGCCGTCCGCCGCGTCACAAGCGTGGTGGTGGTCCTGGTCGGCTGGCTCTACATCGTCCCGCAACTCCACGGCGCCGCCCTGGCCATCAGGATCACCACCGGGCTGCCGGCGTGGGTAGGCCCGGTGGCGGTGGTCGCCGTCGTCTGCATCACCGTGGTGGCGGGCGGGATGCGCTCCATCACGTTTGTCCAGGCGTTCCAGTACTGGCTGAAACTGACGGCGGTGGCGGTGCCCATCGTGTTCATGCTGCTGGTGCTGGGCGGCAACAGCTCCCCGGCGGAGGCAGCCCCCGCGGTGAATCCGACGGCGCTGGCACCCTCGGGCCCCTATCAGGTCATTTCGCTGCTCGTGGCCCTGCTCTTCGGAACCCTCGGCCTGCCGCACGTGCTGGTCCGGTTCTACACAAATCCGGACGGACAGTCGGCCCGCCGCACCACTCTGATTGTCTTGGGCCTGCTCTCGGTCTTCTATCTGTTCCCCACGGCCTACGGCATGATCGGCCGGGCCTACGCCCCCGACCTCGCCCAAAGCGGGCCGGCCGATGCCCTGGTGCTGCTGCTGCCTGGCCGCCTGGTGGGCGGGGCGGCCGGCGACCTGCTCTCTGCGCTGGTGGTGGCGGGGGCGTTTGGGGCGTTCCTGTCGACGACGTCGGGCCTGGTGGTCTCTCTGGCCGGCGTTATCAGCCAGGACGTGTTCGGCGGCAGCGTGCGGGGCTTCCGGCTGGCAGCGCTGATCTCGGCGCTGGTGCCTCTGGGAATCGCGTCGATGACCGAGTCGCTGGCACTGGCCGGCAGCGTGGGGCTCGTGTTTGCCTTTACCGCGTCCACGATCTGCCCTGTCCTGCTGCTGGGCATTTGGTGGCGGGGACTGACGGACGCCGGGGCAATCGCGGGCATGGCGACCGGCGGCGTGCTCTGCGGCAGCGCGATGGTGGCCGGTTCGGTGCTGGGGGCGGCAGAGACGCCGTCGTGGCTGGCGCAACCGGCCGCGTGGACGGTACCGGCCGCGTTCGCCGTCACGATCCTGGTGTCGCGGGCCACGCGGGGCCGGGTGCCGCGGACAATGACGCGGCTGATGACCCGGCTGCACACCCCGGAACGGCCGCTCGCGACGGAACGGTGACCCTGGCGGGGCTCCGGGCGGGGTGTGACTAGTCGATGGCCGCCATGAGCTCGACGGCGCGCTCCAGGAATGCGTCGACCTGGCTTTCCTCGTAGCCCTCCCGGCCCACGGCGGGACGGAACACGGCGCGCCGGACGTTGTCCACGCTCAGCGGCTGGTCCTCCTCGAGGTAGCCGATCAGCTCGTGGCAGAGGTCGTCGACGTCGGTGGTGTTGTAGCTGCGGGCCTTGGGCTTGGACGGGCGCCGGAAGCGTTGGCCGTCCGGGCGGTGCAGGCGGCCGCGCAGGACGCCCGCGAGCCGGCCGATTTCGCGCAGCCAGGCATCTTCGCCGCGTTCGGCAACGAGCTCATCGCGCTCACGCCGGGCGAGGGCGTCTTCGAGCCGGTCCAGCGCGGCGTCCACGCCGGCGGCGGCGTAGCCGCCCTTCACGGGATCGAAGGACACGACGCGGACGTCCGAGCTCTTGATGGCGCGGGAGGCCGAGGACGGAGCTTCGAATGACACCCGTGCGCGCTGCAGGAAATCGTCGACCTGCCTGGCGTTGTAGCCATACTGGTTCCGCTGCACGCGGTCAAAAGACGCAGGAATCTGCCGTTGAATGTCCACTGTTACTTTGTTCCTTTGATGCCGTTCGGCTGGTTTGCTCGGCACCATTCTAGGCGCCGGAAGTGCTGGTCCGGTGCTTCTAGGCGGCGGTGAGGGCCGAGAACAGGATGAACGCCACCGGCGAGGCGAAGACAATCGAGTCCAGCCGGTCCATGACGCCTCCGTGTCCGGGGAGGATGCTGCTCATGTCCTTGATGCCGAGCTCGCGCTTGACCATGGATTCGGCGAGGTCGCCGGCGGTGGCGGCTGCCACCATGCCCACGGCGAGCACGACGCCGAACCACCACGGTTCGCCCAGCACGAAGATCATGGCGAGCACGCCCACGACGACGGCCCCGGCGATCGAGCCGGCGAAGCCTTCCCAGGTCTTCTTGGGGCTGATCTTGGGGGCCATCGGATGCTTGCCCAGGGATGCGCCCACGAGGTAACCGAAGGTGTCGTTGGCCACCACCAAAAGCAGCAGGGTCGCGATTTCCCACGCACCCGCCGGAATCACCCCGTCAGGCCACAGGCCTACCGGCGTCTCGCCGTCGGCGGTGTGCAGCAGCAGCGCCGCAAAGCTGATCAGGAACGGCACCCAGGACAGGGTGAAGACCCCTGCGAAAATGCTCCGCGCCGAACCGGCGGCGCCCTCCAGGGTCCGCCACAACAGCACCGCCACGCTGCTGACGAGCATGGCGAAGAGCAGGCTTTCGAGGCCGCCGAAGTAGGCGGCGATCGGCATGGCGACCGTGCCGACCATCACCGGCACGATCGGCAGGCGGGTGCCTGCGGCCTCCAGCGCACGGAAGATCTCCCAGACGCCGAAGATCGCAAAGGTGGCGGTCACCAGGACGAAGCCCAGCGGAAGGAACAGCAGGCCGCCGAGGACGCACACCAGCATGCCAACGCCCACCACGGTAGCGGCGGGCAGGTTCCGGCCCGCTTTGGGCGTTGGGTTCTCGCGCTGCTTCCCCCGCCTCCGGGCGCGCGGCCCGGAGGCCTCCTGTGCCTGATTCATCAGACCTCGAGCAGCTCAGCTTCCTTGCGCTTGAGCAGCTCGTCGATCCCGTCCACGTGTGCCTTGGTCATGGCGTCGAGTTCCTTCTCACCGCGCGCGCCTTCGTCTTCGCCGGCGTCGCCGTCCTTGACGAGCTTGTCCAGCGTTTCCTTCGCTTTACGGCGGATGTTGCGGATGGACACCTTCGCGTCCTCACCCTTGGACTTGACGATCTTGACGTATTCCTTGCGCCGTTCGGACGTCAGCTCGGGAATGGTGATCCGGATGACGTTGCCGTCGTTGGACGGGTTGGCGCCGACCTCGGAGTCGCTGAGGGCACGTTCGATGTCGCGCAGGGCCGTCTTGTCGTACGGGGTGACGAGGATGGTGCGGGCATCCGGGACCGCGAAGGAGGCCAGCTGCTGCAGCGGCGTCGGCGTGCCGTAGTACTCGACGATGACCTTGTTGTACAGGCCAGGCGTCGCGCGGCCGGTCCGGATCGAGGCGAAGTCTTCCTTGGCTACCTCAACTGCCTTGTCCATCTTGTCCCCGGCTTCGAGCAAGGTTTCTTCGATCACGGTCTCTCCTCAGAAATTGGTGCGTCCCGGGGGCCGGGGCGCGGCACGTCTTCTTTGTGCGCCTGCCGTATTCCGCCGGGCGCTTTTGTCTTCCGCCTGGCGGCGGAAAGGTCCTGAAAACATCCTAGCCGCTGCTAGGGGGTGACGACGGTGCCCAGGTCTTCGCCCCGGATGGCGCGGGTGACGTTGCCCTCGCCTTCCATGCCGAAGACCACCATTGTGAGGTTGTTGTCCTTGCACATGGTCATCGCGGTCTGGTCCATCACGCGGATGTCGCGGCGGAGCGCGTCGTCGTAGCTGAGGCGGTGCAGTTTCTCCGCCGTCGGGTCCTTCTTCGGGTCGGCGGTGTAGACGCCGTCGACCCCGCTCTTGGCCATCAGGACGACGTCGGCGTGGACCTCCATGGCGCGCTGGGCGGCCACGGTGTCCGTGGAGAAGTACGGCAGGCCGGCGCCGGCGCCGAAGATGACAACCCGGCCCTTTTCCATGTGGCGGATGGCGCGGCGGGGGATGTAGGCCTCGGCAACCTGGCCCATGGTGATGGCGCTCTGCACGCGCGTTTCCACCCCGGCCTGCTCAAGGAAGTCCTGGAGCGCGAGGCAGTTCATGACGGTTCCGAGCATGCCCATGTAGTCGGCGCGGGAGCGGTCCATGCCGCTCTGGGACAGTTCGGCTCCGCGGAAGAAGTTGCCTCCGCCGACGACGATTGCGACCTCCACGTCGGGAACTGCTGCGGCGATCTGCTTGGCCACGCCGCGGACGGTATCCGGGTCGACGCCCAGTTTTCCACCGCCGAAGACCTCGCCGGAGAGCTTCAAGAGGACGCGGCGCCTGTTCTTCTTTGGCTGGGCTGAAGTGGTGACGGTTTCCATGGTGCCTTCCCGTTGGTGAACTCTGAGTTAGGTTATCGTGCTGGGCGCCCAAGGCGGCATTCCGGCCGTGGCCGGAAACGGCGCCTCACGGGTGCATGCAAAAGGGGTGGCCACCGTGGTGACCACCCCCTTAGCGTGTCTGGCTAGTGCCTGACTGGTGTCTGGCCAGTCTGACTAGGAACCGACGCGGAAGCGCGTGAAGGCAGTTGCCTTGACGCCGGCTTCTTCGAGGACCTGTGCGACAGACTTCTTGGCATCCTTAGCGAATGCCTGGTCAACGAGGACCTCGCCCTTGTAGAAGCCGGTAACGCGGCCTTCGACGATCTTGGTCATCGCGGCTTCGGGCTTGCCCTCGGCCTTGGCCGTTTCCTCGGCGATGCGGCGCTCGGACTCGACGAGCTCGGCCGGAACGTCCTCACGGGTGAGATAGTTCGGAGCCATGGCGGCGACGTGAACGGCGACGTCGTGGGCTGCGGTGGCAGCCGCTTCGCCTTCGCCGTCAACAGCGAACAGCACGCCGACCTGGGCCGGGAGGTCCTTGGAGGTCTTGTGCAGGTAAGCGTCGACCGTGGCGCCCTCGATGCGGGAGATGCGGCGGACAACAACCTTCTCGCCCAGAACGGCGCCCTCTTCGATGACGACCTCGGACAGCGGCTTGCCGTTGACCTCGGTGGCGAGCAGGGTCTCGAGGTCGGCAGCGCCGGACTCGACGGCCACAGCCAGGACCTTGTCGGCCAGCTGGATGAACTTGTCAGCCTTCGCGACGAAGTCGGTCTCGCAGTTGACTTCGATCATCACGCCGACGCCGTTGGCGACCTTGGCGGCAACCAGGCCTTCGGCGGTGGAGCGGCCTTCGCGCTTGGTGGCGCCCTTCAGGCCCTTGATGCGGATGATTTCGATGGCCTTCTCGGCGTCACCGTTGGCTTCGTCAAGAGCCTTCTTGACATCCATCATGCCGGCGCCAGTGCGCTCGCGCAGAGCCTTGATATCAGCGGCAGTGTAGTTCGCCATGTGAACCCCTCTGTCTAGAAATTTATGTGGTGTACGGACCGACAGGACGGCTGCTCACCGAGTGAGCGGCCATCCTGTCGGTACCCCCTATGCAGCTGAGCGCATGTGGGGAGATCCAGATTTACTTGTCTGACTACTTGGCTTCGTCGGCGGCCGGTGCTTCTTCAGCAGCCGGTGCGTCCTCAGCGGCCGGAGCAGCTTCGGCGGCCGGTGCTTCGTCAGCAGCCGGTGCAGCCTCAGCGGCGGGCGCTGCAGCAGCTTCAGCCTTGTTGCCTTCGAGGAGCTCGCGCTCCCACTCGGCCAGCGGCTCTTCCGGAGCTTCCGTGGTGCCGGTGGCGCGCTGGTTACGGGCGATGAGGCCCTCAGCAACGGCGTCGGCGACAACGCGGGTCAGCAGGTTGACGGAGCGGATGGCGTCGTCGTTACCCGGGATCGGGAAGTCGACTTCGTCGGGATCGCAGTTGGTGTCCAGGATGGCCACAACCGGGATGTTCAGCTTCTTGGCCTCGTCGACAGCAAGGTGTTCCTTCTTGGTGTCGACGATCCACAGCGCGGACGGCGCCTTGGTCAGGTTGCGGATACCACCGAGGTTGGTTTCCAGCTTGGTGAGTTCGCGGCGAAGGAGCAGCAGTTCCTTCTTGGTGTAAGCCGAACCGGCGACGTCGTCGAAGTCGATCTCTTCGAGTTCCTTCATGCGCTGGATGCGCTTGGAGACCGTCTGGAAGTTGGTCAGCATACCGCCGAGCCAACGCTGGTTGACGTACGGCTGGCCAACGCGGGTGGCCTGCTCGGCGATGGATTCCTGCGCCTGCTTCTTGGTGCCGACGAAGAGAACGGTGCCGCCGTGTGCAACGGTGGCCTTCACGAACTCGTAGGCACGGTCGATGTAGGACAGCGACTGCTGCAGGTCAATGATGTAGATACCGTTGCGCTCCGTGAAGATGAAGCGCTTCATCTTCGGGTTCCAACGGCGGGTCTGGTGTCCAAAGTGGACGCCGCTGTCAAGCAGCTGGCGCATAGTTACGACGGGCATGCCGACGCTCCTTCCGGCAGGTCATTCATGAGAGAGCCCATGGCCCTCTTACCCTGCCAATAGTTGACGGTTGTTTAGCATTCGCCCGGGGCGGGCGTTGCTCCTGGCATCCACCGCGCTTCCCATCCGCGCCATATGGACATGCCATGTGGAACGGACCGCAGGAGGCGCAGTCCTCCGCATCAGAAGTTTCAGGCTTCTTTTGAGGAGGGCTGGATACGCGTAGTCAGCTGCTGCTCCCCCGCACCCCTGAATGAGGCGTGCCGGCTTCGGCAATCACGAATATCGCGACTTACAAGCGTGAGGGCACAGCAAACTGCTCCACCAAGTGTACTACAGCGACCCCGCCCAGGAGGACGGTTTTGCCACGGCAGCGGTGCGGGGTTCGGGGGCTTTGGCGGGGCCGGCGGGCACCTTATCCACATAGCCATGGCGGGAGATTCCGCCCGGGGTGCCGCCTTGGCAGGCTGGGGCCATGAAGCTCCCACTTGGCCTGCGGGCATTGCTCCTGGCAGCACAGCTCCTGGCGGCATTGTTCCTGGCCACGTTCCTGGCACCTCCCCCCATCACCGCCGACGCCGATGTCTCCGCCGCTGCCCATGTCTCCGCCGCCGACGCCGACGCTACAGACGCCGGCTACGCCGCCGCCCGGGCTGCGGTTTCCTCCGGCCGGGGCTCCCCGAGGGCGGGACCGGTCCCTGCGTCTGCCTGGAGCTGGCCGCTGAGCCCGCGGCCGGCGGTGCTCCGCGCCTTCGATCCCCCGGCCAAGCCGTGGCTCAGCGGTCACCGCGGCGTCGATCTTGAGGCGGCCTTCGATGACGCCCCGCTCAAGTCGCCCGCCGCCGGGACGGTGAGCTTTGTCGGGACGGTGGTGGACCGGCCGGTCATCACGATCGATCACGGCAACGGGCTGCGCAGCAGTTTCGAGCCGGTAGCGAGTTCACTGAGGGCAGGGTCCGCCGTGGCAGAGGGCGATGTCCTGGGGCAGGTGCAGACCGGCCACTGCGGCCCGGCCCCGCCCTGCCTCCACTGGGGCGTCCGCCGCGGCGAAGACTACGTCAACCCGCTGGCTTTCGTGATGGACCTTCGGCCGTCGGTTCTGCTCCCGCCCCTGAATCCGGGTCCGTGATGCAGCATTTGGCGCCGTCTTTGATGCGCGGATCGTCCATTGACGCCCGCGGGCAGCCGCGGCGACCGTTTGGCGCCCGTCAGACGATCGCTGAAATGCCCGTGATAGCCCGGCCGGTGACGAGGGTGTTGATTTCGTGCGTGCCCTCATAGGAGTAGATGGCTTCGGCGTCCGCAAAGACTTTGGCCATCTCGAAGTCCGTCACGATCCCGTTCCCGCCGAGGATGCTCCGGCCCAGGGCCACGCTTTCGCGCATCCGCGCGGTGGTGAACGCCTTGGCCAGCGCGGACTGCTCGTCCTTCGCCTCCCCCGCGTCCTCCAGCTGGGAAAGCCTCACCATCATGCCCATGGAGCTGACCGCATTGCCGAGGATCTGCACGAGCTGGTGCTGGATCAGCTGGAAGGAGGCAATCGGACGGCCGAACTGGCTGCGTTCCACGGCGTAGCGCCGGGCGACGTCGAAGGCCGCGAGCTGCTGGCCCACCGCTTGCCAGGCCACGGCCAGGCGGGTGACTTTCAGGACCTTGTTGGTGTCGCGGAAGCTGTTGGCGTTGGCGAGCTTGAAGAACTCCGGCACCACAACGTTGTCGAGCGTAATGTCAGCGTTCTGCACCGTGCGCAGCGAGATCTTGTTCTCGATTTTCACGGCACTGTACCCCTCGGTCTTGGTGTCCACGAGGAACCCTTTGACCTGGTTGTCGTCGACATCGCGGGCGTAGATGACCACCCAATCGGAGAAAGTCGCGTTGCCGATCCAGCGCTTGGCTCCATTGAGTATCCAGTTATCGCCGTCGCGCCGTGCCGTGGTGCGCGTACCGCCGGCGACGTCGGAGCCGCCCAGGGGTTCGGTGAGGCCGAAGGCGCCGATCTTCTTGAGCGAGTAGATCTCGGGAAGCCACGCGTCCTGCTGCTCCTGGGAGGCAAGGGCTTCGATGGAGCCCGTGAAGAGCCCGTCATGGACGCCCATAAACGTCGCGATCGACGTGTCGGCGCGGGTGGCCTCCGCGTGCAGAATGCCTGCGAAGAGGTTCGAGTAGCCCTGCCTCCGGACGGGGCTGACCAGGTCGATTTCGGCGAGCTTCGGGATCAAATCCATGGGGAACTCCGCGCGATTCCAGCAATCGACGGCGATCGGCCGGACTTCGCGGGTGAGGAACTCGCGGACTTCGGCCAGCCTGTCCTGCTCCTTGGCGCTGAGCAGCTGCTCGAACGCAAAGAAATCGCCATCGGCGTAGGGCAGGTTGTGAATGTCGATGGCAGCTTTGGACATGGTGTTCCTTCACTCGATCAGCGGGGACCAAAGGGCGCGGGCTTCGCGCCGGCAATATGTTACTGATCAGTAACTTATCTCAGTGTCGGGACGCCTGCAAGTGCCGGCCCAACGAAACCCGACAAAAAGGGAGCCGCGGCCGACGTCGGACGTCAGCCACGGCTCCCGTGGTTGCGGACCCCGGATGAGGAGGCCGCCGCAGAATTGAAAGTAGGGCTACTCGGACTTGAACCGAGGACCTTAGGATTATGAGTCCCGCGCTCTAACCAGCTGAGCTATAGCCCCCTGCGCCCGGAGCCAGACCTGGCCCGCGGGGGCCGGATTGGTTCCGGGCAAAAATACTCTAGCAATAGTAGACGCATCACACGTGCATGCCGCCACCGGCAGGCGGCCTGCCGGTGCTGCCCCGGGTGCTCTTGGACTGGACGCCGTGGAACCTGCAGCGTTCGGAGGGGCTGCAGTTCTGCCAGGCGATGTGCCTAGAGGACCAGGTCGTCGTAGCTCGCGCCCCGGTAGATGTCCTCAAACGTCTGCAGCGTGCGCGCGATACCGTGGCTTTCCACCATTTCGCGGCTGGTCTTGCCCATCGCATCACGCTCGTGGTCGGGCAGCGAGAACACGCGCGTCAGCTTGGCCGCGAGGTCATCGCTGTCGTTGGGGATAAAGAGATAGCCATTTTCCCCGTCGCGGACCAGGTGCGGCAGCGCCATGGCGTCGGCCAGCAGGACTGGCGTGGACGCCGACATCGCCTCCAGGGTCACGAGGGACTGAAGTTCTGCCGTGCCGGGCATGCAGAACACATCGGCCGTGATGTAGGCCGTGCGAAGTTCGGCGTCACTGGCCAGGCCGAGGAACCTGACCCTGTCCTTCAGTCCGAGCCGGGCGACCTGCGCCTCCAGGGCAGGGCGGACTTCTCCGCCGCCGACGATTTCGAGGTGGATGTCCAGTTCTTTGGGCGTCTTGGCGACGGCATCGATCAGGACGTCCACGTGCTTCTCCTCCGCCAGCCGGCCGGCGAAGAGGACCGTTGGGCTGGCGTGGCGTTCCACCGTTTCGTCGGGATGCAGCTCGTAGGCTGCGGCGTCGATGCCGTTGGAAAGGGGCAGGACCTGGCGGAGGAAGGCGTGCTGGTGCATGGCTTTGGCGGCAAGCGGCGTGGGTGTGGTCACGACGTCGGCTTGGCCCATGACCTTGCCCATGTCCCGCCAGGAGATCCGGCCCACAATGTCTTTGAACCACTGCGGGAACGGCAGGAAGGGGTTCAGGTTTTCGGGCATGAAGTGGTTCGTCGCCACCACCCGGATGCCGCGCTTCACGGCCTCGTACAGGACGTGCTCGCCGATCATGTAGTGGCTCTGGATGTGCACCACGTCCGGCTGGATGCGGTCGAACAACAGCCCGATTTCCTTCTTGATCTCCCAGGGGAAGGTGACCCGGAAGTACTCGTGCGTGGGCACCGAGTGGGAGCGCAGGCGGTGGACGGTAGCCTCGTCGCTGAACTCGCTGTAGCTCGGGCCCCTGCCCGGGCGGCACGCCAGGACGTGGACATCGTGACCCCGGGCTGTCATGCCCTTGGCGAGGCGGTAGCCGAACTGGGCGGCGCCGTTGACGTGGGGCGGGTAAGTGTCAGCGGCAATCAGGATGGTCAGCGGGGGCTGGTTGTCGGACGTAGTCACGTGAAGAGCTCCTGGTGGTCGCTGTGCGGACAGCTGGATCAATGGCGGCCGGCTGGCAGTCGGCACAGGCGCGCCGGGCCTGCAGCCGAAGTCTGGACTGACGCCCTAGGACCTGCCCGCTGCCTTCCGCGCGTCCTTCTTGCGCTTGGTGACTTCCGGGTGGTGCCTGGAGAGGGCTATGACTCCCACGATAGCAAGCAATGCGGCCGTCCCCATGGCAATAGCCGTCACGGGTTGGACATCCGGACGCAGTTCTCCCAGAATCACGATGCCAATCGCGATGCCCACGATGGGGTCGATCACCGTCAATCCGGCGATCACGAGGTCAGGCGGTCCGCTGGAGTAGGCGTTTTGGACAAACCACGATCCCAGAGCGCCTGCAGCAATAATCGCAACGACGCTGTACCACGGCACATTCAGCAGGAACTGCCCATTTGGATCGAGCAGATGCCTGCCAATGATGCGGGTCAGCACAGCAACGAAGCCGAACAGGACGCCGGCGCCGAGGATGTAGACGAAGGCGCTCATGCGGTGCCTGAACAGAACCGCGAGCGTGCCAAAGGCCGCAACCGCAATGGCCAGAAGCAGCACGATTGTCAGCTCGTCCTCGCTGCTGACGTTGTGATTCTCCTGCGTGGCGGTGACGGCCAGCAGCACGAACAGCGCTGAGCCGGTCACGCAGAGCGAGATGGCCACGACGGTTGCCCGGTTCATGCTCAGGCCCTGGTCCTTGGTGTTGACCACGGTGGTGATGACCAGGGCGATCGCGCCGATCGGCTGCACCACGGTCAAGGGCGCCATGACGAGGGCGATCGCGTTCATTCCCATCCCGGCGCACAGCAGAAGGAACCCGAATACCCAGCGGGGGTTACGCACGAGCCGCAGCAGGCCGTGGGTGCTCAGCGCCAGGCCGCCGGTATCGGCCTTGACCGCACTGCCCTGGCGCTGTGCCCCAAACGCCAGGCAGAAGGCGCCGAGGACCGCAAGCAAAACCGCAACCCAGACCATCAGCGGGAGCCGCCGTCGTGCGCCCGAAGCTGCCTGCCCTTGCCGATGATGGCCCAGACGTAGTTGTAGGCCGCGATCCAGTGCCCCACGAGGCCCAGGCCCAGGAAGATCCACGCGACCGTGGCATAGACCTCCGCGGCGGGCACCGGAAGCTTGGAGAGCACCAGCAGCGGCGTGCCCACCAGCAGCAGGCCCGTCCGGATCTTTCCGATGCGGCTCACCGGCAGATCCGGGTGGCCGTGGAAATAGAACACTGACAGAGCCAGCAGGACTGCGTCCGGGACCAGCAGCGCGGCGAGATACCACCACTCGACGACGCCTGCGATCACGAGGGTCACGGCGACGGCGATCAGGGAGAGCCTGTCCGCAATCGGGTCCATGACCCGTCCGAGGTTGGACATCTGATTGAAGCGGCGGGCGATGTAGCCGTCCACCCAGTCGGTACTGGCCATGACGGCGAGCACGAGGGCACCGTAGCCGTACTTGTGCTCCGAGAGGACCAGCCAGATGAATAGCGGAACGCCGAGGAAGCGCACCACAGTCAGGACATTGGGAACCGTGAAGACCGCGTCGCGGTGGACGAGGGGCTGCCCGGGGCGGGCGCCGGCGCCGATGAACTTCATCGATTCCCCCTTTCCGTGGACGGCAACGGTTTGGCGTTTAGGTTCAGGGATCTGTCTAGCCCTTTATCAGCCTGCGCACCAGGACCGCGAGGGCGGCCCCAGAGGCGGCGAGCACAGCCAGGGGCTTCCAGCGCCGCTTGATCGTGTCGGCCAGGCCCTGCCCGTCAGCGGATGCGGCCGACCCCGCCGAGGATCGGGCTGAGGCGCGGAAGCCTGCGATCTTGTCGCTGAGCTGCTCCTTTCCGTCCTGGAGCCGTACCTGGGCGGCCGCCAGCAGGGTTTGGGCCTGGGTCTTGACATCGAGTTCGCGGCCGAGGTCGTCGCGGACGCCGGTAAGGTGCGTGCGCCGCAGGTCCAGCCGGCGTCGGAGTTCAGCCTCTGTGGGCGGCGGCCCGAAGTCGGGCTTGGCGGCAGCCTTTGCTTCCTTTTCCGCCGTCGCCTTGGCGGCGGCGGCTTCCTTGGCGGCCTTCGCTGCTTTGTACTGCTCGGTGCTCGGGTCCAGGATCCTGGCGTCGAAGGCGGAGCCTTCCTTGGCGATGCCGAGATCGTACTTGAGCCCACGGATCGTGTTCTCGGGGACCAACGGCATGAGCTTCTTGAACTTGTTCTGCCCGATGAGCGCCCCGATCGCGGCGATAATCAGGCAGACGGCAGAGACCAACAAGGCGGCGAGCCACGCGGGCATGATGGTGGCCAGTCCCATGATCGCTGCAACGAAGAGTCCGATCACCAGGAGTCCAACGAAGACCAAGGCGACGGCGAAGAAGGCGCCGGCGACGCCGAGCTGTGCCCCCTTGCGCTTGATTTCGGCCTTGGCCAGGGCAATCTCGTCATTGAGCTGCCGGGGCGCCAGCTTGAAGATCATCTTCAGGGTTTGCGGCAGCGCGGAAATCCGCAACCCGCTGCCTGTGCCGCCGCTGTGACGTCCGCTCATCGGTCCCGCCTAACTGGTGCCATCCGTCGATCCGCTCGCGCGGGCTTGCCGGGTCTGGACAGCTTCGCACAGACCCCGGTGTCAAAACTATCATTTAGGCTCTTGGGAGGCCTTTTCGGGCAAGGTGTGGCGCGCCCGCCCAGCCACCGGCCGGCCACCCCGGCGGGCCCTAGGATGGACCACTGTGAGCACACCCCACAATCCCGGTGATTCCCTGAGCCGCCGTCGTAAATTCCTCTACATCCTGACGCTCGGCGCTTTGACCGCCCTCGGGCCGTTCACGGTCGACCTCTACTTGCCCGCATTCCCGGCCCTGGAAGACAGCCTTGGCGTCTCCGCGGCCGCGGTGCAGCTGACGCTCACGGGGACGACCATCGGTTTCGCGCTGGGACAGCTGGTCGTGGGCCCGCTGAGCGACAAGTTCGGCCGGCGCCTGCCCCTGATCGTGGCGACAGCGGTCCACATCGCGGCGTCCCTGGGCGCAGCGCAGTCCACGGACATCGCCACGCTGGGTTTTTTCCGCGTCCTCATGGGTGTCGGGGCTGCAGGGGGCGGCGTGGTGGCCATGGCCATGGTCCGTGACCTGTTCAGCGGCTACGCGATGGTGCGGATGTTCGCGAGGATGGCTCTGGTCAACGGGCTGGCGCCGATCCTCGCCCCGGTCATCGGCTCCCAGCTGCTGTTGCTGATGCCCTGGCCCGGCATCTTCCTGTTCCTGGCCGCCTACGGGACCTGCGTCATCATCGCGGCCCTCTTCGTGATCCGGGAAACCCTGCCGCCGGAACAGCGCGGCAAAACCGGGATGACCATGGGCCAGCGTTACAAAGTGCTGTTCTCCGACCGGATCTTCGTAGGCCTGCTGCTGGTGGGCGGGATGAACTTCGCGGGCCTCTTCACCTACCTCTCCGCCTCGCCGTTCCTGTTCCAGAATGTCTACGGGTTCACGCCCCAGCAGTACGGCCTGCTCTTTGGCGTCAACTCGCTGGGCATCGTGGCAGGCGTGCAGACCAGCGCGCGGCTCATCAAGCGCGTCCCGCCGCAGTGGATCCTGGCTTGTTCCACGGCCTGGATGTTCGTCATGGCCGTCCTGATTGTCGTCTTCGACCAGCTGGGGTTCGGGCTGTGGGGCGTCCTGGTGCCGCTGTGGTTCTACATCCTGGGCGCCGGTTTCACCTTCCCCACCGTGCAGGTCCTGGCCCTGGCCAAACACGGAGCCCAAGCCGGAACCGCGGCTTCACTTCTCGGCGCGGCGACCTTTTTGATGGCTGGCCTGGTCTCGCCGGTGGTCGGCTGGCTCGGCGTCAGCTCCGCAACCCCGATGGGCGCCGTCCAGGCCGTCTGCATCCTTCTGGCGGCCGCTGCGCTGTGGCTGGTTGTTCGGCCCAGTACGGTGCCACCGATCCAGTAGCCGGGCCCTCCCCGGGGGGACATGCCCATTCATCGCGGCCTCTCCCACGGGACATGCCCATTCTTCACGGCCTCCCCCACGGGACATGCCCATTCTTCACGGCCTCCCCCACGGGACATGCCCATTCTTCACGGCCTCCCCCACGGGACATGCCCATTCTTCACGGCCTCCCCCACGGGACATGCCCATTCTTGGCGCCCGGGGCTGGACATATTGCACTATGTCCATCCGCCAGGACCACCACTGGACATGTCCCCAAGGGCATCCCGCCAGCACTGAGCATGTCCCCCGGACAGCCCCAGTACAGCGGACACCGTGGCCCGGCCCCGTGCCTGTGGCACTGCCCAGCCGTACTCTGCACCCCTGCACCCCTGTGCCTGTGGCGCTGCCCAGCCACACCTTGCAACCCTGCACCAGTAAACCCGCACGCCCGCGCATCCCTGCGACCCTGCAGCTCTTGTCCTCTGGCCCGTCGCTCCGCCAACATGGCCTGCACTCTGGCCTCTGCCCTATGGCCCCGCCCACCCGCCCACGCAGCCCTGTCCGTGGCCTGCAGCCCTTGCGCCCCCCTCGCGCCCTGTTCGACGTCCGCGCCGGGCGATAAAGTTATTTCATGCCCGACAGGCAGGATCACCAGCCCCTTCCGGCCACTTGGCAGCGGTGTGACGCCGGAATCCTGCCCCTGTGGTGGGATCGCTTGTGCGCTCAGACCAGTCCGCAGTCGGCCGCCCTGTTCGCCGCCGGCCTGTTCACCGAAGACCGCCGCCGCCCAATCGCCCAGTGGTACAACCCCGCATATGACTCCGCCCTCCTCGTGGCACCGGAATCTTCCCCGGAATGGCCGGTGCAACGGTTCGGCATCTTCTATGCGCCCCCGGGCGGCGGATTCACCCAGGTGCACTCGGCGCCGCATGAATGGCACCCGCGGGAACCTCGGAAATCCCCCACGGAGCTGGAGGCCTTCCAGGCAGCGGTCGCCGAGGCCCAGCGCTTCCTTCAGGTGGAAATGTACTTCGTCTGAACCTCCACCTGAACTGCCCGCCACTGCGTTGCCCGGCGGAAAGCCCTGGCCATTGACGGGGCAACAAAAAAGAGGAAATAAAAAAAGGTCCCGCGGCTGGTTTTCACCGGCCGCGGGACCTGTCCGCTCCTCCTGCTGGACTTGAACCAGCAACCCTTCGATTAACAGTCGAATGCTCTGCCAATTGAGCTAAGGAGGAATGAAGCAGGTACGACATTAGCAAAGGTTTTGCCGGTAGGGAAATCGGCCACGGGGCCAGCGCCTGCCAGTCGCGAAATACCCCCTCCGGGTATAAAAAAGTCCCCGTTCCGGAACCCGGAACGGGGACTGCGCGCTCCTCCTGCTGGACTTGAACCAGCAACCCTTCGATTAACAGTCGAATGCTCTGCCAATTGAGCTAAGGAGGAATGAAGCGGGTATAAGCCTAGCAAACACCAGCCCGGGAAACGAAATCGGCGGCTCAGGCGTCCGAGCGCAGGGACCGCCGCTGCATCTCAAGTTGCATGAGTTCGCGATTCAGCCGCTGGAATTCCTCAGGGTCGGCCGAGGCGTCCAGACGCTGCAGCTGGCCCATCTTCTCGGCCTTGACCCGGGTGATCTGGAGCTCGAACAAGCGGGCGAGGATGTCCTTGCAGTAGCGCAGGACGCCTTCGGGGGTGTTGGCCGGCAGGGGCACCACGGAGAGCTCGGACACGAGCGGGCGCAGGGGCTCGGGGACCTCCTGCAGCAGCTGCTCGACCCAGCGCACCGGATCCCCCGAAAACCCGAGTCCGGTGGCCCGGATGGCCTCGTGGATGGCGAGATAGGCGGGTGTGGAGAACCGCGCCTCCGAGAAGCGCTGCCACGTCTCGCCCTCGAGCATGCCGGGTTCCTGCAGCGCGACCTCGAGCGCCTGGCGCTCCATCGCGGCCACGGGGTCCCGGGGATCAGGGCGGTTGAAGGACGGGAGTACGGCCGACGGCGGCAAGGGGGCAACGCCGGGCGCGGTCCCGGCAAAGCCGCGGCCGGACCCTGCATACCCCTGCCCGCCCCCTTGCCCGTGACTCTGGGCCTGGCCGCCGCCCGGCGGAGCCGATGCAGCCTGTGCGGCGCGCTTGGTCGCCGCGCCGACGGCCCTGCTGACCTCCTCGACCGGCATCCCAAGCCAGCCGGCGAGCTCCCGGGCATAGGCCGGCCGGATTCCGGCGTCGCGAATCTGCGCCACCACGGGCGCGGATTCACGCAGGGCCGCGATCCGGCCCTCGACCGTGTCCAGATTGTGCCGCTTCAGGGTGGCCCGGATGGCGAACTCAAACAGCGGGCGGCGGCTACCGATCAAATCCCGGACGGCGGAGTCGCCCTTGGACTGGCGCAGTTCGCAGGGGTCCGCGCCGTTGGGTTCGACCGCCACGAAGGTTTGTGCGACAAACCGCTGGTCTTCTTCGAAGGCGCGCAGGGCCGCCTTCTGCCCGGCAGCGTCGCCGTCGAACGTAAAGATGACCTCTCCCCCGCTGCCGTCGTCGGAGAGCAACCGGCGGGCGATCTTGATGTGCTCGGTGCCGAAGGCGGTCCCGCACGTGGCTACCGCCGTCGGAATGCCGGCCAGGTGGCAGGCCATGACGTCGGTGTAGCCTTCCACGACCACGAGCTGGCGGTCTTTGGCGATGTTGCGCTTGGCGAGGTCGATTCCGTAAAGGACCTGGGACTTCTTGTAGAGCGCGGTTTCGGGGGTGTTCAGGTACTTCGGGCCCTGATCGTCCTCGTAGAGCTTGCGGGCACCGAAGCCGATGGTGTCGCCGGCGATATCCCGGATGGGCCAGATCAGCCGGCCGCGGAAACGGTCATAGATCCCCCGGCCGCCTTCAGAGAACATGCCGGTCAGCTTGAGTTCCGGGTCCGTGTAGCCGCGGCCACGGAGGTGCTTGAGAAGCGAGTCCCAGCCCTGCGGCGCGTAGCCCACACCGAACTGTTCGGCCGCCGCACGGTCGAAGCCGCGCCCGTAGAGGAAGTTGCGGCCCTCAGCGGCGCCGGGGGTGAGCAGCTGGGCACGGAAGAACTCGTCGGCCACCTTGTGCGCGTCCAGCAGCCGCTGGCGCCGGCCGATGTCCTCCCGGTTGGGCCCGGAGCCGCCGTCCTCGTAATGGAGCTCGAAGCCGATCCGGTGGGCCAGCTTCTCGACGGCCTCGTGGAAGGAGATGTGGTCCAGCTTTTGGACGAAGGAGATGACGTCGCCGTCCTCGCCGCAGCCAAAGCAGTGGTACCGGCCAACCTGGGGTCGAACGGTGAAAGATGGAGAACGCTCGTCGTGGAAGGGGCACAGACCCTTGTAGGACCCGAGCCCGGCTCCCTTGAGCGTCACGTAACCGTCGACGACTTCCTTGATGTCGGTGCGCTGGCGTACTTCATCGATGTCTTCGCGTTTGATCAGGCCGGCCACATTGCCATCCTAGTCCCCGGGTACGACGCCGACGGGCCGGCCATGGCGGCCCTCACCACAGCGACGGCAGGCTGCCCACGAGACGCTCGTACATGGCCAGCGCCGAGCCGTCCGTCAGCGACGCGACCTGGTCGATGACGACACGCAGCCGCGCGGCGTCGTCGCCCGCGTCGAGCCAGTCGGCGGCGAACATCGGTTCCAGATGGCGGTCCCCCGTGGCGCTGAGCGCGGTGACGAGGGCATGCAGGACCTCACGCTGACGCTCGTAGATGGGCTGCCGGTGTTCGGTGGTCATCACGAAGGTGGTGGCCAGGCCCTTCATGACCGCGATTTCCATCACGGTTTCATCCGGAACGATCAGCTCCGCGTTGTAGCGGGTCAGGTTTTCCGGACCGTAGACCGTGCGGGTGGCCTCCAGCGCGCTCTGGCAGAAGCGGCCGATGAGCTGGCTGGTCATGTCCTTGAGCGCCGCCATGGCTTTGCGGCTGCCGTCGGCCTCGCGCACCCAGACATCCGTGGCCTCCAGCCGGGCCAGGGCGGCGTCGATCGCGGCGGGATCGTTGTGCGGCAGGTACCACTGCTTGGCGTAGCCGACGACGCGGGCGCGGTGGTCCGGGTTGTCCATCCAGCGCAGCTGGAAATGCCCTGCCACGATCGCGTCCTCGACGTCGTGCACCGAGTAGGAGATATCGTCCGCCAGGTCCATGACCTGCGCTTCGAGGCAGGACCGGCGTTCCGGGGCGCCGTCGCGGATCCAGTCGAAGATGGGGAGGTCGTCCTCGTAGGCACCGAACTTGCTGGTCCGCTCCCCGTGGATGACCGGGGCGTTTACCGCGGACCACGGGTATTTGGCGGCGGCATCGAGACTGGCCCGGGTCAGGTTCAGGCCGGCCGGCCGGCCGTCGGCGGCGGCGAGGACCTTTGGCTCCAGCCGGGTCAGCAGCCGCAGCGTCTGGGCGTTGCCTTCGAAGCCGCCGATCCCGTGCGCCACCTCGTTGAGGGCGGCTTCGCCATTGTGGCCGAAAGGCGGGTGGCCGAGGTCGTGGCTGAGGCATGCGGTGTCCACGACGTCGGGGTCACAGCCCAGCGCACGGCCCAGTTCGCGGCCCACCTGGGCAACTTCGAGGCTGTGCGTGAGCCGGGTCCGGACGAAGTCGTCGGTATCCGGGGCCACCACCTGGGTCTTCGCGCCGAGCCGGCGCAGCGCCGAGGAGTGCAGGACCCTTGCACGGTCACGCTCGAAGTCCGAGCGGTAGGTGCTCTTGGGCGGCTCCTCGACCCAGCGGGCCCAGTCGCGGGACGTATACCCGTCCAGGACGGGCGCGGTGGTCCGGGTCTCAGCCACCGGAGACATCCAGTTCGGCGAAGGAAATATCGCGGGTCTGGGCGTCATCCAGCGTCCGGTTCAGCAGCCAGTCCTTTGGCAGGGCCGGTTTTTTGGGCGAACCAGCGCGGCCGCGCGGACCCTCGGCGTCGCCTCCGGGATACGGCGAGTCGAGGTCCAGCTGGTCCAGGGTGCCGCGCAGCACCTCCAGGCTGGTGACGAGCGCCAGCTTGGTCCGCAGTTCGCTGCCGACCACGTAGCCCTTGAAGTACCAGGCAATGTGCTTGCGGATTTCGCGCAGGGCTTTGCCCTCGTCCCCGAACGTCTCGACCATGAGCTCAGCGTGCCGGTACACGCTCTCGGCAACCTGGCGCAGGTCCGGCCGGTGCCGCTGGTCGCTGCCTTCGAACGCGGCCATGAGGTCGCCGAACAACCAGGGCCTGCCCTGGCAGCCACGGCCGACGACGACGCCGTCCACACCCGTTTCGCGGACCATCCGGACCGCGTCCTCCGCGGACCAGATATCTCCGTTGCCGAGAACGGGAATGTCCGGCAGGGCCTCGCGCAGCCGGGCGATGGCGGACCAGTCGGCCTGGCCGGAATAGAACTGGGCGGCCGTGCGGCCATGAAGGGCGACGGCTGCGACGCCGGAATCGCGGGCAATCCGGCCGGCATCGAGGTAGGTCAGGTGGTCCTCGTCGATGCCCTTGCGCATCTTGATGGTCAACGGGACATTGCCCTTGGAGGCTTCCTTCACCGCGGTCTGGACGATGGAGGTGAAGAGGTCGATCTTCCACGGCAAGGCCGATCCGCCGCCGCGCCGGGTGACCTTGGGCACGGGGCAGCCGAAGTTGAGGTCGATGTGGTCCGCCCGGTCCTCCTCCACCAGCATCCGGACGGCCTGGCCGACGGTGACGGGGTCCACGCCGTACAGCTGGACGGAACGGACTTTTTCGTCGTCGTCGTGCGAAATGATGCGCAGCGACTCCGGCGTGCGCTCGACGAGGGCCCGCGAGGTAACCATCTCCGCCACGTACAGGCCGCCGCCGTATTCACGGCACAGTCTGCGGAAGGCGGAGTTGGTGATGCCCGCCATGGGAGCCAGGATCACGGGGGTGTCCACCGTGATCGGGCCCAGCTTCAGGGGCGGGAGTTCCAGCTTGGGGGCGGGAGGGGTTGCTACAACAGTCACCCGACCATTGTCTCAAAGACGGGCAAATCGGCCCGGTCCCGCTCCGGCTATGTGGAAATCTTCCCGATCTGGCGGCGTCCCGGGTGCCTGCAGATTCCTCGTCAGCCCCGCAGTGCGGCCCGCCGCCCGCGGCGCGTGGCAGCACCGGCGCCGTCGGTCCCGCCCGGGTCGGACCCGCCCCAATCCGGGGCGGCCCCATCCGGCGCGATCCGGTCCGACGCGGGCCCTTCCGGCCGGCCCCGATCCGACGGAGTCCGTTCCGACGCAGTCCGTTCCGACGCCGGCCCTGCCACCGCACCACCCCTGATGCCGGTGGCCTTGACCACCAGCACGGCGATGAGGGTGGTGACCGGCACGGCCAGGACGAGTCCCACGGAGCCGACGAGGGTGCGGATGACTTCCTCGGAGAGTTCGGCGCTGGTCAGGGCGTCCCCGAGCGGCCGCTCGTAGAGCATGACCAGGATCAGCACCGGCAGGGCCGCGCCGGCGTAGGCAAACGCGATGGTGTACACGGTGGAGGCGATGTGGTCCCGGCCGATCCGCATGGCGGACGTGAAGAGCTGCCGGGCGCTGGTTTCGGGGGCGAGTTCCCACAGTTCCCAGACGGCCGAGGACTGCGTGATGGTGACGTCATTGAGCACGCCCAGCCCGGAAATGATCAGTCCGCAAAGGATGATGCCGGAGATCGAGATATTGTCCGAGATGTTGGTCAGGGTGGCAGCGTCGTGGCTGCCCACACCGGCGAGGTTGGCGGCGTCGGTGGCCCAGGCCGCCAGCAGCGCCGTAATAGCGAGGCCGAACATCGTCCCGAGCAGCGCCGTCGACGTGCGGGCGGAGAAGCCGTGGGCGAAGTAGAGCACCCCGATCATGATCACCGTGGATCCCACGAGAGCCAGCAGCAGCGGCGGCTTGCCCTCGACCAGCCCGGGCAGCATGAACGAGACAAGCACAACGTACGCGCCGACAAGCCCGATCAGGGCCCGCAGTCCGCGCCAGCGCGCCACGGCGATCACCACGACGGCGTAGAGCACGGCCAGGAAGATGATGGGCAGGGTCCGGACAAAGTCGACGAAGACATAGGCCGGCGCGCCCTGGCCCGCGGCGTCCTGCACCTTCGAGAGGTTCAGGTAGCGGATCCCGTCCCCGGGCTTCACGCCGTGGGACTTCGCGACGTCAGGGTTGATGACCACTTTCACCGGGTTGCCGCCCTTGTCCGGCTCAGTGTAGGCGAACGTGCATTGAGAGCCCTCGTTCGGCGGCTGCGGCGCGGCGCCGGAACCGGAGGTGCCCTGCTGGGCGGCGTCACCGCCGGCCTGGATATCCGAACAGCTGCCGACGACGACCCGCTGGATCTTGCCGGTGTCAAACGTCACCCCCGGGGCCGCCGCGTACGGGCTGGCCAGCGTGATGCCTTCCTTGCTTCCCGACGGCCACATGAAGGCCATGGCCGCCAGGGTCAGCAGCGTCAGCGGGATCAGGATGGCAGCCAGGATCCAGTTGGCCTTCTTCCGCGCAGCCAACATTTGAGGCGTCGGCTCCGGATGTTCGTTGTGGGAGTGCGAGTGTCCGGCGCCCATCAGCAGTTCAACCTCATGCCGAAAACTTTACGGCGTGGGCGGTTCCGCTCAGGACCGATGACGCCGCGCTTACACCGGCGCGATGTTCTGGTTGACGTGGAAGAGGTTCTGCGGATCGTATTTGGCTTTGACCTCCCTCAGCCGCTTGTAGTTCTCCCCGTAGTTCTCCGCAACCCTGGGCAGATCATCGCCATCCATGAAGTTGATGTAGCCGCCGGGGGCAGAATAGGGCCGCAGGGCGGCCGCGTAGTCCCGCACCCACGCGATGTTTGCCTCGTTTTCCGCGGGGTCCATCCACTGCGCCGCGATCACGGGCGAAAACTTCACGTTCCGGTTGGCGAACGCTGTGTCCGTCGCGCCCACCCGCTGGACCGCACCATCGATGGGGTAGATGTGTACCGCGGTCTGCACGCTGGGGACCTTGCTGCCGTGTTCGATGTGCGCCGCGATGGCACCGTCGTTCAGTTCCGCCAGAAAATCCGCTTTCCAGTAGGCCTGCATGCCAGGGGGCTGCAGCGGGTCGAAGGCCGAGTTCAAGGCGGGGTACGGCATTGGTCCCACCATGGATCCCGCCGCCGGCGCGGCGTCCAGGAACGGCTGCCAGCGTGCCGGACCTTCCGCCGGATCACCGGTCCACATGCCGACGATGACGCACACCGGTTTGCCATGCCATTCCTCGGGCAGGAACGGAACAGGAGGACCCTGGTGGAAGCCCAGGAACGCGCCAAACTCTTCAGGGGCGGTGGCCATGTAGTCCCGGTAAAACCGCGCCACCGTCTCCGCATGCTCGATGGGGTAAATGATGATGCCGGCGTGGACCATGTCCACAGGGTGCATCCGGTACTCGAACGACGTCACGACGCCGAAGTTCCCGCCGCCGCCGCGCAACGCCCAGAACAGGTCCTCGTTCTCGCTTTCGCTGGCGGTAAGGAATCTTCCCTCGGCCGTGACGACGTCGGCAGAGAGGAGGTTGTCGCAGCTGAGGCCATACTTGCGGCTCAGGTATCCGATGCCGCCGCCGAGGGTCAACCCGGCGATACCGGTCGAGCCGACAATGCCGCCGGGAGTTGCCAGCCCGAAGGCATGGGTCGCGTGGTTGAAGTCGGCCCACGTCGCACCCGGCTCCGCGCGCGCCGTCGCGGCTGCCGGATTAACCCGGACGCCGGTCATGTTGGAGAAATCGATGACCAGGGCGTCATCCCACGTGCCAAAGCCCGGGGCACTGTGTCCTCCACCGCGGACCGCCAGGTCCAGGGAGTTGTCCCGGGCGAAGTTGACGCAGGAGATGACATCGGCCACCTGGGATACCTGGGCCACCGCTGCCGGCCTCTTATCGATCATGCCGTTGAAGACTGCCCGTGCCGCGTCGTAGCCGGCGTCGCCGGGCGTGATGATCTGCCCGCGGACTTGCCCGCGCAGGCTATCGAACTGTGTTCCGTTCATTTTGTATACCGTCGATTTCGTCGTGAGATTCGACCGGACGGTTCTCTGCGCTCCCAGCCGGCGTGGCGCCCGGAGGTTTACCTGCTCATGCCTACTCTTCCCGCATTTCCCCGTCAAGGGCGCCAGCAAATGCACGCATGCCGGCCGCACCCATCGCCGGGGGCGCCGGCTCCGAATCCACACTAGGGACCACCGGCCTTGACGGGACCGGGCCGCAACCTATGGTTGGTAATTGACGGACGAAGGACCGGAAGGACACATACGTGGCAATGCGCAAACTCGACGACCGCGAGCCGGAGGCGGGCCGTTCCGGGCCCGCCGCCAAAGCCGTGCTGACCATCGCCGAAGCCGCCGGGGAGACCCGCGGAGTCGTGTTGATCCTGCACGGCGGGCGGGCCGACAGTTTTGATGCAGTCCGCGGCCGGCACCTGAGTCCGGCCCGGATGCTGCCCTTCGCCCGGGCGCTGCACAGGCAGGGCGGCCCGCACGGGCTGGCCGCGTGGACCCTGCGCAACCGCTACCGCGGCTGGAACGGGGAGGACATGTCCCCCGTTCACGATGCCCGCTGGGCGCTCGCCCGGATCAGTCAGGAACATCCCGGCGTGCCGGTGTACCTGCTGGGCCACTCCATGGGCGGTCTCACGGCGCTGTGCGTGGCCGACGACCCGCAGGTCGAAGCCGTCGTCGCGCTCGCCCCGTGGGTGAACCACAAGACTTCGGTCCAGCCTGTCGCGGGCCGCCGCGTCCTGATCGTTCACGGGACCGACGACCGCTGGACCAGCCCGGCGAACTCACTGGACTACGCCCGGCGCGCCGAGGGCGTCGCCGCGTCCGTTGACTACGTCTCGCTCAAGGAAGCCGGCCATTTCATGATCCGCCGGCTGGCACTGTGGAACGTGCTTGCGAACGGCTTCGTCCTGGACGCCTTCGGCGAGGCAACGGAGGCCGATGTTTCCGGCGCCAGGGACGCATTGCGCAGCGCCCTCGGCGGAGCCCCGCCGGCGGCCGGAACGCGTATGCCGGTGGTGTTGTGATGCCGCCGTTCCCGCTCGATGCCTTCCTTGGAAGCCTGCCCTGGGTCATCGCGGGACTCGTGGTGCTGCTCGGGGTGACTTTCGCGGTTGCCGTGCGGCAGAACCGGCACTCCGTCATCGACACCGTCTGGGGTCTGGGCTTCGTGGTGGTGGCCGGCATCTCCTGGGTGCTTTCGGCCGGATACGGCGACGCCGGCAGGCGGCTGCTGCTGCTAGCCCTGGTCGCCGTGTGGGGCATCCGCCTCGCCGTCCACATCGGGGCACGCGCACGCGGCGGCCACGAGGACCCGCGCTACGTGGACATGCTCGCCGGAGCGCCCGGATCACGCCACGTCTATGCCCTGCGGCGGGTCTACCTGCCCCAGGGGCTGGTGATGTTCTTCGTCTCGCTCACTATCCAGGTCGGCATGTTCGCCACGGGAAGCCTGGGCTGGCTGGCGTTCGCCGGCGTCCTGCTCTGGATCCTTGGCTTCGTGTTCGAGACGGTCGGCGACTGGCAGCTGACGCAGTTCAAATCCGATCCCGCCAGGCGCGGCACCGTCCTCAACACCGGCCTGTGGCGCTACACCCGCCACCCCAACTATTTCGGTGACGCCGCCGTCTGGGCAGGGCTGTTCCTGGTGGCGGCCGATTCCTGGCCGGGTGTCCTGACCGTTCTCTCCCCCGCCCTGATGATCTGGACGCTCGCCGGCAAGACGGGGAAGCCGCTGACGGAAAAGGCAATGTCCGCGCGTCCCGGGTACAAGGAATACATCGACTCCACCTCCGGCTTCCTGCCCTGGCCGCCCCGGCGGCGGGTGGGCGGACACTGACGTGCGCGGCCCGGCAGGTGCCCGGCACGGGCTGAGCTGGCGGCCCGTGAAGTGGCGGCCGGAGCCCAGCGACCGGTTCTACCGTTTCATTGTCCGCACCGGGCTGGCGCTGCGCTGGCTGTTCCGGATCCGCGTCCTCGTCACGGGGCGGGAGCACCTGCCCCAGCCCGGGCCGCCCACTGCCTCAACCCGAAGCGCATCAACCCGCCTCCCGTCCCGCCCGGTGGTGCCCGGCCAGGGCGCCGTGGTCGCGATCACGCACTTCGGCTACCTCGACTTTGCCTTTGCCGAGATGCTGCTGTGGTGGCACAACCGGGCCCAACTGCGTTTCCTCATCACGCAGGGCGCCGCCGACCACTGGTTTGCCGGCCCCGCGGTCAGCGCCGCCGGGCATGTGGTGGTCGGGTACGGATCGGGAGCACACGCTTACGACGCCGCCGTAGCCCGGCTGAGGGAGGGCGAATACGTCGCCGTCCTGCCCGAGGCCGGCGTGAGCCGAAGCTTCACGGTGCGCGAATGCAAGACCGGTGCGGTGCGGATGGCCGCTGAGGCCGGCGTGCCGATCATCCCGGTCTCCATCTGGGGCGCCCACCGGCTGATGACCCGCCACCATGCCTTCTCGCCGCGGCGCGCCTGGCGCGCCCCGGTCCGCATCCACGTCGGCGAGCCGATCCTTCCGGGCTCGCTCTCGGACCCGTCCGACGACGCCCGGACCGCGACGGCGCGCCTGGCCAAGACCCTGCAGGACGGGATCGACGCCGGCATCGCCGACTTCCCCCTGCGACCGGCCCCCGGGGCCTGGTGGATGCCGGCCGGTCTCGGCGGCGGCGCCCCGACTGAGGAGGAAAGACGCCGGCTCGACGAGGCCGACGGCCCCCGGCGCGCAGGTGCCAAGCGCCGATAAGCCCTACTTCCGCCATCGTCTTGACTAAACTCCATGGGGTACAAAAAGCACTCAATGGAGAGGGACACCTGTGGCAAGCACAGTCGTGACCAAGAGCGGTACCGAAGAACGCGGTCTCGCACGGATAGCCCAACGAATGGCGGCGTGCACGGAGCGGTGGTTCCCGGACGCCTACATCTTCGCCCTCGCCGGCGTCGTCATCATCGCGGTGGCCGCACTCGCCATCGGCGCCACGCCCCAGGCAATCGCCGACTCGTTCGGCAACGGCTTCTGGGACCTGACGGCCTTTACCCTGCAGATGGCCATGGTGGTCCTCACCGGCTACGTCGTGGCCACCTCCCCGCCCGTGGCGGGACTGATCAACAGGCTGGCGCTCGTGCCGTCAACGGCGCGGACCGCGGTGAGCTTCGTGGCCGTGCTCGCCATGTCCGTGTCCTTCCTCAACTGGGGGCTCAGCCTGATCTTCGGCGGGCTGCTGGCCCGCGCGATTGCCCGCCGCAAGGACCTGACGGTGGATTACCGTGCCTTGGGCGCGGCGGCGTTCATGGGCCTCGGCGCCGTCTGGGCCCTGGGGCTGTCCTCCTCTGCCGCGCAGCTGCAGGCCACGGCCGCTTCGCTGCCGCCGGCGCTGCTGAAGATCACGGGCATCCTGGACTTCGGCACCACGATCTTTACCTGGCAGTCGCTGCTGACGCTGGCCATCCTGATGGCCCTGACCACCGTGATTGCGCACTTCTCCGCACCCCAGGGCGGCTCGATCCGCACCGCAGAGGACCTGGGTGTGGACCTGGACGACGAGCCGGCCGAGTCCGCGCCGCGTTCCCGGCCGGGCGAATGGCTCGAATACAGCCGGGTCCTGCCGATCCTGGCGGGCGTCCTCACGCTCGGCTGGCTCGTCTCGCAGTTCCTCACCAAGCCGTTCCTCAGCGTGGTCAGCAGCCTCAACGGCTACCTGCTGGTGTTCCTCATCCTGGGCCTGGTCCTGCACGGGACGCCGCGGAACTTCCTGCAGGCCGTGACGAAGGCCGTCCCGGCCACCGCGGGCATCCTCGTGCAGTTCCCGCTGTATGCGGCGATGGCGGCCATCCTGACCAAGGCCACGGGAACCGGCGGCATGAGCCTCTCCACCCACCTCGCGGCGTTCTTCTCGGACATCGGCAGCGGCGGCGGCTTCGCCGTCGTCATTGCCCTGTACACGGCTGCACTGGGCATCCTGGTCCCCTCCGGAGGCGGAAAATGGCTGGTGGAGGCGCCCTACGTGATGCAGTCGGCCACCGACGTGCAGATGAACCTCGGCTGGACCGTGCAGATCTACAACATCGCCGAGGCGCTGCCGAACCTGGTCAACCCGTTCTTCATGCTGCCGCTGCTCGCGGTACTGAGGCTGCGCGCCCGCGACCTGGTGGGCTTCACCTTCCTGCAGTTCGTCTTCCACCTGCCGGTGGTCCTGCTGCTCGTCTGGCTGCTGGGCATGACCTTCGACTTCGTGCCGCCGGTGATGCCCAAATAGCTGCTTTAACGCAAACTGACCCGCAGCCGTGGCCGTTATCAAGCTTTATACGGCTACAGCTGCGGGTCAGTCGGGTTAAGGCCTAGGCCGGGTCGGAGACGACGAGCGTTTCCGAGCCCTGGACATGGGCCTTGCCGCTCTCGAGCAGCGGTTCGACGACGGTGCGCAGGGCGGTCATTGCGTCGTCCAGTTCGAGCATCACCGGGTGCTGGTAAGCGATCAGGGCCAACAGGTCCCGGACGGCGGCCTTGGCCTCGTCCGCGCCAAGCTTGGGCTCGTGCCCGAGGAACACCTCAGTTGGCTCAGTGGTCGAGGCCGCGCCGGCATCGGCGCCGCCGTCGGCTCCCGGAATTCCCTGGGCGTAGCTGACGGCGAACCCCTCCAGCCGGCCCTTGCGGCTGGCCGCGATGCCGTGTCCGAAGGCGCTGGCCTTGGGCGCCCGCAGCACGATCGCTCCGTGGGCGCCGCTGAGGTCATCCAGGAACAGGCGCTGCACCGCGGCGACGCTCAGCTCCCCCGGGCTGTCCCAGCCGTGCACGGCGGTGTAGTAGCGTCCCACGACGTCGCTGAGCTCCACCGAGCCCGTGGCCAGGTCTTCGACCTGATCGGTGGCCGCGGACTCCGAACCGTCGCCGAACACCGGCAGCTTGAGCGGAGCCGGGTCAACGACGACGAGGCGGGAGCGCTGGATCGGGGCCAGGCCCGCGGCCTCGGCAAACGCCGCACCGGGGGTGCCCGGCTCCACTTTGCAGCGCAGTCTGGACACGCCCGACGGCGCCTGGGCGGCCTCGTGCCGCAGCATGGTCAGCAGTGTGGACCCGAGGCCGGCGCGGCGGTGGTCCCGGGCGACCTCGACATACGCCCAGAGCCGTTCAGGGTGCAGCGAGGCCTCGTGGACCACGGCGGCCGCCACCGGAATGGCGACACCGTCCACAACGTCCTCGGCCACGATGCAGCGGCGCCACGGGGAATTGCCCGAGTGCGACAGCGTCCCGCGGAACTGTCCGGCCTGGACGGTCTCAGGGCCGCCCCAGATTTCCAGCAGCGCGAGGTCGTCGCCTTCCCGCCATTCCCGGTATGCGATGGCCATGATCAGGCGCCAATCAGCCGTGCGGCCAGGTAACCCTCCACCTTGTCCAGGGAGACGCGTTCCTGGCTCATGGTGTCGCGTTCGCGGATGGTGACGGCCTGGTCCTCGAGCGTGTCGAAGTCCACGGTGATGCAGAACGGGGTGCCGATCTCGTCCTGGCGGCGGTAGCGGCGGCCGATGGCGCCGGCGTCGTCGAACTCGATGTTCCAGCTCTTGCGCAGCTGCGCTGCGAGGTCCTTGGCCTTCGGGGACAGGTCCTCGTTGCGGCTCAGCGGCAGCACGGCCGCCTTCACCGGCGCCAGGCGCGGATCGAGCTTGAGCACCGTGCGGATGTCCACCCCGCCCTTGGCGTTGGGGGCCTCGTCCTCGGTGTAGGCATCGATCATGAAGGCCATGAACGAACGGGTGAGGCCGGCCGCGGGCTCGATCACATACGGGGTGTAGCGTTCGTTGGTGGCCTGGTTGAAGTAGCTCAGGTCCGCGCCGGAGGCCTTGGCGTGGGTGGAGAGGTCAAAGTCGGTGCGGTTGGCGATGCCCTCGAGCTCGCCCCACTCCGAGCCCTGGAATCCGAAACGGTATTCGATGTCCGTGGTGCCCTTGGAGTAGTGGCTGAGCTTGTCCAGCGGGTGCTCGAAGAAGCGCAGGTTCTCTTCGCGGATGCCCAGGCCCGTGTACCAGGACATGCGTTCCTTCATCCAGTACTCGTGCCACTGCTCGTCGGTGCCGGGCTCGACGAAGAATTCCATCTCCATCTGCTCGAACTCGCGGGTGCGGAAGATGAAGTTGCCGGGCGTGATCTCGTTGCGGAAGGACTTGCCGATCTGGCCGATGCCGAAGGGCGGCTTCTTCCGCGAGGTGGTCAGGACGTTGGAAAAGTTCACGAAGATGCCCTGGGCCGTTTCGGGCCTCAGGTAGTGCAGGCCTTCTTCGCTGGCGACGGGGCCAAGGTAGGTCTTGAGCAGCCCGGAGAATTCATGCGGTTCAGTCCACTGGCCGCGGGTGCCGCAGTTGGCGCAGGCGATGTCCTTGAGGCCGTTCTCGGCGGGACGGCCCTTCTTCTCCTCGTACTCTTCCTCGAGGTGGTCCGCGCGGTAGCGCTTATGGCAGGACAGGCACTCCACCAGCGGATCGGAGAACACGTCGACGTGGCCGGAGGCCTCCCACACCTGACGGGGCAGGATGACGGAGGAATCCAGGCCTACGACGTCGTCGCGGCCGCGGACCACGGACTGCCACCACTGGCGCTTGATGTTTTCCTTGAGCTCGGCGCCGAGCGGGCCGTAGTCCCACGCAGAACGGGAGCCACCATAGATTTCACCGGCCTGGAAAACGAATCCCCGGCGCTTGGCGAGGGAAATGATCTGGTCGAGGACGGATTTTGCTGCCATGGGAACTCCAATTTTCTACAGGGCCGCTGGGTGCGGTCCGTGGTGTTGGCCCCGGGACGCCGGCTGGTTGCCGGCCGGGACAATACGAACAAAGCGATACGAACAGTGCAATGCAAACTCCAAGCCTACCGGCCCGCTACCGCTTCAGCGCGCCCTTGGGCCAGGGCAGGGTGGCCAGGACGATGGCGCCGAGCGTCAGGATGGTGCCGAGGACCGTCGGGAGGGCGATCACCGTTCCGGGCACCGGCAATATGAGGTCCAGTCCGAGGGACCCCAGAAGCTGGCCGGCGATCATGCCGAGGCCGGTGACCAGCACGCCCAGGCTGCGGACCAGGAGGGCGCCGATGCCGATGAAGATGCAGCCGAGCGGGCCGCCAAGGTAGTACCACCACTGCGCCGGGAGGGGGCTGCCGGCCCCGGCCACGGCGAGTTTGATCAGCCATGCCACCCACAGCAGGGCCGCTCCGGCGATGAAGTTCACGAGTGTCGCGGCGATGGGGGTGCCGTAGTGCACGGTGGCTGTGCCGTTCATGGCCTGCTGGAAACTCATCAGGAACCCGGCCAGGAGCGGAAGCATCACTGGGACCAGCAACTGCAGCCCGGATTCCCCGGCGCTGAACCTGGGCGACACCGCCCAGGCGACGGCGGCGACGGTGAGCACACTGCCGATCACCCGGATGCCGGTAATGGGCCTCTTCCCCGCCGGTCCGATCCCCATCCGGTCCACCAGCAGGCCGCTGAGGGTCTGCCCCGTCACGGCGGCCACCGTGAAGAGGGCGACGCCGAGCAGTCCCACGGTGAAGGACTGGGCGAAGACGAAGAGGGCACCGATGCAGCCGGCCAGGACGTAGTACGGCGGAAACTGCCGTTCGCGCACGGCCGGCAGGATCCGCGCCAGCCCTGCCCGGCCCCGGGGCAAGGCCAGGGAAATGACCGTCATGACCAGCAGTCCGGTGCTGAAGCTGACGACGGCGGCACCGATTCCGTCCCCCAGCGCCACCCCGAGGGCGCCGTTGATCCGGCCCTGGATCGGGATGAAAAGTCCCGTCGCGACGGCCATGGGCAGGCCGACGATCAGCGGAAGACGGCGGTGATGGGTCATAGGTGCCACCTTAGGTCAGGCATTATTGCTTGTATGAGCAATCCGGAATTCGAAGACATCACTATCCGCGACAGCATGATCCGGCTGGGCCAGCTGCTGAAACTTGCGAATCTGGTCGAGGACGGGGTGGAGGCCGCGGAACTGATCAAGAACGGGCTGGTGAAGGTCAACGGCGAAATCGACGAGCGCCGCGGCCGCCAGCTGCACGACGGCGACACCGTCACCGTGAACGGCCGGACCGTGCGGATCAGCGCGCCCCCGGCCGCCTAGCCGCCTGTCCCGGCGTCGCTTCCCGGCGCACAACTTCCCCGGCGCGCCTACTTCTTGGCGTTGAGCACCACGTGCGTGAGGAACTCCGAGACGTGGCCGATCTCCTGCTGGTTGATGCCGTGCCACATGCCCGTGTAGAGGACCTTGGTGAGCAACACGTGCTTGCGCACCCAGCCGACGGTGTAGTCGATCTTGTCCTCGGTGATCACGGGGTCCTGCTGGTCCCGCCCCCAGAACAGCGGCACAGTGCCGTCCAGTTCGCCGTCGCGGAAGCTGGGGTCATCGCCGGCATCGACGACAAAACCTGACAGCCCGACGACGGCGGCAAAGTCCGCCGGCCGCTGCCGCAGCAGCGTGGTGGCCATGGCCATGCCCATCGAGAACCCCAACAGCGTCACCGACGGGTGGTTGGCTTTGACGCCGTCGAGCCAGTCCTGAACGTAGCCTGCCGCGACCTTGACGGCGTCGAGCGAGTAGTCAATGGACCCTGTCAGCGGGAACCAGGTGAAGCCCGGTCCCATGGCGATCGGGGCGCGCAACGAGGCCACCGCGAATTCCTGCGGCAGCATCCCGGCCAGGCTGAGCAGATCCTGTTCGTTGGCGCCGTAGCCGTGCAACAGGACAAGAAGCGGCTTGCCGGCCCGTTCCTGCTCCGGCTGGGACCATTGGACGACAGGGGCGGGGAAGGCGTCAGCGTGAGTCATGGAACTATTCTTACAGTTACCCGGCGGTAACAAATTACGGTGGCGCAGCTAAACGGGAACAGTGCAGGATAAGGGGGTGAGCAATACCGATCCCATGGAAAATTCACCGGGCACCCCAGCCGAGACCACCGTTGACACCGTCACCCACCCGTGGACCCGGTATGTGGCGATGGGCGACTCATTCACGGAGGGCATCGGCGACCCGGAACCGGCCAGTCCGGGCGGCCATCGGGGCTGGGCGGACCGCGTGGCCGAGGAACTCAGCCGTGGGCACAACGACTTCGCCTACGCGAACCTGGCCGTCCGCGGCCGGCTCCTGCAGCAGATCGTGGACCAGCAAATGGCTCACTGCCTGTCCCTCAAACCGGACCTCATCACGCTCTCCGCAGGCGGAAACGACCTCATCCGCCCGGGCGGCGATCCGGACGTGCTGGCCGAAAAGCTGGATTCGGTGGTGCAGATCCTGAGCCTGGGCGGCGCCACCGTCGTCCTGTTCAACGGCCCGGATACCGGCTCCACGGTGCTGGGCCGGATCCGCAGCAAGGTGGCCATTTACAACGAGAACCTGCGCACGATCGCCGCGCGCCACGACGCCGTGATCGCGGACATGTGGTCGCTGCGCCAGCTCAATGACCCGCAGATGTGGAATGTCGACCGGCTGCATTTCTCACCGCTGGGCCACCACACGATCGCGGCCATGGTGCTGGACTCGCTGAACGTCGAGCACACGCTCCAGCCCCTCTCCCCCAAACCGCTGCCGCAGCGCAGTTGGCGCGAGGCGCGCAGCGGGGACCTGGTGTGGGCCAGGGAGTATTTTGTCCCCTGGGTGGTCCGCCGGCTGCGGCACCGCTCCTCCGGCGACGGCATGACGGCCAAGCGGCCGCTGGCAGGCCCGGTGTTCGGTCCCGGCGTTCCGCTTGGTTCCGGCGAGGGCCCGCCCGGCGCCGAGGACGCTGTCCGGTCCTGAGGCTTCGGGCCTGAGCCTGCGGGGCATAAGCTGGAGGGACACTTCTCCGGCCCTACAGATGAGCCCGCAGATGAGAAGGCCCAGCAGCTGAAAGGCCCAGTATCGTGAGCAGTATGTTCTTCTGGATCATCGTGTTGTCCTTCCTGGTTCCCGTGGCGATGCGCCTCTACCGCAGGTCTGCCCGCGGCCGGAACCAGGGCACTCCGGGACAATTCGGCCGGTTCCCGGGCAGCCAGAACAACCCCGGCCAGGGCAACCAGCCGCGTGATGGTTACACCCAGCAGGACTACTTCGGCGGCTTTGGCCAGCTGGGCGCCCCGAAGCAGTCGGGTCCGGCCAACGAGCCGTATCCCAACCCGCAATACCCCAGCCCGGAGTACCCCAGCGCGGAGTACCCGAACCCGCAGAACCCCAGTCCCCGGTTTCCGGACCAGCCGTTCCCGAACCAGCCGTACCCCGGCCAGCAGTACCCGAACCCGGTCGGCTACCAGTCGCCCGTCCCCTACGAGGACAGCCCCGAGTACCTGAACAACCCGCCGCAACCGCAACGGCCGCAGGCATCGCAAACTTTCCCGGCGCCGGGCGCGGGACAGGCGCAGGCGCCGCAGTCTCCGCCGCCGCCGTCGGCCGGGCAGGGCTACCGGGCCCGCAAGCTGGCCGAGCTCGACCAGCAGTACACCGACGGCAAGCTGTCCATGGAGGACTACATGGCCCAGCGCGCGGAAATCATGAAGGGCTAGGACCCTGCTGGGCCGGCGAACTCGACGTCGGCCGCGTTGACCGTTCCTGCCGTCCGCCCCGGCGCCTTGTGGTACTGCCAGTACAGATTGGTGTGCGCGACCACCAGAGCCGGCGGCGGGGCGCCGTACTCGGTCAGGTCCTCGGTGGTGTGGGCGTCGGCGACCAGCGTGACGTCGTAGCCGCGGGTGATCGCGCCGTGCAGGGTCGAGCGGATGCACTCGTCGGTCTGCGCACCGGCCAGGAAGAAGCGCCCTATGCCGCGCCCGGCCAGCACGGATTCGAGGTCGGTGGCCTCGAAGGCGTCGCTGTACTCCTTGGCCACGAGCGGCTCCGAACTGCGGCGCGCGAGCTCCGGCACGTACTGCCAGCCGTCGCTGCCGCGCGGGAGTTCCTCACCGCTGTGCTGCACCCAGACGACGTCCACCCCGGCGTCGCGGGCCTTGTCCACGAGCGCGGCGATTGTTGCGACGACGTCGTCGCGGCGGTATGCCTCGGCGACGACGCCGATCTGCATATCGACGACGAGCAATGCCGTGTTGGGACGGTTGACGAGCGTGGTCACAATGCCTCCTGCATTCCCGGTGTCTGCCCACTCTAATCCCGAGGCAGCAAACAACGCGGGGTCACTTGCGGCCCATGATCCGGTGCCGGATGGGCGATAAGTGACCCCGCGTTGCCTTTGTTGGGGGTTGCGGCGTCAGTCGACCTGGGGGAAGCCGAGGTCGATCACCGAGGTGGACGGGTCCGGCCAGCGGGTGGTGACCACCTTGCCGCGGGTGTAGAAGCGGATGCTTTCCGGGCCGTACATGTGGGTGTCGCCGAACAGCGAATTCTTCCAGCCGCCGAAGGAGAAGGTGCCCACCGGCACCGGGATGGGCACGTTGACGCCCACCATACCGGCCTCGACGTCGAACTCGAACTGGCGGGCGGCGCCGCCGTCGCGGGTAAAGATGGCCACGCCGTTGCCGAACTCGTTGTCGTTGACCAGCTTCACGGCGTCGGCGTAGGTCTCGACGCGGACCACGGAGAGGACGGGCCCGAAGATCTCGTCGTCGTAGACCTTCATTCCGGGCTTGACGTGGTCGATCAGGCTGACGCCGATGAAGAAGCCGTTGGAGTCGAAATCGTGTTCGCGGCCGTCCACCACCACGGTGGCGCCCTCGTTGGCCGCTCCGGCAACGTAGGAGGCCACTTTGTCGCGGTGCTCGGCCGTGATGAGCGGACCCATCTGGGAGGCCGGGTCTGTGCCCGGGCCGATCGTGAGGGCAGCCATGCGGGTGCTGATCGCCTCCACGAGGTCGTCGGCGATGCTGCCGACCGCGACGAGGACGCTGACTGCCATGCAGCGCTCCCCGGCGGAGCCGTAGGCGGCCGAGACGGCGGCGTCCGCGGCCATGTTGAGGTCCGCGTCCGGCAGGACCACCATGTGGTTCTTCGCCCCACCCAGGGCCTGGACGCGCTTGCCGTGATCGGCGGCGCGCTTGTAGATGGACTGCGCGATCGGCGTCGAGCCGACAAAGCTGATGGCCTTGACCGCCGGGTGTTCCAGCAGGACATCCACGGCTTCCTTGTCCCCGTGGACCACGTTGAGCACCCCTGCCGGCAGGCCGGCCTCGGCGAAGACGCCGGCGATGAAGATGGCGGAGGACGGGTCCTTTTCACTCGGCTTGAGCAGCACGGTGTTCCCGCAGGCCAGGGCGCTGCCGATCATCCACAGCGGCACCATGGCGGGGAAGTTGAACGGCGTGATGCAGGCGACGACGCCGACCGGCTGGCGGACCGAGTGGACATCGACGCCGCCGGAGACCTGCTCGGAGCGTTCGCCTTTGAGCATGTGGGAGAGCCCGGTGGCGAATTCGATGTTCTCCAGGCCGCGGGTGATTTCACCTTCCGCATCCGAGAGGACCTTGCCGTGCTCGCTGGTGAGCAGGGCCGCGAGTTCGGGCCGGCGCTGCATGAGCAGTTCACGGACCTTGAAGAAGATGGCGGTGCGCCTGGCCAGGCTCGTGGCGCGCCAGCCGGGCAGGGCGGCGCGGGCGGCCTCGATGGCCTCCTCGACGCGGGCGGCGGAGGCCAGGGCGACCTCTTTCTCCTGCTCGCCGGTGGCCGGGTTGAACACGGGGCCGAAGCGCTCGGCGTCGGAGATCAGGGCGCCGTTGATGAAGTGCGGGATGCGTTCCATGGGTGGGTCTCTTTCGTGAGGGGCAGGGCCGTGAAGGGCAGGGCCGTGGGGGGCTAGTTGGCGGACTCGAGGGTGCCGTCGACGAGCTTGACGATCATCGAGCAGTCCTGGCCGGACTGGCCGGAGTCGATGAGGCGCTGGAAAAGCTGCTGGACGTGCTCGCCGAGTTCCAGCGGGGTGCCGGTGTCCCGCGCGGCGCTGATGGCCAGGCCGATGTCCTTGTTGGCCAGTTCGGTGGTGAATGTCGGGGCGAAGTCGTTGTTGGACGCGGCGGTCGGCACGACGCCGGCCACGGGGTACCAGGTGCGCAGCGCCCAGCTGTCGCCGGAGGAGACCGACGCAATGTCCCAGAAGACCTGCTTGTCCAAGCCGAGCCGCTCGGCCAGGACCGCGCCCTCGGCGGTGGAGGCGAGGTTGATGAAGAGCATGAGGTTGTTGCAGATCTTCGCGGCCTGGCCGGTGGTGGCGCCGCCGGTGGGGATGATGTTCGCGGCCATGGGGCGGATGTATTCGGTGGCGTCGGCGACGGCGCCGGCCTCGCCGCCGATCATGAACGTCAGCGTGGCGGCCTTCGCGCCGCTCATGCCGCCGGAGACGGGTGCGTCGACGAAGCGGAAGCCGGCGGCAGCGGCGGCGTCGTGCAGGGCCTGCGCGGAGGCGATGTCAATGGTGGAGGAATCCACCAGGAGGGTCCGGGTGTCCGCGTGGGCAAGGACGCCGTCCTGGCCGAGGTACACGGCGCGGGCGTGCTCACCTTTGGGGAGCATGGTGAAGACGACGTCGGCGCCGGCGACGGCCTCGGCGATGCTGCCGGCGGCCTTGACTCCCCCGGCCTCGGCGGCGGCAACGGCTGCGCTGTTGAGGTCGAAGCCACGGACTTCGTGTCCGGCGTTTGAGAGGTTGACGGACATGGATCCGCCCATGTTTCCGAGTCCGATCCAGGCGATGACTGCCATGGCTTAAGCTCCTTTGCTTGATGTGCTGCCGGGCGCCTCGACGCGCTCCGGCGTGAAAGCCGAAACTCCGGCGCCCCGGTGTCCACCATCACACCCTGTTAGAGTGCAATCAAGGTAAAAAATCACAGATGCCATGTGCACAGATGCACAATCATGGCTCTGGCTCCGCCACACTCGCTGCAGAGGGGGACAATAGTGGACTTGCGCCGGCTCCCGAGCCCCGACGACCTGCTGATCCTGCTGACCGTGGCACGCCTGGGCCGGTTCAACGCCGTGGCCGAGACGCTCGGCACCACCCACACCACCATTTCCCGCCGCGTCCTGGCCCTCGACAAACAGCTCGGCGGCCGGACGCTCGAACGCAACCCGCACGGCTGGGAGCTGACCGAGCTCGGCAGCCAGGCGGTCGCGGCGGCGGAAGCTATCGAGGGCACTCTCGGTGCCCTCTCCAGCAGCATTGCCCGCTCCGGCGACGTGGTCTCCGGCCTGGTCCGGATCAGCACCCCGGACGGCTTCGGCGCCGAATTCCTGGCCCCGGCCCTCGTCCGGCTGCAGCGGGCGAATCCGCTGCTCAACGTCGAACTGCTCAGCGCCACCCGCAAGGTGAGCCAAAACCGCTCCGGTGTGGACCTGGAAGTGGTGGTGGGCAACATGGACACCACCACCGCCCGCGCGATCTTCCTGAGCAACTATTTCCTCAGGCTGTACGCCAGTCCCGGCTATGCGCAGGAGCACGGGCTTCCGGCAACGCTCGACGACGTCCGGCAACACGGCTTTGTCTCCTACGTGGAATCGGCGCTCCAGGTCGCCGAGCTGGGCCACCGTTCAACGCAGCTGCCGGTGCCGCGGTCCAGCTTCCAGGCCACAAGCGTCTTCGCCCAGCTGGAGGCCGTCCGGCGGGGCGCCGGGATAGGCCTGCTCCCCAATTTCCTCGTGGCGGGCCGGCCGGAATTTCTGCCCGTCCTGCCGGACGACTTCCAGCGCCAGCTGCCCATCTGGGCTGTGGCCCGGCCCGAGGCGCTGCGTTCGGCCCCGGTCCGTGCCGTGCTGGAGGCGATTCGCGGCGAAATCCGGGAGCGGCAGGATGTGCTGTCCGCCTGAGGCGCCAGCGCAGCCGGACTGGTGCCTGCGGCGTTAGCCTGCCGCGTTAACCTGCCGCGTTAACGCAGACTGCCCGGGTCCGCGCGGTGCGCGGATCCGGGCAGTCTGCCCCCACCGGGTCTGGTGAGGCCGGTGAGGATTACCGCTTGCTGGCGGCGAGGAGATCGGCCGTGCCCCGGGCATCGGCGGCGTCGACGTCGCGGAGCGAAATGCCGCGGGTTTCCTTCAGGAAGAACACCGCAACCAAAGTGACCACACAGGCGCCGAGGAGGTAGATGGCGACCGGGACCGAGGACTTGTACTGACTCAGGAGCGCGACGGCGATGATCGGAGCCAGCGAACCGGCCACAATCGAGGTGACCTGGTAGCCCAGCGAGACACCGGAGTAGCGCATCCGGGTCGGGAACATTTCAGCCATGAGCGCCGGCTGGCCGGCGTACATCAGGGAGTGGAACAGCAGGCCGATGGTGATCGCGGCGAGGATGATGAAGTCGTTCTTGGTATCCATCATCGGGAAGGCGAAGAAGCCCCACGTGCCGCCGAGGATGGCGCCGGCCATGTAGACGGGCTTGCGGCCGACGTTGTCCGAGAGCCTGCCGACCATCGGAATCACGGCGAAGTGGACGAAGTGCGCCACGAGCAGCAGCAGCAGGATCCGCGAGGTATCCGTCTGGACGACGACCTTCAGGTACGTGATCGAGAACGTGACCACGAGGTAGTAGAGGATGTTCTCGGCGAAGCGCAGGCCCATCGCGGTGAAGACGCCGCGCGGGTAGCGGCGGAAGACTTCGGCCACGCCGTAGCCCTTGTTCTCAACCTCGACTTCTTTTTGGGCCTCCAGGAAGATGGGGGCGTCCTGGACCTTGGTGCGGATGTAGTAGCCGACCAGCACGATCACGGCGGAGAGCCAGAAGGCGACGCGCCAGCCCCAGCTGAGGAAGTCGGCGGAGGACAGCACGGAGGACAGCGTGAACAGCACGGCGGTGGCGAGCAGGTTGCCGAGCGGAACGGCCGACTGGGGCCAGCTGGCCCAGAACCCGCGGGACTTGCTGGGGCTGTGCTCGGCGACGAGGAGGACGGCGCCGCCCCATTCGCCGCCGACGGCGAAGCCCTGGGCGAAGCGCAGGAAGACCAGCAGCGCCGGGGCCCAGTAGCCGATCTGCGCGAAGGTGGGCAGGCAGCCCATCAGGAAGGTGGAAACGCCCACCAGGAGGATGCTGACCTGGAGCAGCTGCTTGCGGCCGAACTTGTCGCCGAAGTGGCCGAAGACGATGCCGCCGATCGGGCGGGCGACGAATCCGACGGCGTAGGTCAGGAACGCGGCGATAATGCCGTCGAGTTCCGTGCCCGAATTGGGGAAGAACGTCTTGCCGAAGACCAGCGTGGCGGCGGAGGCGTAGAGGAAGAATTCATACCACTCCACCACCGTGCCGGCCATGGAGGCCGTTACTACCTTCTTCAGTCCGGACGTTTTGACGTCCGGCTCGTCTGCGCGCGTTGTCGCGGCGTTTTCCGTGCTCATGTGAACTCCTTCGGTGTCGCCTTCGACACCCTGCGGACCATTGGACTGAGGACGCCCGTGATGTAGGGCACATGGCGTCATTCCCCATGAGTATGGACGCTCCCGCCCTGAGCCTCAACGGCCATTAGTGCAGAGCGCATCTGCAAAAATGCACAAGCGGGCCGGCCTAGTGGCCGAAGAAGGTCTCCCGGAGCTGCCCGCTGAGCTGGCCGATTTCGGTCAGGAAGCCGTCGTGGCCGATCGGCGCTTCAATGATGTGCAGTTCCGGGCCGCCCGGCAGGGCCTCTGCCAGTTGACGGGACTGGGCCGGGAAATACAGGCGGTCCGAGTCCACGGCCGCCACCAGGAATTCGGCGGTGGCCGGGGCCAGTGCCTCCCCGAGGCTTCCGCGCCCCCGGCACACATCGTGGCTCATGAGGGCTTCGGTGATCGCGATGTAGCTGTTCGCGTCGAAACGCCGGGCCAGTTTGCTGCCCTGGTGGTCCAGGTAGCTTTCCACCTGGTAGCGCCCGCGTCCGGCCAGCGATCCGGCTTCCAGGGGCGTCTCGGACTCCTGGGCGTTGCGGCCAAACCGGCCGTCCAGTTCGGCCGCTGAGCGGTAGGTGATGTGCGCGATGCGCCGGGCGAGGGCGAGCCCTGCCTCGGGTTCCGGGCCGCCGTAGTAGTCCCCGCCCTTGAAGTGGGGGTCCTGGCGGATAGCCAGCGTCTGCGCCTGCGCGAAGGCAATCTGTTCGGCGGTGCTGCTGGCGCCGACGGAAATCACGGCGCAGCGCCGGACCCGGCCGGGAAACGTGACGGCCCATTCAAGGGCGCGCGCGCCGCCGAGCGAGCCGCCCAGCACCGCGTACCAGCTGCCGATGCCCAGGGCATCGGCCAGCCGCGCCTCGGCGGCGGCGGTGTCCCGCAGGGTGACCAGCGGGAACCGCGATCCCCAAGGGCGCCCGTCGGGGGCCGGGGTGGAAGGTCCGGTGGATCCGTAGCAGCCGCCCAGGATGTTGATCGAAACGACGAAATACTTGTCCGTGTCCACGGGAGCCCCGGGTCCGGCGAGCTGTTCCCACCAGCCGGGCTCCCCGCTCTCGCCGCGGGTCACGTGTGTATCGCCGGTCAGGGCGTGTTCAATGAGCACGGCGTTGGAGGCCTCCGCGTTCAGGGTCCCCCACGTCTCGTAGGCGAGCACCACATCCGGCAACGGAGTCCCGGATTCGAGCTGCAGATCACCGATCCTGACGAACTGGACGGTCCCGTCAGGGGTCCGGGATGGTTTGGTTTCGGGAACACCCGTGCGGGTGACGGCAATCGTCATGTGAGGACCTATCTTCGCGCTTGCCCGCCGTCAGCTGACCGGCAGGCCAGGTCTTCACCCGGGGCACCCCGCCGCAAAAGGAGGGTTGCCGGCCAGCAAGCCGGGGCTGTCGCTGGCACTCATGACCTGGTACGAGTCTACGAAACGGGGTGCGGAAATGACGAAGATTATGACTTCCATGTGACAGCCGGACCCGTCAGCACCGCAGACTCCCCACCTTTGACAGCCGTGGCCGGCGGGTCGCCCCGAAGTGCCGGCGATTCCCGGTGTCATGCCCGCAAAGGTGGGGAAATTCGGCGTGGGCTTCGGCCTAGACGGACTTGGCCGCGCGGAATCCGGCGTCGAGGTCCGCGAGGATGTCGTCAATGTGCTCCAGTCCCACCGAAAGCCTCACCAGCCCGGGGTTCACCCCGGCGATCACCTGCTGTTCGGGCGAGAGCTGGCTGTGTGTGGTCGACGCCGGATGGATCACGAGCGACCGGACATCGCCGATGTTCGCGACGTGCGAGTGCAGTTCGAGGGCATCGACGAACCGCTTGCCGGCCTCCGCTCCCCCGGCAATGTTGAACGCCACGACGGCGCCGGTCCCCTTGGGCCCGTACTTGCGGCCGCGCTCGTACCAGGGGCTGGACGGCAGCCCGGCGTAGGCGACCGATTCGACGTCGTCCCGCCCCTCCAGCCATTGCGCCACCTTCGTGGCGTTGGCCACGTGGCGCTCGACGCGCAGGCTCAGCGTTTCGATGCCCTGGGCGATGAGGAACGCGTTGAACGGGGACACCGCGGAGCCGAGGTCGCGCAGGAGCTGGACCCGGGCCTTGAGGATGTAGGAGAGATTCGCGCCCAGCGCGCCGCCCGCTCCGAGGTCGCGGGCGTAGACCAGGCCGTTGTAGGTGGGGTCGGGGGTGTTGAAGCCGGGGAACCGCTCCGGGTCCTTCCCGAAGTCGAAGTTGCCGGAGTCCACGATCACGCCGGCGATCGCGGCGCCGTGCCCGCCCAGGTACTTGGTGGCGGAATGGACCACGATGTCCGCGCCCCACTCGATCGGCCGGATCAGGTAGGGGGTGGAGAGCGTGTTGTCGACAACCAGCGGCACGCCGGCCTCGTGCGCCACCCGGGAGACGCCCTCGATGTCCAGGACGTCCTGGCGGGGGTTGGAGACCACTTCGCCGAAGAACAGCTTGGTGTTGGGCTGGACGGCGTCCCGCCACTGGTCCAGGTTGTCCGGGTCCGCCACGAAGGTCACGGAGATGCCGAACTTCTTCAGCGTGTGCGCGAGCAGGTTGTAGGTTCCGCCATAGAGGCTGGGGCTGGCCACCACATGGTCCCCGGCCTCGGCGATATTGAGGATGGCGAACGTCTCGGCGGCCTGGCCGGAGCTGAGCAGCAGCGCCGCGAGACCGCCTTCCAGGCTGGCGACGCGCTGTTCGACGGCGTCCTGGGTCGGGTTGCCGATCCGGGTGTAGATGGGCGCGAGCTCGGCGAGCGCAAAGCGGTTCGCGGCGCTTTCGGCGCTGGGGAACACGAACGACGTCGTCTGGTAGATAGGCAGGGAACGCGCGCCGGTGGCGCTGTCCGGCTCCTGGCCGGCGTGGATCTGGCGGGTTTCAAAGGACCAGGCGTTGGACATTGGTGCTCCTCGAGTCACTGGGCACAGCACCGGCCTGGGCTTTCGGCCCGAACCGGAACAGGCGCCGCGCTTGCCCTCCGGCGGGCGCCGGACGGCCAGGTCTTCACCCGGGGCACCCCACCGCGATACGAGGGTTGCCGGCCAGCAAGCCGGGGCTGTGCACTGGCACTCATGACCTGACTTCAGTGTAGGAATGGCGGCGGAGCCCTGGATAGCTTTGTGACGAAGATGAAGACGGCCGCCGTGACGGAGCATCCGGGGCGCCGCGTTCCGCGCCCCAGGACGTCCCATGACGGTTAGGGGAGCCTAAGCTGAGAGGTCCATCACAAAGTGCCAAGATGATGGCATGCGCATGGATCACGTCTCTTACGCCTGTGAACACGATGGCTTGGCAGCCACCACTGAACGTATTGCGTCTGCCCTCGGCGTTGAAGCCGTGAAGGGTGGAGTGCACCCCCGTTTCGGGACACGCAACATGATTATCCCGCTCGCGGGACACAAGTACCTGGAAGTCGTGGAGGTCCTGAACCACCCGGCCTCCGACAAGGCCCCGTTCGGCCAGGCCGTCCGGGCACGCTCCGAGGCCGGCGGCGGCTGGATGGGCTGGTGCGTCGAGGTTGACGACCTGGCCCCGTTCGAGGAGCGGCTCGGCCGCGCCGCCGTCAACGGCAACCGGAAGTTTCCCGACGGCCGCGAATTGGTCTGGAAGCAGATCGGCATCCTGGGGCTCATCGCCGACCCCCAGGTGCCATACATGCTCAAGTGGGAGGGCGACCCGGAGTTGCACCCGTCCAACGCCTACGCGAGCGATGTCAAGATGTCCGCACTGACCATTGCCGGTTCGGCCGAGCGCGTCACGGAGTGGCTGGGCGAACCGGTTGAAAAGCCGCTCGAAGACGTCGCCGTGAACTGGATCGCGCCGCACGGTACTCCCGGCATCCTCTCTGTCACCTTCGAGACCGCCTCCGGAGCGGTCACGATCTAACGCTCCACCTGCCCCACGCTTCGGCCGCCATCTCTTAGGTGCCAACGATGTCACCTAGGAGACGGCGGCCGAGATCATTTAAGGCCTGCTCCTAAAAGCAACGCGAGGCCACTTCGCGCCCGTCCGGGGGCTCCGGATGGGCCCGAAGGGACCCCGCCTTGCTTTGCGGGGAACTCAGCCCAAGCCCACGGCCTTGCCGAACAGGCTGAACCCCACGAACGCCACGGTGTCCAGGATGGCGTGGGCGATCACCAGCGGCATCACCCGTTTGGTCCGGATGTAGACCAGCGCGAAGACGACGCCCATCACCGCGTTGCCGATGAACGGCCCGAACCCCTGGTACAGGTGATAGCTGCCGCGGAGCAGGGCGCTGGCGGCGATGGCCGCCGGCACGCTCCAGCCCAGTTTCCCGAGCCGGTCCAGCAGGTACGCCACCACAATCACTTCCTCGACCACCGCGTGCCGGATCGCGGACAGGACCAGCACCGGCACGGTCCACCAGTACGCGTCCAGGGCACTGGGGATGATCGCCGTCGTGATCCCCAGCGCCCGGCCGGCGGCGTAGAGCCCCAGGGACGGAATGCCGATGAGCGCGGCGAGTCCGAGACCCTGCAGGAGGTCCTTGCCGGGCCGGGCGAAGTCGAAGCCGATCCTTCGGAACGCCGAGGTTCCGCGCTCACCGGCCGGCCAGTGTTCGGTGAGGAAATAGATCACGAGGGCCACCGGGACCAGGGCGAAGATGATGTCCAGCAACTGGTAGGTGAGGTCGAAGTATTCGCGTGCGCTCTGTGAGCGGTTCAGGGTGGATGTCCCCTGGGCCAGCGGCGCCGTGGTCATCTTGTCCAGCAACTGCACCAGGGAGTAGATCGCGGACTGCCCGAGCGACAACCCCAGGACAATCAACACTTCGAACCGCAACCGACGGCGGGAGGGAACCAACATGGTTCTATCTTGCCTGCACTTGCCGATAGTTTGCTGGTGCCCGCGTGGTGCCGGCCGCGCCGGCACCCCCGGCTTTTTGGGAGCCCTATGCTTGGGGATTATGAGTGCGCCCCGGAAAATCATCATGATCCGGCACGGCCAGTCTGCCGCCAATGCCGACACCTCGATCTACAACCGTGTTCCGGACTACCGGATCCCGTTGACCGCGCTGGGCCTGGAGCAGGCCACCGCGGCCGGGGAGGAGGTCCGGCGCCAGCTGGACGGCCGCCCGGTGTGCGTCTACGTCTCCCCCTACCTGCGCGCCTACCAGACCCTCGAGGCGCTGAATCTCGGCCCGCTCGTGGAGCGGGTGATCGAGGAACCGCGCCTGCGCGAACAGGACTGGGCCAACTTTCAGATCGCCGGCGACATCGAGGACCAGAAGGAGCTCCGCAACGCCTACGGGCACTTCTTCTACCGCTTCCGCGAGGGCGAGTCCGGTTCCGATGTGTATGACAGGATTTCTTCCTTCATGGAAACCCTGCACCGGCACTGGTCCCGGCCCGGCTATGCCCCGAACGCGCTGTTTGTGACGCACGGATTGACCATGCGGCTGTTCTGCATGCGCTGGTTCCACTGGTCGGTGGAATATTTCGAGTCCCTGAATAACCCCGAGAACGCCGAGGTCCGCACCCTGCTGCGCACTTCGCACGGCAAGTACGAGCTCGACAAGCCCTTCACGCAGTGGGAGAAGAGGCGCGTGGACGAGACCGTCCTCGACGCACCGCCCATGATGTTCTAGGGCGGCCCGTCCGGAGCCGGAGCCAGCCAGGTCAGCGGACCGGCCCGCTAACGGACCGGCTGCGCCACACCGGCGCGCCACACCGCGTGCGTCAGGGGGATGCCTGGCCGGTAGGCCAGATGCGTGGCGGAAGGCGCGTTGAGCAGGTGCAGGTCCGCGCGGTGTCCGACGGCGATCGAGCCCACCGCGCGTTCGCCGTCGGCGTCGTTCCCGGACTCCCGGCCCAGGGCCAGCGCGCCGCCGTAGGTCGCGGCGCGCACCGCCTCGTGGACGCTGAGCCGCATCTGCAGCACGGCGGTGGTGACGCAGAACGCCATGGAGCTGGTGTAGGACGTGCCGGGGTTGCAGTTGGAGGCCAGCGCCAGCTGCACACCGGCGTCGAGCAGTTCACGGCCGGGGGCCAGCGGCTGCCGGGTGGAGAGATCGCAGGCCGGCAGGCACGTGGCGACCGTGCCGCGCTGCCCGGATCCGGGCGTGCCGCTGCCGCCGGCGGCGTCCCAGCCGGACCAGCTGCCGGCAAGGGCATCGACATCCGCGGCCGAAAGGTAGTTCACGTGGTCCACGCTCGCGGCGCCGACTTCGACGGCCAGCCTGACGCCGGGGCCCTCGCCGAGCTGGTTGCCGTGGACGCGCAGCCCCAGCCCGGCGGCCTTGCAGGCCAGCAGCACCCGGCGGGACTGGTCCTCGTTGAACGCGCCCTGCTCGCAAAAGACGTCGGCCCAGCGGACGTAGGGCAGGACCGCGGTGAGCATCGGCCCGCAGACCAGCTCCGTGTATTCCTCCGCATCCATCCCGGCGGGCACAAGGTGCGCCCCCAGGTAAGTCACCTCGTCCGCCACGGTGGAGGCGATGCGGGCGCTGCGGGCCTCGTTCTCGAGGTCCAGGCCGTAGCCGGTTTTGGTCTCCAGGTAGGTGGTGCCCTGCGACACGGCCTCAGCGACGCGGCCCATCGCCAGCCGGGTCAGGTCGAAGTCGCTCGTGCTCCGGGTGGCGCCGGTGGTGACGGCGATCCCGCCGGCGCTGTAGCTTTCTCCCGCCATCCGCGCCTCGAACTCGGCAGTGCGGTCCCCCGCGAAGATCAGGTGCGTGTGCGAGTCGACCCAGCCCGGGAGGAGCGCCCGGCCACCGGCATCCACCCGTTCGTCCGCGGCCGGGGCGTCGGCCGCGGGCCCGAGCCAGGAAATCCGCTCCCCCTCTATTACCACCGCCGCGTCGCGGAGGACGCGGTGTTCCGCGTCCTGGGTCATCAGTTCGGCGATATTGGTGATGAGGGTACTCATGGATCCATTCTTCAGCGCCGGATGGACCAGCGGGTCGCGGCCAGCGCCTCCGCTGTCCGGGATGCCGGACTGGCCTCGGTGGACGGGGGCACAGCCAGGGGCACAGCCGGGGCCAGGGCCGGGGCGGTGCCCTGGCCGGCGAGGATCAGCCCGGCGGCCAGTTCCGCGACGCCGGATGAGGTCTGGAATCCGTACCCGCCCTGGCCGGCGAGCCAGAAGAATCCGGTGGCCTCGGCGTCGAACCCCACCACCGGGACGCCGTCGGCCGCCTCCGTCCGCAGCCCCGTCCAGGCCGTGCGGACGTTGCGGATCCCGAGCGTCGTGATCTCGTTGAGCCGGGCGATGACCCGTTCGACGTCGCCGGGATAGGGCCGGGCGTCCTCGGGTCCGCTCGGCACGTGTTCGGCGGGCGAGATCAGGACCTGGCCGTTGTCCGGCCGGAAGTAGAAGCTGTCATCGGCCGCCGCCACCATCGGGCTAGCTTCCGGGAGGGGATTCTCGACGTCGACGATCGCCGCGGTGCGCCGGTACGGCTGCAGGCCGAGCTTCTCGACGCCGCTGAGGACGGCGAGCTCGTCGGCCCAGGCACCGGCGGCATTGACCACGACGGCGGACTGGAAGCCTTCCTGCCCGGCGCCCAGTTCCCAGCCGGTGCCCAGCCGCTGGGCGGAATGGACCCTGGCGCCGGTAATGATGTCCACGCCGCCGGCCACGGCGAGCCGCCGGTGGTCCTCGAGCAGCACGGGGGCGTTGCAGGCGAAGGACCCGGTGTCCAGCCCGGCGGCGCTGAACGAATCCGGGACCAGGGCCGGGCACAGATCCAGTGCCTCGGCGTGGGTGATCCGCTGCATGTGTCCGCTTGCCTCCGCCCGGACGGTGGCGTCGTCCCCGATCAGCATGAAGCTGCGCGGGGTGAGCACCGGTTCCGGACGTTCGGCGTCCTGGGCCGCGATGAGGTCGAGCGTCCGGACGGTGAGCTCCTGGACCACGGGCGGGCCGTAGCTGGGAATCAGTTGCCGGGCGGAGCGGGCCGAGGTGTGGTAGGCCAGGGTCTGCTCGGCTTCGATCAGGGCCACGCTGCAGTGCCCGGCCAAGGCGGAGGCAAGGGACAGGCCGGCGATCCCGCCGCCGACAATTACGACATCGTAATGAGCTGACATGATCCCATCCTTGCAGATCGTCGGGTCAGGTGATCACGTCCCGGTATCCGGCGTTTACCGCAACCTGCGCCCGGGCGAGCGGCGTCAATCGGTTCCACAGTCATCACCTGCGCCGTTGTTGGGTCCCAGGGCGTTGAAATGTCCAGGGCTCACGGCGTTCTCGGCACATGCCCTCTCCACGATTCCGAGTTTGGCGGCAACCTTCTTGGAACCCCGGCTGCTTGGACAAATTGTGCACACCGCCCCGGGACATGCCCTGCCATGGTCCGCGCGACTGGACATGTCCCTCGTTGCCCCGGGCCGGCCCGGGACATGCCCCTCGTTGGTCGTGGCCGTTGGACATGGTGGCATTATGTCCAGTCCTCGCTGCCCGAGTTGGACATGTCCCCCGTTGCGGCGTACCGGCACGGGACATGCCCTTCGTTGGTCGTGGCCGTTGGACAGAGTGGCATTATGTCCAGTCCTCGCTGCCGGAGCTGGACATGTCCCCCGTTGCCGCGTGCAGGCCCGGGACAGGCACTTCCCTGGTCCGCGCGCCTGGACATGTCCCCCCGTTGCGGCGGGCAGGCCCGGGACATGCCCCTCGTTGGTCGTGGCCGTTGGACAGAGTGGCATTATGTCCAGTCCTCGCTGCCGGGGCTGGGCATGTCCCGCGGACAAGCCAGAGGAGGAAGCCGGGATGAACGAGCAAGGCCGGGCCGGGCCCTGGGGTGGGGCCGGACCCCGTGCTGAAAGCGGGGGTCCGGCCCGGCGATCAGGCGGACTAGGCTGCTGCCACCGCCGCGCGGCTGCGCACGAACGCCTGGACGCAGGCCTCGACGTCGTCGGCGCTGTGTGCGGCCGAAAGCTGGACGCGGATCCGGGCGGCGCCCTTGGGCACCACCGGGTAGCTGAACGCCGTGACGAAGACGCCGTTGTGGAGCATGGCATCGGCCACCTTGGCGGCCATGACGGCGTCGCCGAACATCACCGGGACAATGGCGTGCTCGCCGGGGAGCAGGTCGAAGCCTTCCTCGCTCATGCGGTTCCGGAAGAGCTCCGCGTTGGCGAAGAGCTTGCCGCGCAGTTCGCCGGAGTTTTCCACGAGGTCCAGGGCCTTGAGCGTGGCCGCGACGATCGCCGGGGCCAGCGAGTTGGAGAACAGGTAGGGGCGGGCCTTCTGGCGGAGCATCGCCACCACCTCACCGCGGCCCGAGACATAGCCGCCGGAGGCGCCGCCGAGGGCCTTGCCGAACGTGCCGGTGTAGATGTCCACGCGGTCCGAGACGCCGGCGTGTTCCGGCGTGCCGGCACCGGTGGCTCCCATGAAGCCCACCGCGTGTGAATCGTCCACCATGACCAGGGCGTCGTACTTGTCGGCGAGGTCGCAGATCGCTTCGAGCGGGGCCAGGAAGCCGTCCATCGAGAAGACGCCGTCCGTGACGATGATCTTGCGGCGGGCCGGGTTCTCCTGCGTGGTGGCCTCGATCAGCTTCGATTCGAGGTCCGCCATGTCCTGGTTGGCGTAGCGGAAGCGCTGGGCCTTGCAGAGCCGGATGCCGTCAATGATGGACGCGTGGTTCAGGGCGTCCGAGATGACGGCGTCGTCCGGGCCGAAGAGGGACTCGAACACGCCGCCGTTGGCGTCGAAGCAGCTGGAGAACAGGATGGTGTCCTCGGTGCCGAGGAACGCCGAGACACGTTTTTCCAGTGCCAGGTGCAGGTCCTGGGTGCCGCAGATGAAGCGCACGCTGGCCATGCCGAAGCCGCGCTCGTCCATGGCGGTCTTCGCCGCGGCGATGATGTCCGGGTGGTCGGCGAGGCCCAGGTAGTTGTTGGCGCAGAAGTTCAGCACGTCGGCGCCGGTCTCACCGATCTGCCCGGCCTTGATGCGGTTGGCCTGCGGCGAGTCGATGTGCCGCTCGGTCTTGAACAGACCGGCGCTGCGGATCTCATCGAGTTCGTGCTGCAGCTGGTCCTTGATGGCTGAATACATGGGTTGGCTCCTCGGCTGGTTGGATGCGGGGGCGGAATGCTGTGCGTGGAATGCTGTGTCGGGCAGGGGCCCGGAAGCGTGCGGTCAGGAAAGGGGCCTAGAAAACGGTCCAGTCGAGGACCACCTTGCCGCCGACGCCGGCGCGGGCCACCTCGAAACCCTTTTCCCAGTCGGTGGCCGGCAGCGTGTCCGTGACCACGGCCGAGATGTTTGCGTGCAGGGCAGGGTTGGAGGAGAGCATGGCGCTCATCGCGTACCAGGTCTCGAACATTTCGCGGCCGTAGATGCCCTTCATGGTCAGCATGTGCGTGACCACCTTGCCCCAGTTGATGTCAATGGACTGGCTGGGCAGTCCCAGCATCGCGATCCGGCCGCCGTGGTTCATGTTGTCGATCATCTCAGGCAGCGCGGTGGGGTGTCCCGACATTTCCATGCCGATGTCGAAGCCTTCGCGCATGCCGAGTTCGCGCTGGGCGTCCTTGACCCGCATTTTCGAGACATCGATCGCGAGGTCGACGCCGAGCCTGCGGGCCAGTTCCAGCCGGGGCGCGGAGACGTCGGTGATCGCGATCTTGCGGGCGCCCGCGTGCCGGGCGACGGCGATCGCCATCAGGCCGATGGGTCCGGCGCCGGTGATCAGCACGTCCTCGCCGACCAGCGGGAAGCTCAGGGCGGTGTGGACGGCGTTGCCGAAGGGGTCGAAGATGGCGCCGAGTTCCGGGGTGACCGAGGGGTCCTGGTGGACCCAGACGTTGGTCTCGGGGATCACCACGTACTCGGCGAAGGCGCCGTCGCGCTGGACGCCGACGCTGACGGTGTTGATGCACATCTGCCGGCGGCCGGCGCGGCAGTTGCGGCAGATTCCGCAGACAATGTGGCCTTCGCCGGAGACCCGGTCCCCCACCTTGACGTCCAGGACGTCCTCGCCGGTCTCCACGACCTCGCCGTAGAACTCGTGGCCAGCGATCAGGGGGGCGTTGATGATGCCCTGCGCCCAGGCGTCCCAGGCCTGGATGTGCAGGTCCGTGCCGCAGATGCCGGTGGTCATGACGCGGATCTTGACGTCGCCGGGGCCGGTCTTCGGCTCGGGACGGTCGACGAGCTCGAATCCTGCGTGGGCGCCGGCTTTGTAGAGAGCCTTCATGGGCCTTCCTAACTGTGCTTTTGGGGTCCTGCTCCGCGCGTTCTGTTCCGCGTGTTCTGTTCCGCATGCGGGGCGGGCGTGTGGGTCAACTCACCCCATTAGACCCACCAGAAAGCATTAGCACAACCGAATTTTTCTCAATCGACGAATTAGCAATTGCTGTTGCATAGAATGGCTGGCATGGAAATCCACCAGCTGGAGATGTTGCGCGAACTCGGAGCTCTGGGCAGCGTCAAGGCCGTCGCCGAAACCCTCCTGGTGACGCCGTCGGCCGTGTCCCAGCAGCTGGCCGCGCTGCAGAAGACCGTGGAGGTGCCGCTGACCCGCAAGGAGGGCCGGAACCTGGTGCTCACGGAGGCCGGGCAGGTGCTGGCGGACGCCGGGGCCGCGGTGGTCAGCGCGATGGCGGATGCGAAGATGGCGATCGGCGCCTACCACGGCTCGCCGGTGGCGCCGGTGACGCTCAGCGGTTTCCACAGCGCCGGGCAGGCATTGTTCGCGCCGCTGGCCCGGCTGCTGGACGGCCCCGGCCAACCGCGGATCCTGCTCTCCGACGAGGACGTCGCGCAACAGGATTTCCCGGCCCTGACGGCGCGCTACGACCTGGTCCTGGCGCACCGGATGGACCACAGCCCGCGTTGGCCCGAGGAACGCGTCGCGGTGATCCCGCTCGCGCATGAGCCGCTGGACGTGGCGCTGCCGGCCGGGCACCGGCTGGCCGGCCAGCGGGCGGTGACGGCGGACGACGTCGTGGGCGAACCGTGGGTGACGAGCCGCGCCGGCTACTCCCCCGCCGACGTGCTTTCCGCCGTCGCGGCGGTCTCCAGCCGTGAGCTGAACATCGTGCACCGCATCAACGACTACTCGACCGTGGCGGCGCTCGTGGCGGCCGGCGGCGTGATCGGCCTGCTGCCGCGGCACACCGCGCGGCCTGTGCTGAACCCGGACATTGTGCTGCGGCCGCTGGAGGGCATCAGCACCCGGCGCCGGATCGACGTCCTGGCCCGGCCGGAGAACCTTAAACGCACATCGGTCATGATGGTCTGCGAAGCACTGCAGACCATCATGACCGATCTAGTGGGTGGCTAGGGGCTAGCCCTCGACGCCGAGGCGCTGGAGGATCAGCTCGCGCACGCGGCCGGCGTCGGCCTGCCCGCGGGTGGCCTTCATGACCCCGCCGACGATCGCGCCGATCGCCTGGATCTTGCCGCCGCGGATCTTGTCCGCGACGCCGGGCTGCGCGGCGAGGGCCGCGTCGATCGCTTCGAGAAGCGGGCCGTCGTCGGAGACCACGGCGAGGCCGCGTTTCTCGACGATTTCCGCCGGGGTGCCTTCGCCGGCGAGCACGCCGTCCAGGACCTCGGAGGCCATCTTGTTGTTGATCTTGCCGTCCTCAACCATCTTGTTCAGTTCCACGATGGTGGCCGGGTTGACGCCCAGCTGGCCGGGATCGACGTCGGCGTTCTTGGCGCGGCCGACGATCTCGCCCATCCACCATTTGCGGGCCACGGTGGCGGTGGCGCCGGCTGCGATGGTTTCCTCGATCTCGTCCATGACGCCGGCGTTGACGACGTCGCGGAACTCCAGGTCCGAGTAGCCCCAGTCGGCCTGCAGCCGCTTGCGGCGCGCGGCCGGCGGCTCGGGCAGGGTGGCCCGGAGCTCCTCGACCCATTCGCGGGACGCGGTGATCGGGACCAGGTCAGGTTCCGGGAAGTAGCGGTAGTCGTCGGCGTCGGACTTGGCCCGGCCCGACGTCGTGGTCCGCGTGTCCTCGTGCCAGTGGCGGGTTTCCTGGATGACCGGCTCGCCGGAGTCCAGCACGGCGGCGTGCCGCTGGATCTCGTAGCGGACCGCGTGTTCGACGGCGCGCAGCGAGTTGACGTTCTTGGTCTCCGAACGGATGCCGAAACGTTCGCGGCCGTGCGGGCGCAGCGAGACGTTGGCGTCGCAGCGGACGTTGCCGCGCTCCATCTTCGCGTCCGAAACCCCGAGGTTCTTGACGATCTCGCGGACGGCGGCCACGTAGGCCTTGGCGAGTTCGGGGGCGCGGCTGCCGGCGCCCTCGATCGGCTTGGTGACGATCTCGACCAGCGGCACGCCGGAACGGTTGTAGTCCACCAGGGAGTAGTCCGCGCCCTGGATGCGGCCGGTGGCGCCGCCCATGTGGGTCAGCTTGCCGGCGTCCTCCTCCATGTGCGCGCGTTCAATCTCGACCCGGAAGACGGTGCCGTCGGAGAGCTCGATGTCCAGGTACCCGTCGTAAGCGATGGGTTCGTCGTACTGGGAGGTCTGGAAGTTCTTCGGGGTGTCCGGGTAGAAGTAGTTCTTCCGGGCGAAGCGGCACTTCTCGGCGATCTTGCAGTTCAGCGCCAGGCCGATCTTGATCGAGGACTCGATCGCGGTCTTGTTCACCACCGGCAGCACGCCGGGCATGCCGAGATCCACCTCGTTGACGTTGGTGTTCGGCTCATCGCCGAAGACGTTCGGCGCGGAGGAGAACATCTTGGTCTTGGTGTTGAGCTCCACGTGGACCTCGAACCCCAGGACGGGATCGTACTTGTCCATCGCCTCTTCGAAGCTAAGGGTTGCGTCAGTCATTAGTGTGAGCCTCCGTGGCTTGAGGCGGCGGCAGCCGCAGAAGTAGCAGTGAGCGAGGGGGCCTTTTCCAGCAGCGGGCCGCCCCACTGCGCCTCGAGCAGGGATTCCAGGACCGCGCCGACGCGGTACAGGCGGGCATCCTGGCGGGCCGGGGCCAGGAGCTGGATGCCCACGGGCAGTCCGTCTTCGTCGGCCAGGCCGCCGGGCAGGGACAGGCCGGGGACGCCTGCCATGTTCGCCGGGATGGTGGCGACGTCGTTGAGGTACATCGCCAGCGGGTCGTTGAGCTTCTCGCCGAGCTTGAACGCCGTGGTCGGCGCCGTCGGGGAAATCAGCACGTCGGCCTTTTCGAAGGCGGCGTCGAAGTCGCGCTGGATCAGGGTGCGCACCTTCTGGGCCGAGCCGTAGTAGGCGTCGTAGTAGCCGGCGCTCAGGGCGTAGGTGCCCAGGATGATGCGGCGCTTGACCTCGTCGCCGAAGCCGGCGGCGCGGGTGGCGCCCATGACCCGCTCGATGGTCATGGGACCGTCCTTGGGCAGGACCCGCAGGCCGTAGCGGACGCCGTCGAACTTGGCCAGGTTGGAGGACGCCTCCGACGGCATGATCAGGTAGTAGGCGCCCAGGGCGTACTTGAAGTTGGGGCAGGAGACCTCGACGATCTCGGCGCCCGCGCCCTTGAGCAGCTCGAGGGATTCGTTGAAGCGGTTCTCGACGCCGGCCTGGTAGCCCTCGCCGTGGAGCTCCTTGATGATGCCGATCTTCATGCCCTCGACGTTGCCGGTCCTGGCCGCGGCCACGAGGTCCTCGAGCGGGTCCGGCAGCGAGGTGGAGTCGCGCGGATCGTGCCCGCCAATCACCTGGTGCAGCAGGGCCGAGTCGAGAACCGTGCGCGAGACCGGGCCGATCTGGTCCAGCGAGGAGGCCATGGCGATGGCGCCGTAGCGGGAAACGCCGCCGTAGGTGGGCTTGACGCCGACCGTGCCGGTGACGGCGCCGGGCTGGCGGATGGAACCGCCGGTGTCCGTGCCGAGTGCCAGCGGGGCTTCGAAGGCCGCGACGGCGGCAGCGGAGCCGCCGCCGGAACCGCCGGGGATGCGGTCCAGGTCCCACGGGTTGTGCGTGGGCCCGTAGGCGGAGTGTTCGGTGGAGGAGCCCATCGCGAATTCGTCGAGGTTCGTCTTGCCCAGGATCGGCATCTTGGCGGCGCGCAGGCGCTCGACGACGGTGGCGTCGTAGGGGCTGTGCCAGCCTTCGAGGATCTTCGAGCCGGCCGTGGTGGGCTGGCCGATCGTGACGATGAGGTCCTTGACGGCGATCGGGACGCCCGCGAGGACGTGGAGCTCTTCGGCGGCGGCACCGCCGGCGGCGCGGATCGCATCCACTTCGGCGGCGACGGCGAGCGCCTCGTCGGTGTTGACGTGGAGGAAGGCGTGGACCTTGCCGTCGACGGCGGCGATGCGGTCCAGGTAGGCCTGGGTGACCTCGACGGCGGTGATCTCGCGGGCGGCCAGCTTCTCGGCGAGCGCGGCGGCGGAGAGGCGGATCAGTTCGTTGTTCTCAGTCATGGTCTTAGTCCTCATCCAGGATTGCCGGGACCTTGAAACGGCCTTCGTACGCGTCGGGGGCACCGGAGAGGGATTGCTCGGCCGTAAACGTGTGGCCCACGACGTCCTCGCGGAACACATTGGTCAGCGGAATCGGGTGGGACGTGGCCGGGACGTCATCACCGGCGGCTTCACTGACGGACTTCACTGAATCCACGATGACAGCGAGTTCGCCGGCCATCCTGTCCAGCTCTTCAGCACTCATCTCGATGTGCGCGAGTTGCGCGAGATGCGCGACGTCGTCGCGGTTGATCGCAGCCATGGATCTCCCCTGCAAGGTATGGATATTTTCCGTCCCAGTCTACGTGGGTTGGACGGTGGTTACTGTCCGCCGCCTGGAACGACGACCACAAACAACGCGGGGTCACTTACGGTCCATCCGGAGGTCCCGAATGGGCCGTAAGTGACCCCGCGTTGGTTGGTGTTGTTGGGAGTGGTTAGCCGATGCCGATGGCTCCGGTGAGCACTCCGACGCCGAGCATCACCAGGGAGATCACGGCCGTGCGCCACAGGACCTTCTTGTGGTGGTCGCCCAGGTCCACCTTCGCGAGGGAGACCAGGAGCAGGATGGCCGGGACCAGGGGGCTCTGGAGGTGGAAGGGCTGGCCGGTGATGGAAGCACGGGCCATGTCGGCAGCGCTGACGCCGTAGTGGGCCGCCGTTTCGCTCAGGACCGGCAGGACGCCGAAGTAGAAGGCGTCGTTGCTCATGAAGAACGTCATCGGGATGCTCAGGACGCCGGTGATCACGGCCATCAGCGGACCCATGTCGGACGGGATGATCTGGACCAGCCATTCCGACATGGCCTTGACCATGCCCGTGCCGTTGAGGACGCCGGTCAGGACCGAGGCGGCCATGACCATGCTGACGACGGCGACGATCGAGGGAGCGTGCGCGATCAGCTGGGCGCTCTGGTCCTTGACCTTGGGGAAGTTGACCAGCAGGGCGATGGCGGAGCCGACCATGAAGACGAACGGGAGCGGAATGACGTTGGCGACGAGCGTCACCATGACCGCGACCGTGAGGCCGAGGTTGAACCAGAACAGCTTGGGACGGAGGGTCTTGCGGTTGGGGTCCAGGGCGGTGTCGGCCATGGCGGAGTCGCGGTCGTCAACGAGGGAATCGGCGCGCTCCAGCACTGCAACGGACGATCCTTCCGGGGAGAGCCCGGCGGGCGAGGCGCCGGGGCCCTTGCGGCCGCGGCGGATTCCGGTACCGCCGGCCGCGCTGCCGCCGGCTGCGCCGTCTGCGTCGCCGTCGAAGGCTGCGGCTGTATCCGGGACACCCCAGATCTCGGGGGCGACGGCGCGGAGGCGGTTGCGTTCCTGCAGGCCGAGCAGCCAGGAGAAGACCAGCACGACGATGAGCCCGGCGATGAGGGACGGGACCATGGGCACGAAGACATCATTGACGTCGAGCTTCAGCGCGGAGGCGGCGCGGGCGGTCGGGCCGCCCCAGGGCAGGATGTTCATGGTGCCGTTGGCCAGGCCGGCCACGCAGGTCAGGACCACGGGGCTCATCTTCAGCCGCAGGTAGACCGGCAGCATCGCCGCGGTGGTGAGGATGAAGGTGGTGGAGCCGTCACCGTCGAGGGAGACCGCTGCCGCGAGGATGGCCGTGCCCAGGACCACCTTGGCGGGGTCGTTGCCGAGCTTGCGCAGGATGAACCGGACCAGGGGGTCAAAGAGCCCGACGTCGATCATCAGCCCGAAGTAGATGATCGCGAACATCAGCAGCGCGGCGGTGGAGGTCATGGATTTCATGGAGTCCATGACCATCGGGCCGATCCCGAGGCCCGCGCCGGCGAAAAGCCCGAAGACTGTGGGAACAATGATGAGCGCCAGCACCGGCGTCAACTTCTTCGTCATGATCAGCACCATGAATACCGCGATCATGGCGAATCCTAGTAATACCAGCACGGCCGGCTCCTTCTTCGTTGAATGACACCACTCCGGTGTGATGCGCACTACAGACGTTAGAGTGGCGCCCGTCACGACTGGGCCTTTGGCTCAATTGATTGGCATACTGCTTATTGGATGCATTTTGCGCATTTTGCTCACGTCCGTACCAACCCCAGGCAGGAGCCCGATGAAGCGCCGCACAGCTCTGCCGGCACTGCGCTTTTCGACCCAGACGCTGCTGCTGCAGCTCGGCGTCGTTGCGCTGGTGGTGCTGCTGAGCAGCGCCGTCCACGCCTGGCTGAGCTATGACCGGCTGGGCCGCGAGGCGGAGAACCAGGCGCTGACCCTGGCCCGGACCGTGGCCTCTGACCCCTCCGTACGGGCTCAGGTCCAGTCCATCAGCGCTCTTCCCGCCGCTCCCCCGGCCGCCGAGCTGTTGGCCGGTCCGTTGATGGCTGCCGCGGAGGGTGCCCGCACCCGCACCGGGGCCCTGTTCGTGGTCATTACGGACGAGACCGGCATCCGGCTGGCGCACCCCGACGCGGAGCGGCTGGGCGAAAAGGTCAGTACCGACCCCTCGGACGCCCTCGCGGGCCGGGAGGTCACCACGCGGAACACGGGCACGCTGGGCCCGTCCGCCGGCGCCAAGGTCCCGGTGTATGCCCCGGACTCGACGGCGGTGGTGGGCGAGGTGAGCGTGGGCTACTCCACCGAGACGATCAGCCAAAGCCTGGCCCGGGACATCATCCCCATCGCCGTCACGGCCGCCGGCGCGCTGCTGGCCGGCGTGCTCGCCTCCTTCCTGCTGCGGCGTCGGCTCCACCGGCTGACCCTCGGGCTGGAACCCGAGGAGATCAGCACCCTGGTGCACGACCAGGTGGCCGTGTTGCAGGGCGTCGACGACGGCGTGATCGGCGTTTCGGCCGACGGCAGGGTCAGCGTTTTCAACGCCGCCGCCCAGCGGCTGCTCGGTGTCCCGGACCTCGCGGGCACGGCCTGGGCCGCCGCGCCGGTCCCGGAGCAGCTCAAGGCCCTGACCCGGGCCGATGCGGCCGAGGGCGAGGCGGTGGAACTCGTGGCCGGCGGCCAGGTGCTGGTGGTGAGCGCCCGCAAGGCCCTGCACGGCCGCGAGGACCTGGGCTGGGTGGTGATGCTGCGGGACCGGACCGAGCTGCAGCAGCTGACCCGCCAGCTCGACGCCGTCGGCACGATGTCCGCGGCATTGCGGGCGCAGCGCCACGAGTTTGCCAACCAGCTGCACACGATCGCCGGGTTCATGAGCATCGGGGAGCCCCAGCAGGCCCAAGACTATCTCGCCAAACTGGCCGGCACCGGGCCGCTGGCATTCCCGGTGGACCAGGCCGAGCTGCTCCAGGACCCCTACCTGCAGGCCTTCCTCGGTGCCAAGGGCGTCGAGGCGGACGAGCGCGGCGTGAGCCTCCGCCTCGGCCCGGAATCTGTGGTCCGCGGCCACGTCACCGAACCCCAGGACGTCACCACCGTCCTGGGGAACCTGATCGACAACGCCGTGAACGCCGCCGTCGCCGGATCCGCGGCCGAGCGCTGGGTGGAAGTCGAAGTGCTGGACGAACCGGGCATCAACGGAGGCGCCGGCACACTCCACATTGTGGTGGCCGATTCCGGCGACGGCCTGGGCGTTGGAATGACAGCCGCCGAGGCCGAGGGCGTCTTCGCGGAGGGCTACACGACCTCGGTCCGGCCAGCGCGCCCTGGCGGAGGGCAGGGCCTGGGGCTGGCGCTGTCCCGGCAGCTCGCGCGCCGCCGCGGCGGAGACGTGCGGGTGCTCGAAGCCGGCTCCCCCGGCGGCCCGGGCGCCGTTTTCGTCGCCACGCTGCCGGGAACCACCGAACCGGGGCCAACGCTGCCGGGAAATACCGAATCTGGAATCACTGAAGCAAACCGGGAGGACAACGATGTCTGAAGATTTCAGGGTGCTGATTGTCGACGATGATTTCCACGTCGCCAAGCTGCATGCCGCCTATGTGGATTCGGTGGCCGGCTTCCTGGCGCTGCCGCCGGCCGGCTCGGCGTCCCAGGCGCTGCAGGCCATCCACAGCCTCCGCCCGGACCTGGTGCTGCTGGACGTCTACCTGCCGGACGCTTCGGGCCTGGACCTGCTGCACCAGCTGGACGTCGACACCGTGATCCTCAGCGCCGCCTCGGACACGGCCTCGCTGCGCCTCGCGTTCCGCCGCGGGGCACTGGGCTACCTGCTCAAGCCCTTCACGGCCGAATCCCTTTCGCAGCAGCTGCGCTCCTATGCACGCTACCGCCGGATCCTGGCCCAGCCGGGCTCCGTCAGCCAGGAGACGGTGGAGCGCGCCAAGCGCGCCCTGATCCCGGGCGACGTCGTCGCCTCGGCACGTCCCCGCTCCGCCACCGAGGCCGCGGTGCTGGAATCCCTGGTGCCCGGCGAGCAGTATTCGGCCGCCGACGTCGCCGCCCGGGTCGGCGTGTCCCGGGCCACCGCCCAGCGGTATCTGTCCGCGCTGGCGGACGACGGCGCCGTCGACATCCAGCTGCGCTACGGCACCACCGGGCGGCCCGAGCACCGTTACGGAATCCCCGCCCCGGCCGGCCACTAGGCGCCGTCGGGCTCCTTCTGTGCCGCCGCCTGCTCCGCCTGCACGGCCCTGTGGATGTTGCCGTGGATCATGTCCGCCCCGATGCGCTCGATCACGCCGTCGCGCTCCAGGACCGCCCGGACCGCGGGCTTCAGCCGGGTCAGGCGCAGGTTGACCCCGGCCTCCCGGGCGAGGATGACGATGTCCGCCACCTTTGCCGCCCCCTGCGAGTCGACGAAGTTGATCCCGCCGCAGTCGAGCACGATCCCGGTGAGCCCCGGCGTCGACTGGATGACGTCGCGCAGGCGGTCCTCCAGTGCATCGGCCGTGGCGAAGAACAGGCCGCCGTCGAACCGGATCACGGCAATGCCGGGAACGGTCTCGTCGCCGGGGTGCTCACCGGCGTCGCGGAAGACCTGAGTGCCGGGCTCGCGGCCCAGGTCGGGCATCTCCGGATGGGTCGCCACCCGGACGAGCCAGATGAGCGAGAGTCCGATTCCAATGACGACGCCCGCCAGCACGCCGAAGATGAGGGTCCCGATGATCGCCGCGACCGCAATCCAGAAGTCGAACTTCTGCACGCGGGCCAGCCGCCGCAGCTCGGGCACGTTCATCATGCCCATGACGACGGCCTCGATAATCAGCGCCGCCAAAACCGGTTTGGGGAGGATCGAGAACAGCGGCGCCAGGAAGAGCAGCGTGAGCAGCACGGTGATGCCCGAGGTGAGGGAGGCCAGTCCGGTCTTCGCCCCCGAGTGGTCGTTCAGCGAGCTCGCGGACAGGCTCGTCGAGACGGGCATCCCCTTGAAGAGACCCGAGGCGATGTTGGCCATTGACTGGGCAATGGATTCCTGGTTGATGTCGATCTGGTAGCGGTGTTTGGCAGCGAACGCCCTCGCATCCCCGGCGGTCTGGGAGAAACCGATCAGGACCAGCGCCACCGCCGCGAGCGCCACGGTGCCGACGTGGTCCCACATGAGCTGACCGTCCGGGACCTGCAGCGAGGGCAGCCCGCTGGGTACGTCGCCTACCAGGGCCACGCCTTTGGCCCCGAGACCGAAGAGCGCCTCCGCCGCCAGTCCGCCCACCACCAGGACCAGGGCGCCGGGGACTTGGGGAGCGATGGCTTTCAGCCCGAAGACGACAGCCAGCGCGATGGCCCCCACCACCACGGTGGTCGGCTGCGCCTCGCCCAGGGTGCCCAGCCAGGACCACAGCTCCTGGAGCGGGTTGGAGCCGGTGACCTCGGTCCCGGTGAGTTTGGGGAGCTCGCCGATCACGACGTCGATCGCCGCGCCGAAAAGGAAGCCGGTGACCACGGCCTTCGAGAGGAACTGCGCGATCCAGCCCATCTTGAAGACGGCAAGAATCAGGAACAGGATCCCGGAGGCGAGGGTGATTCCGGCAACGAACGAGGCGATATCCTGCTCGCCCGTGATGCCTGCCGCGAGCACGGCGCTCGCGGCCACCGCCGCCAGGCCCGAGCTCGGGCCCATCGAGATCTGCCGGCACGTGCCGAAGATCGCGTACACGATGGCGCCGGCGGCCGCGGCATACAGCCCGTTCTGCAGCGGAATCCCGGCGATGCCTGCGTACCCAAGGTTCTTCGGAACGATCAGGGCCGCGACGGTGACCCCGGCAATCAGATCGCCGCGCAGCCACGAGCGGTCATAGGAGCGGAACTGGCCGATGAGGGGGATCCTGGTGGGCCCCTGCCCGGGTGCCTTGGTCATGCGCTCTTCATACTCCAAGTCCGGCGGTTCCGCCAGAGTCCCCCCGGCCCCCGCAACGCCCCAGGCAAGCGTCGCTTTGGCCCTAGGCGGCGCTCTTTTGGGCGACGAGTTCGATCTCGACGAGCATCTTGGGATCCAGGAACGGCAGCACGTGAACGAGGGAGAGCGTGGGGCGGATGTCGCCGAAGACCTCGCCGTGGGCCCGGCCGGCCTCTTCCCACTGGCTGATGTCCGTCAGGTACAGCTTGGACTGCACCACGTCCTCGAAGCCGAAGCCGGCGTCGGCCAGCACGGCGCCGAGCTTCTGCAGGATGTAGCTGGTCTGGGTATAGAAGTCTTCGCCCACGATTCCGTCCTCGCCGCTGGCGGCGGTCGCGGAGATGTAGAGGGTGTTGTCCACCTGGACAGCCCGGGAATAGCCGAGGGTCTGTTCCCAGGTGGAGCCGGTACCGAAGGTCTTGCGCATGGTGGGCCTTTCGCAGTTGCCGCAGGGATCGGCACAACTGTAGGGCGCCGGACGGCCGGGCCGCCAAACCGGGTTGCTTTGTGTCGGCGGACCTGCGCGGGGCCACCGCCCCGGCTAGAGTTCCTGGCGGTAAACGAGCAGTTTGATGTCCGTGCCCGGCACGAGCCAGTCGCGCTCCGGCGCCCGGACGAAGCCGGTCTTCAGGTAAAGGCCGTGGGCGCTTTCCCAGCTCTCGCCCGTGGTGAGGGCCACGGCGTGAATACCGGGCAGGGCCCTGGCGTGCTCCATGATGGCCTGGACCATGGCCTTGCCGGCGCCGCTGCGCTGCACGGAGGGGTCCACCACGAGCATCCTGAACTCGAGCTCGTCGCTGAAGGCGATGTCCGCGTAGGGCTCGCCGGCGACCGCCAGCGTCACGGAGCCGAGGATCCGGCCCTCACGCTCGGCGACCCAAACCGTCGCGGCCGCCGCGCGCTGCCCGACGTTCTGGATCTGCTGCATGTAGGGGTGGTCGGCGCTCTCAAAGTAGCCCGCCGCCAGGTAGGCGTCCCGGGTGATGCGCGCTATGGCGTCGAAGTCGGCCGGAACGGCGGGGCGAATGAGGATCTGCGAAGGCACCTGTCAATGGTACGGGCGCCCGCCCCGGGCCATGCCCGGAAAGGCCGTTTCCGTGACTGAACTATCACTCAGGCGCATCTGACAGGCGTAGAGCCGGCCCAGCGGGACGACGTTAGAGCGGGAATTTGCCGGAGAGTTCCAGCGGACCGGCGCACGTCCATGCGGCCAGGCGCTCGTCGTCGGAGGGGCCGCCGGCCAGGGGGCTGGTGAGCCGCGGCCGGCGCACCCAGCAGCCTGCCTCCTCGGCGATCAGGGCTCCGGCGGCGAAGTCGTGTTCGTTGAGCCCGCGCTCACCGTAGGCGTCGTGCGTGCCGTCCGCCACGAGGCACAGGTCCAGCGCCGCGGACCCGAGCCGGCGCATGTCGGCGAAGCCGTCCATCAGGCTGCCGAGGCCTGCGGCCTGTTCCGCCCGCACGCCGGGATCGTAGTTGAAACCCGTGGCCAGGATCTGGCCGGTCCGTCCGGGGACCGGGCCGAACAGGGCGGTCACCTGGCCCTGTTCCTGGAGCCAGGCGCCCTCGCCGCGGGACGCGTAGTAGGTGCGTCCCAGCGCCGGTGCGCTGACGACGCCGGCCAGCCAGACGCCGTCGGCGTCGGCCACCGCCACGGAGGTGGCGTAGTAGACGATGTTGCGGATGAAATTGGTGGTGCCATCGAGCGGGTCGATGGACCAGCGGTAGCCGCTGGGCTCCGCCGGCAGGACGGTGCCGCCCTCCTCCCCCGTGATGATGTCCCACGGCCGGGCGGCGGTGATGACGTCCCGGACGGCGGCTTCGGCGGCGAGGTCGAAGGCGGTCACCCAGTCTCCTGAGTCGCCCTTGTTGCTGACGTCCAGGGCCGCAGTCTTCCGGGTGGCCAGGACGGCGGCCCCCGCCGCGGCGGCCGATTTGGCCAGTTCGAGCAGCCCCGGAACGCCAGGTGCGGGAGGACCCGCGGAGTGGGAACTCATTCGCCGGCCGGCCCGTTCGCCAGCAGGGCACGGAAGCCGTCCTCATCCAGGACCGGGACGCCAAGCTGTTCGGCCTTGTCCAGTTTGGTGCCGGCGTTCTCGCCCGCCACCACGTAACTGGTGTTCTTCGACACCGATCCGGCCGCCTTGCCGCCGCGAATCAGGATGGCTTCCTTGGCCTCATCGCGGCTGAAGCCCTCGAGGCTCCCGGTCACCACCACGGTCAGCCCCTCCAGCGTCCTGGGCGTCGACTCGTCGCGTTCGTCCGCCATCCGGACGCCGGCGTCCGCCCAGCGGTCCACGATGTCGCGGTGCCAGTCCTCGGCGAACCATTCAGTCAGCGCCTGGGCGATGACCGGGCCCACGCCGTCCACGTGGGCGAGCTCCTCCTCGGAGGCCTGCCGGATGGCGTCCATGCTGCCGAACGCGGTGGCGAGGGCGCGTGAGGCCCGCGGGCCGACGTGCCGGATGGACAAAGCCACCAGGATCCGCCACAGCGGCTGGGATTTCGCTTTTTCCAGCTCCCGGAAGAGCTTGTCCGTCGTGGCCGTGGGCTTGGACGGGGTCTTGGTGGTGGCCTTGGTGAAGAAGTAGGGCACCAGCTCGAATTCCCCTGTGCCGGCGCCCTTGGAGCGCTTCTCCCGGCGGACACGGACGTCCGCGAGCTGCTCCGGAGTGAGGTCGAACAATGTCGCCTCGGTGGTCAGCGGCGGCTCCGCGGGCTCGGCCGGCTGGGTCAGTGCGATGGCGGCTTCCCAACCGAGGGCCTCGATGTCGAAGGCGCCGCGGCCGGCAAGGTGGAAGACGCGTTCGCGCAGCTGCGCCGGGCAGGACCGGGAGTTGGGGCAGCGGATGTCCACGTCCCCTTCCTTCCCGGGGGCCAACGGCGTGCCGCACGCGGGGCATTCGGTGGGCATGATGAAGTCGCGGACGGGAGGGTCCTGCTGGTCCCGCAGCGCCAGCACCGGGCCCACAATTTCCGGTATCACGTCTCCGGCCTTGCGCAGCACCACAATGTCGCCGATCTTCACGCCCTTGGCCTTGACCACTTCCTGGTTGTGCAGGGTGGCCATTTCCACGGTGGAGCCGGCAACCTTGACCGGTTCCATCACGCCGTACGGGGTGACCCGGCCGGTGCGGCCGACGTTGACGGCGATGTCGAGCAGCTTGGTGTGGACCTCTTCGGGCGGGTACTTGTAGGCCACGGCCCAGCGCGGCACCCGGGTGGTGTAGCCCAGGGCCCGCTGGGTGGCGAAGTCGTCCACCTTGATCACAATGCCGTCGATCTCGTGGGTGAGGCTGTGCCGCTTGTCGCCGTAGCGCTTGATGAATTCGAGGACGTCGGACAGCCCGGCCAGGACCTCGAAATACGGGCTCGTCGGCAGTCCCCACTCGGCCAGCTTGCGGTAGGTCTCGGACTGGCTGGCGGTGTCGAGACCCTCGCGGGCGCCGATGCCGTGGACGTACATCCGCAGCGGCCGCTTGGCGGTTTCCGCGGGGTCCTTCTGCCGCAGCGAACCCGCGGCGGCGTTGCGCGGGTTGGCCAGCGGCGCCTTGCCGGCCTCGATCAGGGCTTCGTTGAATTCCGCGAAGGCCTGCGACGGGATGAAGACTTCGCCGCGGACTTCCACCTCCGCCGGGAAGCCGGTGCCGCTGAGCTGCTGCGGGATTTCCTTGATGGTCAGGACGTTGTGCGTGATGTCCTCGCCGGTGGTGCCGTCCCCGCGGGTTGCGGCCCGGACCAGGGCGCCGTCGCGGTAGAGCAGGTTGACGGCCAGGCCGTCGATCTTCAGTTCGGTGAGCCACGACGGCGGGTTCCCGCCGTTGCCGAGCTTGGCGACGCCCGCCTCGGCCTTGACCATCCAGGCCTCCAGCTCCTCGAGCGAGAAGACATCCTCCAGGCTGTACATGCGCTGCAAATGCTGCACGGCGGCAAACGCCGCTGACACCTCGCCGCCGACTTCCTGCGTGGGCGAATCGTTGGCCACCAGTTCCGGATGCATGGCTTCGAGCGTTTCCAGCCGACGGTAGAGCTCGTCGAACTCGGCGTCGGAGATGATCGGCGCGTCCTGCTGGTAGTACGCAAAGCGGTGCTTGCGGACCTGCTCCACAAGGTCTTCATACTCCGCGCGGATGTCCCCGGACGGGACCTGCCCGTCGGGGCCTTGAGGGTCCGTGACGTGCCCGGGGGCTGCTTCGGCTGCTTCTTCAGTCCCTGCTGCGGTCTCTGCTGCGGTCTTCCCTGTGCTCACAGACCTATCCTGCCCTAGATCCCCGACATTGTCCGGTCCAGGGTCCGGTTCGGGGTCCGGTCCGGCCACAGATCGAACGGGTGAACACCTCGCCCGGCCCGGGGACGAATTCTGCGCCGGTGGAGAGCCGTGCTAGCCGCTGTTGACGGCGGCCAGATCGGCGGCCGGGCGGTCGCGAACGCCCAGTTTCGTGAGCGCGAGTGGGCCAAGGACGGTTCCGCTGAGGATGATGCCCGCGAAGATCAGGCATGAGAGCTGCCACGATCCACCGTCGTACAGCAGACCCGCCAGCAGCGACCCGGCTGCTGCCCCGAGCATCTCGGAGTTGGTCAGCAGGCTCATGCCGCGGCCCACGCGGTGCCGGTTGACCTCAGCTACGACTGCCCGCTGGATCGGCTGCAAGATCGCCCATGAGGCACTCGTGAGCACCCAGAGCGCGGCGATCACGAGCGGGCTGGGCGTGAACGCGAGGCCGGCCGCAGTCAGTGCCGACGCGACGGACGCGAGGACGTATCCCGTACGCCGGCCCCGCCGTTCAACGAACCGGTGCAGCGCTCGTGGCATAACCGTAAGCACGATGCCGCCCGGCAGGTAGATGAGTGCAATCTGGTAGACCTCCAGCTCAAGCGCCTTCTGCAGGTGAAGCAGCAGGAGCAGCGACACACCGGCCTCGGCGACTGCGGTCATCAGCGCGATCAGCAGCAGCGGGGCGAGGCGCCTGCCGCCGCCCCGGAACCCGTCCAACGGCTCCTCCTGCGGTGGCGCCAGGAACTTTGGCACGCGGAGCAGCAGGACCGCCGCGATAATACAGGCAACGGCGAGGGTCCCGAAGACCCCGCTGAAGCCGGTCAGAGGCAGCAGAACCATCGCTGGAATCCAGAAGAACCACGATCCTAGTGCTTCGGAGGACAGCAGCCCGGCCAGCGAGCCGGAGTCGCGATCGAGGAACTCGGCCGCGATGGCCCGGACCGCAATCCAAAAGAACGCGCCGCCGATACCGCCAACAATTGCAGCGGCGAAGGCGAGCGGCAGCGACGTCGCGACGGCGTAGCCGACGCAGCTCACCGCGTAGAGCACGGCTCCGGCCGCAGCCGCTGTCGTTCGCACCCGGGTGTCCACCAGCCAGCCGGAAATCGGACGTGCGATCACCGAGACGACGAGCTCGACGGCGACGAGGGCTCCGATCGCGCTTGGCCCGATGCCGAGTTCAATGCCGCCCCAGAGCGGGATCAGGAAGTCCATTATTTCCGCGGACCCTCCAATCAGGGTTGCGGCAGTGCCCGCTGCTTTCCTTCGATCCGGCTTAGTCCCCATGCCCGCGATCCTAAGGGACGAACCGCGAATTCGGTCTGACGCTGACCGCGAGGTCAGGCTGGCTCGTCCACGTTTGCAGTCCGGGCGTCGACCACGATCGCCGTGATGTTGTCCCGGCCGCCGCTGCGCAAGGCCGCCTGGATCAGTTCGTCCACGGCCGCCTGGGGGTCGGCCTCGGCCGCGAGGATGCCGGCGATCTTCTCATCGCTGAGTTCGCCGTTGAGGCCGTCGGAGCAGACCAGCATCCGGTCGCCGTCTTCAAGGGGAACCAGCCAGAAGTCGGCCTCGGAGTCATCCCCGGTTCCCAGCGCCCGTGTCACCACGTGCCTGCGGGGGTACACGGCGGCCTCGGCCTCGGTGATCTGGCCGGTGTCGAGGAGTTCCTGGACTTCGGAATGGTCCACGCTGATCTGTGCGAGCTGGCCGTGGCTGTACCGGTACGTGCGGGAGTCTCCGATGTTGAGGACAAGCCAGTACGGAACGTCCTGTTGTTCCACCACCACGACGCCGGACAGTGTGGTTCCGGCACGCGATCCGGTGGCGTGACGGATGCCCGCATCGGCCATGAGCAGGTACTCCTGCAGGATGTCCGCCGTCGCATCCCGGCTGCCGGTCTTGGACTGTGGCAGCTCGGCCAGGGTGCGCACGCAGATGCTGCTGGCAACTTCGCCGGCCTCGTGCCCGCCCATGCCATCCGCCACGGCGAAGACGGGGTCCGCGGCAATGAAGGAGTCCTCGTTCGCCTCGCGGCGCAGTCCCCGGTCCGTGCCGTACCCGCAGCGCAGTAGCGGTCCCTGTTTTCCGTCCGAGGGCGGGATGGGGGCGTCTGGCGATGGGTTCATGGCGGTCCTCAATACAGTGGTGCGCGGCTTCACTGGTGCGCGGGGGTTGACGGCGTTCACAACCCGGCCGGATCGCAACTGCCGGTCCGACTATTGCATATGCGCCGCTCAGCTGAGAAGCCCGCCACGGCCTGCCGCCGGGCTGATCCGGCGTTCAGTCCAGGATCAGGCCCCGGCCGCTGCCGGGCTGCAGCTGCACCGGGTGGATTTCACCGAACCCGCGGACGTCCTCGGCCGGCCGGGGCACCAGGACGAAGCGTTCGTCCTGCTCCAGCGCGGCCGCGGTCATCGAATCCACCAGCACGGTTCCAGGGTCCGCGAGAGCCGTCAGGCGGGCGGCGAGGTTGACGGTGGGTCCGTAGATGTCGCCGAGGCGGGAGAGGATGCGGCCCCAGACCATGGCCACGCGGGCCTGGGGCAGGATCTCGTCGTCGGTGAAGGCGCGGGACAGGGCCAGGGAAATCTCGGCGCCGGCCGCCGGAGTCTCGGCAATGTACAGGACCTCGTCGCCGACGGTCTTGACCAGCCGGCCGCCGCCGACCGAGATGATTTCGGCGCACTTGTTCTCGAAGCGCTGCACCAGCTGGGCGAGCGTCTTCTCGTTCATCCGGCGGGACAGGCTGGTGTACGAGACAAGGTCGGCGAAGCCGACCGCCCGGGCCAACGGCAGGGGCGCATCGTCCTCGTCGCCTTCGCGGCCCTCTTCGCTGGACTGCAGCCCGGCTTCGGCCCGGACGGCCAGGCGCTGCACACCGGCGTTGAGCTGGCGGCGCCAGGAGTAGGCGAGCATCTCCTCGAGGGGGTCGATCAGGTTCGGCAACTCGCTGACGAGCCGCTTGCGGGCGACGGCGTCAGTCACGCCATGTTCCTGGACCATGTCCTCCACGAGGGCCTCGATCTGCCACACCACCATCCGGTCGGTCATCTGGCCGATGGCCCGGGTGATGGAGATTGCGGCTTCCTCGGTGAGCTTGCCGTCGCGCACCAGGTCCACGATGGTGGACAGGGCGGCCTGGTCACGCTCGGTGAAGGCGACATCTTCATCCCCGAGGTTGGGAAAACCCAGGGCGCGCCAAAGTTTCCGGGCAGAGAGCAGCGAGAGCCCCGCACCGGCGGCGACTTCACGACGCCGAAGCTTGCGTTCTCCGCCCAGCAGCCGCGCTTCCAGGGCCTTGGCAGCAAGCCGTTCAGCGGACATCGTGCCGGTGGGCGGTGCCACGGGTTCGGCGGCGGGTTCGTCGGGCTCGACTTCGTCGGGTTCAGGTTCGGCGGCGGGTTCGTTGGGCTCGACTTCGTCGGGTTCGAGTTCGGGTTCGGCGGCGGGTTCGATGAGCGCGCCGGCTTGGGCGCCGAAGGCGGTCCCGGCGTCGCTGTCGGCGGCAGCCGAACCGGCGGCGTCCTCGGGCTCCCGGGGCAAATCCGGGGCAGCGAGATCGATGTCCTGGTGGACGTTCTCAGCGTTCATCTCTTCCACCTTCTCTCGTCTCCCACGGCCAGGCCTCGCCCGGGTTGTAGGTCATGCCATCGGCGCCGGACGCCTCGCCCTGCGGGAGGTCGTCGATGGCGTCCAGCAGGAAATTACGGAATGTCGCGACCTCCGGGACATCGGGGACCACCGTTCCAAGGGGGTACCCGGTCTCCAAGGATATATTCCCGGAGTGCAATAGGCGCTGCAACAAGGATTGCTCAATGGCCACATGCCGGACGGCGGCGAGGGGTATCTGTTCATCGCGCCGCCGTAACATGCCGTATCGGGCAACTATGCGCTGGCTGGTGAGGATGTAGCGGGTGGCGTGCCACGCAATGACCCGCGGGAGGCAATAGCCCAGCAGCACCCACGCCGCCAACGCCAGGCACACGGCGAGGAGCCAGGGCGTCCACTCTTTCGGGACGAGGGGGACGAGCCGCGCCGGACCGCCTTTGACAACCCAGGCGCAGGCGTACGCGGCCAAGGCCGGAACAACAATGAACATCAGCGCCGGGACAATGAGCATCCTGGGCTGGGGCCGGGTCACCACAATCACTTGCTCTCCCGGCAGGAGCACTCTACGCATAGCCGCTTTCTGCTCCGCCGCTGCCGGTGCCCTGGCCGCCGGTCCCGGCCGGGTTCCACGGCCTCAGGTGCACGACGTCGCCGGCGGTCACCACATGTTCATGGCCCGCGGCATCGACCACCAGGAGTGAGCCGTATTCGTCCAGGCGCGTGGCGTGGCCAATGATCTCGTGGTCGCCCGGGAGTTGGGCCCGGACCTGCTTGCCGAGGGTTGAGAGGAGGTGCTCCACGCGTTTGTGCAGCGACGGGCCACCGGCCATGCCGGCGGTGGGGTCGCCGTCGGCGTTGCAGAAACTCCGGTACAGGGTGGCGAAGCGGGACAGGTAGCTCTTCAGGAGCTCCGTCCGGTCCACTGTGTCGGGATTCTCCAGCAGCACGGAGGTGGCGGTGGGAACCGGGAGTTCGGGCTCCGTCAGCGTGACGTTCAGGCCGGTGCCGAGGATGACCGGCGGCGCGCCGCCGGCGCCGAGCGGGCCGAGCTGGGCCAGGATGCCGGCGATTTTCCGGCCCCGGACCAGGACGTCGTTGGGCCATTTGAGTTCCGCCGGAAGGCCTGCCGTTTCCGTCAGGGCCTCACGCAGGGCGAGGGCGGCCAGGAGGGAGAGCCAGGAGTACCTGTGGGTCGGCAGCGGCCGGCCGGCCGCGTTGACTGGCAGGAGCACCAGGGAGACGGAGACCGAACTGCGGGCCGGCGCCTCCCACCGGCGGTCGAGCCGGCCGCGCGCGTCGCTCTGGTACTCGGCGGTCAGCACTGACAGGTCCGGCCACGCGCCGGGATCCTCGGTCACCCCGCGGAGGAGATCAGCGTTGGTGGAGCCGGTGGACTCAAGCACCGTCAGGCGCGGAATTCCGTTCGCGGACAGGAACGCCTCATCGCTGAGGGCACTCAGGTCCAGGGGCGGACGGTCCGGGGTTTCCTGCGCGGTTTCCATCCTTGAATCCTACCGAGGAAAGCGCACCGGGGCCCCGGCCGTCTGCCTCACATGCCTCCGCCGAAACTCCCCACCTTTGGCCGGGATGTCCGGCGTGTCGGCCGGACACACCGCTGATTCCGGCGCCCGGCCGCGAAATGAGGGGAAATTCCGCGGGGCAGACGGCCGCAAAACACCCAGCAAGTTCAGAGGAAGATGTCCGGGACCAGCAGGGCCTCCGGCGCGCCGAGGCTGTACGGGCTGAAGTCCGTCACCCCTGCCGCCGCGAGAACCTGTTCATCGGTGTAGAAGTTACCGCTCCGGCTGCCGTGGGCGGGGACAGCGTTGCCGCCGGTCAGCACGGCGTGGGCGGCGTCGGCCATGATTTCGGGGCTGCGGGCGCCCTTAACGATCATGTCGCCGCCGGGCATGTTGCGGATCGCCGCGGTGTCGATCAAGGTACACGGCCAGAGTGAGTTCACGGCGACGCCGTCGGCCTTGAGCTCCTCGGCCAGCCCCAGCGTGGTCAGGCTCATGCCGTACTTGGCCATGGTGTAGGCCAGGTGCAGGCCGGCCCACTTCGGATCCAGGTTCAAGGGCGGGGAGAGCGTGAGGATGTGCCCGGCCCCGGAGGCGCGCAGGGCCGGCAGCGCCATCTTCGAGAGCAGGAACGTCCCGCGCACGTTGATGTCCTGCATGAGGTCGTAGCGTTTCATGTCCACATCGTCGGTGGTGGAGAGGTCGATCGCCGACGCATTGTTGATGACGACGTCGATCCCGCCAAAGTGGTCCACGGCGGCGCCGACTGCACCGGCGACGTCGGCGTCGTTGCGCACGTCGCCGACCAGCGGCAGGGCCTGGCCGCCGGCGGCCTCGATCTGTTCGGCGGCGGTATACACGGTGCCCTCCAGCCTGGCGTGGGGCTGACCGGTCTTGGCCATCAGGACGATGTTGGCGCCGTCCCGGGCCGCGCGGAGCGCGATGGCCAGGCCGATGCCACGGCTGCCCCCGGAGATGAGGACAGTGCGGCCCTGGAGGGAACCGGCGGCCTGGTACGGCCCTGCGGCGGTGCCCGAAGCATCGTTGCTTGAAGTCATGCCCACACTCTAGCCGACCAATGTTACTGGCGGGTAACAAAGCGGTGAGGGAGTTTCGCGGCGGGAAAATTGTAGGTTCCCTACAGCGGCACGGGCCAATACCGTCACTAGACTTGCCAGCAGAGCCCTGCTTTTGTGGATTCCAGCCAAAGGACCCCACGCGACGGGCGCCGTACAACCTTGCGACAGAGCCGGAGAAACTTGATGAGCCACGATCTGACCACGACTGCGGGAAAGATTGCAGATTTCCGCGACCGCCAGGCCCGTGCCGAACAGCCCTCCGGCCCGGAAGCGATCGCCAAGCAGCACGCGCGCGGCAAGAACACCGCCCGCGAGCGCATCGACCTGTTGCTGGACGCCGGCTCCTTCGTCGAATTCGATGCGCTGGCCGTGCACCGCTCCACCGCGTTCGGCATGGAGAAGAAGAAGCCCCTCGGCGACGGCCTCGTCTCCGGCTACGGCACGGTGGACGGCCGCCCGGTTGCGGTCTACAGCCAGGATTTCTCCGTCTACGGCGGCTCGCTGAGCCAGGTCAACGGCGAAAAGATCGTCAAGGTCCAGGAGTTCGCGCTGCGCAACGGCTGCCCCGTGGTGGGCATCCTCGACGGCGGCGGTGCCCGCATCCAGGAGGGTGTCGCCTCCCTGGCGATGTTCGCGGACATCTTCCGCAACAACGTCCACGCCTCCGGCGTCGTCCCGCAGATCTCGCTGATCATGGGCCCCTCCGCCGGCGGCGCGGCCTACTCCCCCGCCCTGACCGACTATGTGGTCATGGTGGACAAGACCTCGCACATGTTCATCACCGGCCCGGACGTCATCAAGACCGTCACCGGCGAAGACGTGGACATGGAAACCCTCGGCGGCGCCCGGCAGCACAACGCCAACACCGGCACCTCGACTTACCTGGCCTCCGACGAGGCCGACGCCGTCGAGTTCGTCCGCGAACTGCTCGACTTCCTGCCCTCCAACAACCTCGCCGAGGCCCCGGTGCTGGAGCACCAGCAGGAACTGGAGGTCGACGACGACGACCTCGCCCTGGACGCGCTGATCCCGGACTCGGCCAACCAACCGTACGACATGCGCAAGGTCATCGAGCAAATTGTCGACGACGCCCACTTCCTCGAGATGCAGTCCCTCTATGCCCCGAACGTGATCATCGGCTACGGCCGGGTCGAGGGCCACACGGTGGGCATCGTGGCCAACCAGCCCATGCAGTTCGCCGGCACCCTGGACATTGCGGCCTCGGAAAAGGCCGCCCGCTTCGTCCGGCACTGCGATGCCTTCAACATCCCCATCATCACGCTCGTGGACGTGCCGGGCTTCCTGCCGGGCAAGGACCAGGAGTTCCAGGGCATCATCCGCCGCGGCGCCAAGCTGCTCTACGCGTATGCCGAGGCCACCGTGCCCAAGCTGACCGTGATCACCCGCAAGGCCTACGGCGGGGCCTACATCGTGATGGGCTCCAAGAAGCTCGGCGCGGACCTCAACCTGGCCTGGCCCACCGCCCAGATCGGCGTCATGGGCGCCCAGGGTGCCGTGAACATCCTGTACCGCCGCGAACTCGCCGCGGTGGCCGAGGACGGCGGCGACGTCGAGGCCAAGCGCGCCGAGGTGATCCGCCAGTACGAGGAAGAGCTGCTCAACCCCTACCAGGCCGCCCAGCTCGGCTACGTGGACGCCGTCATCGCACCGTCCGAGACCCGGCTGCAGATCATCAAGGGCCTGCGCGCCCTCCGGGACAAGCGGGCAGCCCTGCCCGCCAAGAAGCACGGGAACATCCCGCTGTGATCCCCACCCGCCCCCTAACCTCGCAAGTCCCCACCGGCTCCCAGCCTTCGCAAGCTCAGGCCGGGTCCCTCGCCGGCGTGGGCCCACGGCCAGAAGGACCCGCCGACAGCCTCGACTCGCCGCTTCTCTCAGTCGTGAAGGGCGAACCGACGCCGGAAGAGCTGGCGGCGCTGACCGCCGTCGTGCTGTCCCTGGGGCAGACCCAGCAGGCGGCACCGGAAAGCCCCGGCGTCCGGCACTGGGTCCGCCGGCAGCAGCTTCGGCTGGCGCCGAGGCCCGGTCCGCAGGCCTGGCGCCGCAGCCTGGGCTGAGCCGACGCGGTTCAGCGTCCTGGCAAGGCCTGCCCGCAGCCGAAATCTGCACGGGAGAGTTGCGCGCGAAAAAGTTCAGTGACTCTTTCATAACCGCGGCGGCCGGGCTAGTCTCGTCGGGTGACTACCGAAATCATCGCCTCAGACAACACTGCCCCCGCGCGCCAGCAGACGGCCATTGACGCCGTCGCCGACGCCTACACGGACACCCTGATCCGGCTTAACCCGAGCTTCGCCACCGAACTCGGCCTGCCCGGGCACGAGACGGAGTACCAGGACTTCTCCCCCGCCGGCCACGAGGAATTCGCGGCCGCCGCCCGCGAGGCACTTGCGGCGCTGGACGGGCTGGAGCCGGTTGACGACGTCGACGCCGTCACGCTCGACGCCATGCGCGAGCGGCTGGGCCTGCAGCTGGAAATCCACGAATCGGGCTGGGCCACGGCCGATCTGAACAACATCGCCTCCCCGTCCCAGGACATCCGCGCAATCTTTGACCTCATGCCGACGGATACCGCCGGGCAGTGGGAGCACATCGCGGGCCGGGCCCACAATGTCACCGCCGCCATCGACGGCTACATCGAGTCGCTGCGTTCGGCGATGCAGGACGGCAAAGTGGCCGCGGCCCGCCAGGTTTCGATCGTGATCGAGCAGGCCACCAAGCACGCCGCGGACGACGGCTTCTTCGCCAAGCTCGCCGCCGGCGCCAAGACCGCGGACGGCCCACTCCCGGCGGAACTGCAGTCCCGGCTCGACGCCGGCGCGGCAGCTGCCCGGGTGGCGTACTCCCGGCTCGCAGGTTTCCTCGAGTCCGAGCTCCTGCCCGTCGCCCCGGCCAAGGACGCTGTGGGCCGCACCCGCTACGCCCTGGCCTCCCGGGACTTCCTCGGCGCCACCGTGGACCTGGAGGAAACCTACGCATGGGGCGTCCAGGAACTCGACCGCCTCATCGCCGAACAGGAACGGGTGGCAGGCGAAATCCGGTCCGGCGCCACGGTGGAGGAAGCGAAAGAGATCCTCAACAACGATCCCGCCCGCCAGCTCAAGGGCACTGACGCCCTCCAGGCCTGGATGCAGGAACTGTCCGACAAAGCCGTCGCGGAGCTCGCCGGCGTCCACTTCGAGATCCCGGACGTCATGAAAACGCTGGAGTGCCGGATCGCGCCCACCGATGAAGGCGGCATCTACTACACGGGACCCTCGGAGGACTTCAGCCGCCCGGGCCGCATGTGGTGGTCCGTGCCGGCCGGTGAAGACACCTTCACCACGTGGGCCGAAACCACCACCGTGTACCACGAGGGCGTGCCCGGCCACCACCTCCAGGTCGCCACCGCCACCTACCGCCGGGAGCTGCTGAACAAGTGGCGCCGCAGCGTGTGCTGGACCTCGGGCCATGGCGAAGGCTGGGCACTCTACGCGGAGAAGCTCATGCAGGAGCTCGGCTACCTCAATGATCCCGGCGACCACATGGGCATGCTGGACATGCAGCGCATGCGTGCGGCCCGCGTGGTGTTCGACATCGGCGTGCACCTGGAACTCGAAGTCCCCGAGCGCTGGGGCAGCGGCATCTGGACCTCGGAGAAGGGCTTTGACTTCCTCCGCGCCAACCTGCCGATCAGCGAGGGGCAGCTGAAGTTCGAGTTCACCCGCTACCTGGGCTGGCCGGGACAGGCCCCGTCCTACAAGGTGGGCCAGCGGCTGTGGGAGCAGATCCGGGAAGAGCTGGAATCCCGCCCCGGCTTCGACCTCAAGGCCTTCCACACGAAGGCCCTGAACATCGGTTCGGTGGGCTTGGACACTCTCAAGCGCGCGCTCCTGGGGTAAGCCGGATTCCGGGGGCTGTCGGGATGGCAGTTCGCGGCAGTGTGTCTCCAGAGCACTGCCGCGAACCGTCATCTCGCGCCTCACCGGGCGGCCCGGGCCGCCCGGCGACGAGACAATCACCACACCGCTTGCCGGAATAACTTCACAAAAGCCCCTGCCGGCGCGGCAAGCCCGGGCATTCCGCGGCGCGGGGCCACCCGTGGCGCCGTAACATTTCTCAACATCCGTTCGTCATGCTATTGGCAACGGTCCTAGCGTGTTCCGGTGACCACTCAGACAAGCACCCCCGCACCCGCTGGAAAGACCGGGTTCCAGCTGCCCAAATGGGCCGGCTCGTTCGGCTTCCAGATCATTGCCGCCCTGATCGTCGGCCTGGGCCTTGGCCTGCTGGCCAAGTACACCGGCAGCACCAAGGCCAACCCCAACGCCCTCGGCACCACGCTGCAGACCATCGGCTCGAGCTACGTCTCGCTGCTGCAGACCGCCGTGGTCCCCCTGATCTTCACCGCCGTCGTCAGCTCAATTTCCAACCTGCGCGCCGTTTCCAACGCGGCCCGGCTGGCTTGGAACACGCTGCTCTGGTTCGCGATCACCTCGCTAATCGCCGTGCTGATCGGCATCGGCCTGGGCGTGCTGCTGCAGCCCGGCGCCGGAACCGGCATCAGCCAGGAAGCGAAGTACGCCGGCAAGTCCGGTGACTGGTGGGCCTTCCTGACCGGGCTGTTCCCGAAGAACTTCCTGGGCCTCGGCGCGACCACCACCGTCACTGACGGCGTCGCCACCACCGCCGTGAGCTTCAACGTCCTCCAGATCCTGGTAATCGCGATCGCCGTCGGCATCGCCGCGCTGAAAGTGGGCAAGGCGGCCGAGCCGTTCCTGGCCCTGAACGCCTCCGCCCTCGCCGTCATCCAGAAGGTCCTCTGGTGGATCATCCGGATCGCGCCGCTGGGCACGATCGGCCTGATCGGCAACGCCGTGGCCGTCTACGGCTGGGACACCATCGGCTCGCTCGGCAAGTTCACCGTGGCGATCTACATCGGCCTGGCGCTCGTGCTGTTCGTGGTCTACCCCGTGCTGATCCGCAGCCACGGACTGTCCATCAAGCAGTACTACTCCGGCGTGTGGCCGGCCGTGCAGCTGGCCTTCGTCTCCCGCTCCTCGATCGGCACCCTGCCGCTGACCCAGCGCGTGACCGAACGAAGCCTGGGTGTCCCCCGCGCCTACGCCTCCTTCGCCGTGCCGCTCGGCGCGACCACCAAGATGGACGGCTGCGCGGCGATCTACCCGGCCGTGGCGGCGATTTTCGTGGCCCAGTTCTTCGGCATCCAGCTCGACTTCACCCAGTACCTGCTGATCGCACTGGTGTCCGTGCTCGGCTCTGCCGCGACCGCCGGCACTACGGGCGCCGTCGTGATGCTGACGCTGACGCTCTCCACGCTGGGACTGCCGCTGGCCGGCGTCGGCCTGCTGCTGGCCATCGACCCGATCCTGGACATGGGACGCACCGCCGTCAACGTGGCCGGGCAGGCATTGATCCCGGCGATCGTGGCCAAGCGCCAGGGCATCCTGGACGAAACGCTGTACAACGCGCCGCGGAACGGCGATCCGTTTAGCGACGACGTCGACGACGTCGATGGCACCGCGGCCGTCGACCCCTCCGCCGCCGCCACTCCCGCGGCAGGACGGGACGAGCGGGAACTGGCTGACGCCAGGGCGTAACAACAGAACGAGTGTTCACCAGAGAAGTCCCCGGGAATCCCCGGGGACTTCTCTGGTTTACCGGCTTCGGCTTTAATCGGCCTCGGCCCGAGTCCGCCCGGACCTAGTGTCCGCCGATCACTCCCTTTTCGGCGGCCTTGGTGACTGCGTCCGCTTCTGCCTGGGTCAGGGTGCCGTCCTTGACGGCCTGGTCCAGCCGGGGCTTCAGTGCCGCGGCGTGATTGGCCTGTTCCGCGGTACGCAATTCCTCCAGGGCAGCGGTGACCTTGGCTTCATCGATGCCGAGCGACTTCGCCAGGGACGCGGCCAGGGCCTTCTCCATCGCGGCGCGGTCCGGCTTCTGCCCTGGGGCCGGCGGGGTGGCCGGCCTGTTGGCTTCGCGGAAAGTCTTCAGGGCGTCGGTGACCTTCGCCTCGTCGACGCCGAGCTTGGCGGCGAGTTCTTTGGCGCGGGAGCCGAACTCCGCACCGCCGTGGCCGCGATGTCCACCGCGCATGCCGTAGCCGTCGGCGAAGTTGTTCCCGGGAGCACTCGAGCTGGGTGTCGGGGCGGGCGTCGGCGTCGTGGTGGCGGAGGCCATCCCGGCGACTCCGAGCCCTGCGCCCAGTGCCACGGCCGCCGCCCCGAGGCCGAGCGCGATTTTCGTTGTGCGTGACATCTGCTGTCTCCTGGATCTGCCGCGCGGTGACGGCGCTTGAAGCTGATGGTTCGTCCGGGGAAGGCTGCTCCACGAGCATCTTCAGTCTGCACCTGACCCAGCAGAGATAGCTGTTTCCCAGCTTTCACTTTCCTGTGAATCCGGCAGGGACGCTCAGAGGGCAAAAAGAGGGCAAAATGGCGGCAAAGGTGGATAGGCTCTGGGCATGCTGATCGTCACTTCGAATGACATCCCGGGCCACCGGATCGACGCCGTCTTCGGCGAAGTCATGGGCCTGACCGTCCGCTCCCGGGACATCACGGCCCAGCTCATGGCGGGCTTCCGTTCCCTGGGCGGCGGCGAGGTGCTGGAAATGACGAGGGCCCTCTACGACAGCCGGCAGGATGTCATGGCCCGGATGGTGGCCGAGGCCGAGCAGCGCGGCGCGAACGCCATCGTTGCCATGCGCTTCGATACATCGGCGATCGGGCAGAACTGGACGGAGATCTGCGCTTACGGCACAGCCGTTTTTGCCATGCCGCTCTCGCAGAATGAGCCCGGGGCAACGGGCCAGTCGATCTACCTGACCAATTCCGGCGACGCGGCAGCCCAGCTCAAGCCTTGAGCGCCGATCCTGCCAGCCCCACCGCCCCTGGAAAATACTTGCCCAGAGTGCAAACATGCACGTAGTGTAAGCGCGTGTCCCCATCGCCCTCCCCCTCCGCCGCCCACGCCGCCGCATCCGGCGACCTCGGTGTCCCCTCGCGCCGCGAACTGAACAAGGCCGCTACCCGGCAGGCCATCACGGACGCCGCCATGGACCTGCTCCGCACGCGGGGACCCGGAAACTTCACGGTGGAGGACATCGCTGACGCCGCCGGGATCTCCCGGCGCACGTTCTTCAACTACTTCGGCAGCACCGAGGCGGCGCTCGCCTCGGTGACGTTCGGCTTCCTGGACACGGCACTTCAGCAGTTCCGGCTCCGCCCGGCAGGCGAGCCCATCCTGGAATCGGCCCGCGCTGCCCTCGTTGAACTGGCCGATCCCATGACCGTCGCACCGGTGGCCGAGCTCTACAGCCTGGGCCAGACCAACCCCCAGCTCAGCCGCTCCGAGCTGGAAGCCTGGGACCACTGCACCGAACAGATCATCGACGCCGCCCGCGAACGCTTTGCGCTGACGGCGGCCGGCGACGTCGACGAGCTCTACCTCCGCGCCCTCGCCGGCTCCGTCATCTCGTGCGGAAAAGCCGCCATGGATGTCTGGTTTGCCCGCTGCGGCGGCGACCTGGCCCCCGAGTCCCTGTCCGTCCTGCGCCAGCTCCTGATCGATTCCATGGGCCTCCTCGGCTCCGGATTCGCGTCCCACTCCCCCGCCACCCCTTCCCCAGATCGGCACTGACATGGCCCTGTTGCTCTACCGTCTCGGCAAGTTCTCCTACCGCCACCGCTGGCTCGTCATCTCCCTCTGGCTCGCCGTCCTGATGGCCGTCGGCGGCGCGGCTGCGGCCTTCCACGGCACCATGTCCAACAACTTCCAGATCCCCGGCACTGAAACCCAGCAGATGGCGGACAAGCTGAAGCAGGAGCTGCCCAAGTCCTCCGGCGGCTCGGCCGGCATCGTGTTCGAGTCGCAGAACGGCCAGTTCACGCAGGCCGGCAAGGACGCGGTCTCGGCTGCGCTGACCAAGCTGAAAGCCCTCCCCGATGTTCAGGGCACCGTGGACCCGTTCGTCACCCAGGCCCAGCTGGACAAGGCCGTCACGGACCTTGCCGCCGGCGAGCAGCAGGCATCCGCTGGACAGGCGCAGCTGGACGCATCGGCCGCCCGACTGGCCGCCGGCAAGGCCCAGCTGGCCGCCGCCGAGCAGCAGATGACCGCGGCCGGCATGTCCGCCGGGGCCATCGACGCCCAGCTTGGCCAGCAGAAGGCTGCCCTCGCCGCGGGCCAGGAGAAGCTCGACGCCGGGACCAAGGAACTCGAGGCCGGCGCGGCCAAGCTGGCCCTGGCCAAACGCCAGTTGGAGGCCTCGCAGGGCATGCGGTTCGTGTCCGAGGACGGCACTGCGGCAATCGCCCAGGTCCAGTTCAAGACCTCGATCAACGGGCTGGCCCCCGCCGTGCGCCAGCAGGTCCAGGACATCGCCCACGAAGTCTCCTCCGCCGGCGTGACCGCCCTGGCCAGCAAGGAAATTACGGAGGATGTTTCGGAGTTGTTCGGCATCTCGGAGATCCTCGGCATCGCCATCGCGGCGCTGGTGCTCATCGTCATGCTGGGAACCCTGATCGCCGCCGGGCTCCCCCTGCTGATGGCCCTGGTCGGTGTGGCGGTGGGCGTCGGCGGCACCTTTGCCCTCAGCGGCGCCGTCAACATGAGTTCCATCTCCCCGATGTTGGCGCTTATGCTGGGCCTCGCCGTCGGCATCGACTACTCCCTGTTCATCGTCAATCGTCACCGCGGCCAGCTCCTGGCCGGCATGGACGGCGAGGAATCCGTCGCCCTCGCCACCGGCACCTCGGGCAACGCGGTGCTGTTCGCGGGCCTGACCGTCATCATCGCCCTCGCGGCCCTCGTGATCCCGGGCCTTCCCTTCCTGGCCGTGATGGGCCTGTCCGCCGCCGCAACGGTGGCAGTCGCCGTCGTTGTCGCCCTGACCCTCACCCCCGCCGTGCTGTCCCTGATCGGGCCCCGGCTCATCTCCCGCCGGGTCTGGGCCAAGGCGGAAAAGCACAACGCCGCCCCCGGCCACGAGAGCGCGGACCGTGCCCGCGACGAACGCCGCAGCAAACAGGGCTGGGGCGGACTCGTCACCCGGCACCCGGTCCTGGCACTGCTGGCCGGCGTCCTGCTGCTGGGCATCGTGGCGCTGCCGGCCAGCCAGTTGCGGCTGGCCCTGCCCGACGGCGGGTCCGAGCCTGTGGAGTCGCAGGCGTTCAAGGCCTATGACGTCACCGGCCGCAGCTTCGGCGAAGGCATGACAGGCCCGATCGTGGTGGTGGGCGACTTCCCGGCCGGCCTGAGCGCGGAGGAAGCCACCGCCAAGCAGCTCGACGTCGCCGACATCCTCCGCGGCACTGGCAACGTCACCGCCGCCATTCCTGTGGCGCTGAGCGAGGACCGCCGCACCGCGGTGTTCCAGGTCATCCCGCGGGAGGGCCCGGCCAGCGCGAGCACTGTCCAGGTTGTCTCCGAGCTGCGCGCCGAAAAGGACCGCATCAAGGATTCCACCGGGGTCAGCATCGGCCTCACGGGCCAGACCGCCGGCAACGTCGACGTCTCCGCCAAACTCGGCGATGCCCTGCCCCCGTACCTGGCCATCGTCGTCGGGCTGTCCCTGATCCTGCTGTTGCTCGTGTTCCGCTCCATCGTGGTGCCGCTGCTGGCCACGGGCGGTTTCCTGCTCTCGCTCGCGGCCGCCTTCGGAGCCGTCGTCGCGGTCTACCAGTGGGGCTGGCTGGGAACGGTGTTCGGCGTCGAAAACCCGGGCGCCGTGCTGAGCTTCCTGCCAATCATCCTGATCGGCGTGCTGTTCGGGCTGGCCATGGACTACCAGGTGTTCATCACCTCGGGCATGCGTGAGTCCTTCATGCACGGGGAATCGGCCCGGCATGCGGTCCGCACCGGCTTCAGCCATGCCGCGTCCGTAGTCACCGCCGCCGCCATCATCATGGTCAGCGTGTTCGCCGGCTTCATCTTCTCGCACCTGAACATGGTCCGGCCGCTTGGCTTCGCGATGGCCTTCGGTGTCCTGGTGGACGCGTTTGTGGTCCGCATGACGATTGTTCCTGCCGTGATGTACCTGCTCGGCGAGAAGGCGTGGTGGCTGCCCCGCTGGCTGGACCGGATCCTGCCGGACGTCGATGTCGAGGGCGCCAAGCTCCGGCCCGCGGCTTCAGCCTCAGCTTCGGCCGACAGCGAGCCCGAGCCGGAGGAGATCGGCGCGCGCTAAAGCCCGCCGACGAGTTGCCCTAAAGCCGCCCGCTGATCATTCTGATCGGCGGGCGGCTTTTTTGTACGTGCAAGCCTGGACAGCTTGAGATCCGTTCGACGCTCAGGCCGCCAGTGAGCCTGAGTGCCGCATACGCTTGAGCGTCTTCGCGCGATGCCGCTCGTCGCGGCGCTGGCGGCGGGAATCCGCGCTCGCTTCGCCGGCAGGCGTTCCGGGCAGGGGCGGCGCTGTGGAACGGTACGTGTGGCCGGTGGGGGTGGTGAGTTCGAGGGTGTGCCTCGCGCCGATGCTCAAGGCGGATCCGGGTGCGGCTTCAGGGCTGGGGCGTGCTTTCCAGCCGGGGTTTTCTTTGGTGTGGTTGCAGGCTTCGCAAAGTCCGGCGGCGTTGTCCGTGGTGGTCGGGCCGCCGGTGTGCCAGGGAATGATGTGGTCCAGGTGGCGGATGGGCGCGTCGCAGTACGGGGTGCGGCAGGTATCGTCGCGGGCCTGGATGAAGCGGCGGTGCCCGGGCGGGAAGAGCCGGGCGCGGGAGTCCATGGCGACGAGCTCGCCGGCGCCGGGGTGGGTGTAGACCCGGCGGAGCCAGAGGTTGAAGTTCCGGTCCTCGGCGTTCGTCCCGGCGCCGATGCGTTCCCGGGCCCAGCCGGCGGGGACGGTGCCGTAGCCGGGCAGGAC